>DATGXA010000051.1:0-12464 GCA_035299125.1 Opitutaceae bacterium
CGGAGGAAGACCAGCCCGGCGGCGCCGATGTCGCGGTAATCACCTCGGAGTACTGGCGGAAACGCTTCAACAGTGATCCCGGCGTCGTCGGGCAGAGCCTCGTGCTGAACAACCGCGTGCACGTGGTCGTGGGCGTGCTGCCCGACTCGTTTGGATTCCCGTACGGCCAGACACCCGTGTGGACCACCCGTCCATTTGAGACGGAAGACCTCTCCGCCGAGCTCATCCAGCGCGGCAGCGGCTACCTGTACATCGTCGCTCGCCTCAAAGCGGGCGTCACAATGCCGCAGTTCGCCGAGCAGCTTGCTGTCGTCGGCGCCCGCTACCGCGCGGCCCATCCGGATCATGTCGATGCGGCCAGCGGACTCGTGGCGCGCAGGCTCCAGACCGATCTGGTGCGCGGCCAGCAGGCGACGGTTCTGGTGCTGCTCGCGACCGTGGGACTGGTGCTCCTCGTCGCCTGCGCCAACATCGCCAACCTGTTTCTCGTGCGTCTCACGGCGCGTCGGAAGGAGATCGCCGTCCGTACCGCGCTGGGTGCCACCCGGGGCAGCATCATCCGTCAGTTTCTGGCCGAAAGCACCCTCGTCGCGGTGGCCGCCGGCGGGCTCGGCTCCCTGTTCGCCACGTGGGTGCTCGAGCTGCTGCCATACGTCGCGGCGGGTCGAGTTCCCCGTGCCCAGAAATTCGATATCGATGGCCCGGTGCTCGTTCTCGCGCTCGTGCTCTCCGTCTTCACCGGGCTCCTGATGGGCTTCATCCCGGCGTGGCACGTCTCGCGCGCCGCGCCGATTGGGGCCCTCAAGACCGCCGGCCGCGGGAATACCGGCGACCGCGCGACGAGCCGGCTGCACGCGACATTGTTCGTCGGCGAAATAGCACTCTCGTTGGTGCTTCTGGTCGGAGCCGGGCTCCTGCTCCGCAGCTTCGTGCATCTGCGCAACGTCTCCCCGGGTTTCCAACCGGAGACCGTCGTGACGTTCGATATCCAGCTCTCGCGCACCCAGTACCCGGATATCCCCCGGCAGACCGTATTTTTCCAGGAGCTGCGCGAACGCCTCGTCGCCATCCCCGGGGTCTCGTCCGCCTCCGGCATCAACAACCTTCCGATCGTTTCCGGCAACAACACCCGCGCCCCCATCGCGCTTGAGCGCGAGTCTATCGCGCCGCTGCACGAACGCGGGCTGGCGATCCGCTCCTTCTGCTTGCCCGGCTATTTTTCCACGCTCGGGCTCCCGTTGCTCGCCGGTCGCGACTTCACCTGGCGCGACAGCGACGATCGGCCCGATGTCGTGATCATCAGCGCTTCAACCGCGCGCCGGCTATTTCCTTCCGGCGAAAACCCGCTTGGGCATCGCCTGATCACCGGTCTCGCTTCGATCCCGCGTGAGATCGTCGGCGTAGTCGGCGACATCCGTTCCGAACAGCTCTCCACCTCGCCGGCGGACATCATCTACTATCCCACCGCCCAATTTGGCACCGCATTTCTCTCGTTCGTCGCCCGCACCAATCGACCGGCCGCGAGTATGCGAGAGGAGATCAAAGCCGCAGTCCACAGCCTCGATGCGACCCTGCCTGCGCCGGACGTGAAGTCGCTCGACGAGCAACTCGCCACCTCGATCTCCGACCGCCAACTCGTCGCGCGCCTCGTCGGCGCCTTCGCACTCGTGGCGCTCACATTGGCGGGTTTGGGCATCTACGGGGTGATCTCGTTCTCGGTCAGCCGACGCACGAACGAGTTTGGCGTACGCATGGCGCTAGGCGCTTCCTCGCAGCAGATCGTTGGTCAAGTGCTCTTCGAGGGCCTCCGGCTCGCCCTGCTCGGCCTGGCGCTCGGGATTCCCGCCGCGCTCGCGCTGAGCAGGCTGCTCGTCTCCCAGTTGTACGAAGTCAGCCCGAGCGACCCGCTCGTCTACATGGGAGTTGCGTTCTTTCTGGCCTGCAGCGCCGCGCTCGCCTGTTGGCTGCCGGCCCGCCGGGCCACGCGCATCAATCCGCTTGAAGCGCTTCGTTCCGAATAGCACCGCCGTTCTGCACCGTCATCAGGCGGCAACGACACCCTCTCCGCACCATTCCAGCTCGAGCACCACAGTCGAGTTGCGTTCCCGTCCATGACCCCACTCGCCACCGCTAGCCTTGAATCCGTGATCGACGCGCTCGCCGAGGCGCTCTTCTCCCAGCGGCCCTTGCCCGCCTCCGTACGCATCGCCGCGATCCGCTGGATCGTCGGCCGTCAAGGGCTGCCCGGCGCGTACGCGGGCACGTTTGCCCCGACCGAAGACGATCGCAAAGGCGGCATCCGGCTGTTCACCGGCGAAGTCGTTCGCACCGGCGCCGGAGTCGGCCACCTCCTCGGCGAGGAAGCCTGCCGAGTGCTCGCCGCGTTGCCCAAGCGCGATCGGGCAACTCAGGCCGCGCTCGACCGCGCCGTGGCGAACATGACGGCACGTATCGACGAGTCGGAACGCACGGGCGCCGCCGCCGGCACCTATTGCTGCGGCACCTGCACCGTCGGCTACTGGCGCAATCTCGCCAACGGGCTCTTCCCGCGCGCCGATCAGCGGCTCCGCGGCGGTCTCGCGCATCTCGCTACATTGCACCTCGCCGACGGCACCTGGCGCCGTTTCCCGTTCTTCTACACGAGCCTCGCGCTGACCGAGATCGGGCCCGCGCGGGCCGGCGACGAGTTGCGCCATGCCGCCCAACGCTGGCGCAAAATCCTCCCGCGCCTCGAACACTCGAGCGCCCCGTTCGCCCGCCGACGCTCCGAGATCGGCCGCCGTGTGCTCGCGTTCGGCGGCAACTAGACCTCCTGCTCGGCCAACCATCATCATGTCATCATTCCGCCTCGCACTCCGCACGCTTGCCCGCAGCCCGGGGTTCACCGCCGCCGCGGTCGCGACGCTCGCACTCTGCATCGCCGCCAATCTCGCGATCTTCGCCTGTGTCGATGCGATCCTCGTGCGCCCGTTGCCGTTCCCGCAGCCGGAGCGCCTCGTCACGCTCAACAACGGCTATCCCGCCGCCGGCGCGCCCCGTATCGGCTCATCGATGAGCAACTACTTCGAGCGACGCGAAGGGCTGGCGGCCTTTGCCGCCGTCGCGGTGTTCCGCGAAGGCAGCCTCGTCCTGGGCGGCACCGAGTCGCCGAACCGCGTGCGGATGATGAGCGTCTCGCCCGAGTTCTTTTCCTCGCTCGGCGTCACGCTCGCCCGCGGGCGCGCCTTCAACGAAGCCGAGATGGCGTACGGCGCCGACGGGGTCGCCGTGATCACCGATTCGTTCTGGCGCAGCCAGTTCAACGCAGACCCGGCCGTGATAGGCCGCACGTTTCTCAACGACGGCAACACCGTCACCGTCGTGGGCCTGTTGCCGTCGGAATTCCGTTTTCTCTCCAGTCGCGCCCAGTTCTTCCGTCCCGCCGCCCACGCGCCGGAAGAGCGCACGCCACAAGCCCGCCATAACAACGGCTGGCAGATGCTCGGGCGGTTGGCGCCCGCCGCCACCCTTGCGCAGGCGCAGGCCCAGCTCGACGCCCTCAACGCACGCCTCGCCGCCAGCGATCCCTTCGCCGCCGTCGTGAAGGACGCCGGTTTCCACACCACCGTGGCCGACCTGCACGCCGACTACGTGCGCACCATCCGGCCGCTCCTCCTGCTGCTCCAGTGCGCGGTGCTGCTGCTCCTGTTCATCGGCTGCTTCAACCTCGCCAACCTCGTGCTCGTGCGCGCCGCCGGTCGCCAGCACGACATCGCCGTCCGCCTCGCGCTTGGCGCCGGCTGGCGCCATCTTCTGCGCCAGACTCTGGCCGAGCCCCTGCTGCTCGCGCTGGCCGGAGGACTGGCCGGTCTGGCGCTCGGAGCCTATGGTATCGGGCTCCTCCACACGCTCGGAGCAGACCAGATACCGCTTGGCGGCGAGATCGGCCTCGGCCCCCGCGCCGCGCTGGCCGCGCTTGCCGCGTCGTTGGCCGTCGGGCTGGGACTCGCGGCCCCGTTGGTCTGGTTCAACCGCCGTCTGAATCTCGCCGCCGGGTTGCACGAGGTGGGCCGCACCGCCTCGACCGGCCGGAACGCCCGGCGGCTCAACCAGATCTTCATCGTCGCGCAGATCGCGCTCGCGTTCGCCTTGCTCGCCGGTGCCGGCCTGCTGGCGACCAGCCTTCAGCGTGTCCTGAGCACCGATCCCGGTTTCGCTCCCGACAACGTGCTCGCCGGGTCGATCTCGCCGCCTTGGATCAACTATCGCGATACGGCGGCCCGGCTCGCCTACTCCGAACGCCTGCTCGCCGCCGTGCGCGCGCTGCCGGGGGTCGAACAGGCCGCCATCGGCACCGGTGTGCCGTTCACCGGGGGAGCCAGCGACAATGCCATCTCGGCCGAGGGCTTCGACTACTCCCGGGGAGGAGCCGTGCGCGCGCATTACGTCTCCACGGCTTCCGCAGACTATTGGTCGCTCCTGCGGATCCCGCTGCTCCGCGGTCGCTATCTCGAGGAGGCGGACGACCACCGCCCCGCGCAAAACTGTGTGGTCGATCGCGCCTTCGCCGAACGCTACTGGCCCGGGCAGGATCCGATCGGGCGCCGGCTGAGTTTCGGCGCGCCGTTCGATCCCGCCCGCGCGATCACCATCGTGGGGGTCGTGGGCGAGGTGAAGCAGAACGAAGTAGCCGAACCGGCGGGCCACGGCGCCGTCTATTGTCCGTTCCCGGTTACCGACGGCTTCAACTTCTCCCTTCTCGTGCGCACCGCGCTGCCGGATGGCGCGATCATCCCCGCACTGCGCAAAGCCGTGCTCCAGGTCGATCCCGCTCTGCCCATCGACAACCTCCGACCGCTCCAGCAGGGCATCGACGACACGCTGCTGGTCCGTCGCTCGCCGGCGGTGTTGGCCGGTGTGTTCGCCGCCGTGGCGCTCCTGCTCGCCGGCATCGGCACCTACGGCGTTCTCAGCTACAGCGTGTCTCGGCGGCAACGCGAGATCGGCATCCGCACGGCGCTCGGTGCGCGGCCCGAAGGCATTCGCCGGATGTTCCTCGGTTCCGGGCTGCGGCTGCTCGGCATCGGCCTGCTGCTCGGCGGAGTCGGCGCTCTCGCCATCGGCCGGGCAATGCAATCGATTCTATTCTCGATGCCGGCGCTCCACATTCCCTCGATCGGTTTCGCCGCCGTCGCGATGGGCCTGATCGTCCTGCTCTCGAGCTGGCTCCCGGCCCGCCGCGCCAGCCGTGTCGATCCGCTCGTCGCGCTACGTTCGGAATGACCCGGAACCGCGGCGCGGCGCCGCCAAGCCCGCCGGACGACCACCCGCCTTTCCTCGTAACCACATCTCAACTCCCACGTCTCGACTGCCTCTTCCATGAATCCCAATCGTCCATTTCTCATCCACCCGCGAATCCGCACGATCCTCGCCGCTGGCGGGCTCTGGCTCTCGGCCGTGGCCGCGAGCGCCCAGTCGACCGAGCTGTTTCGCTCGTGGAATGAGCCCGCGCAGCCGTTCCGCATCATCGGCAACGTCCACTACGTCGGCGCATCGGATGTCGCCTCCTACCTGATCACCACGCCCGAAGGTCACATCTTGCTCGAAGGCGGCTTCGCCGAAACCGCGGCGCTCATTGAGAAGAACGTGCAGGAGCTCGGCTTCAAAATGGAGGACATCAAGATTCTGCTCACCAGTCACGCCCACCTCGATCACGCGGGCGGGCTCGCCGAACTCAAGCGCCGCTCCGGCGCCACCTTGATCGCGACCGCACCCGAGGCCGAGGGACTGGCGCGCGGCGGCAAGGGCGATTTCCATTGGGGCGACACCCTGCCGTTTCCTCCGGTCGTCACCGACCGCATCGTCGCCGATGGCCAGACCGTCGCGCTCGGCGGCGTCGCGCTGACCGCGCACCTCACCCCCGGTCACACGAAGGGCTCCACGACGTGGACGATGCGGACGAGCGACCAGAGCAGGAGTTACGACATCGTGTTCATGGCCAGCCTCACCGCGCCGGGTTACGACCTCGTCGCCAACCCGCAGTATCCGAACATCGGCGCCGATCTTCTGCGCTCGTGTACGATCCTGCGCGCCCTCCCCTGCGACATCTATCTCGCCCCGCACGGCTTCGCCTGTGCGCTGAAAGAGAAACGCGCCCGCCTCGGCGCCGAATCCAATCCATTCGTCGATCCCGCCGGCTATCGCAGCGCGATCGACCAGGCGGAACAGCAGATCCAACGACAACTTCAGAAAACTGCCGCCGCGCCGCGCCCGCCCGAAACGCGTTGAGGCATCCGCCTCGCTTCCGCGCATCACCCGCAGGACGCCAAGGCCTCGCGGCGGCTGATCGACAGCGGTCGCGTCCCGTTTCCGGGAAAACGTTTTCCCGGCACCGCGGAGTTCAAGGCGCCGGCGCGAACCAGCACAGAACCCAAGGCGTTGGTCTCCGCGGACTAACACCCGCGACCCCGAACTGGCATACGCTCTGCAATCGATGCCCTCCGCCCGGGCACTCCCCGCGCCTGGCCAACTGTTCACCATGCCAACCGCCCTCCGCATCGCCCTCCGCTCGCTCGCGAAGACTCCCGGTTTCACCGCCATCGCGGTGCTCACGCTCGCCCTGTGCCTCGGTGCAAACTTCACGATCTACGCGGTCGTCGATGCGGTGCTCGTCCGCGCGCTGCCGTTTCCCGAGCCCGAGCGCCTCGTCTGCCTCTTCAACGGGTACCCGGGCGCCGGTGCCGAACGCTCCGGCACCTCCGTACCCAACTATTTCGATCGCCGCGGCGCGCTCCCTGCGCTGCCCACGCTGGCGATGTATCAGGACGGCAGTGTGATCGTCGGGGACGGCGATTCACCCGATCGCGTGCCGCTCATGCGCGTCACGCCGGAATTCTTCGCCACGCTCGGCGTGCCGCTCGCGCTCGGCCGCACATTCACTGACGATGAACTCACCTACTCCACCGACCAGGTCGCGGTGCTGACGGATCGTTTCTGGCGGAATCACTTCAATGCCGATCCGAACGTCGTGGGCCGCACTTTTCTCAACGACGGCCTCACCGTCACCGTCGTCGGTGTGCTCCCGCCCGGGTTCCGGTTTCTCTCGAGCCGCGCCGAGTTTTTCCGACCTGCCTCCCACGCCGTCGAGGATCGCGCTCCGGACCGCCGCCATTCGAACAGCTACGCCATGGTCGCGCGCCTCGCACCGGGCGCCTCACTCGAAACCGCCCAAGCGCAAATCGACGCCCTCAACGCCAACCTCCTCGTCAACGATCCCCTCGCTCAGCTCATCAGGGACGCCGGCTACCACACGACGGTGCGCTCGCTGCACGCAGACCACGTGCGCGCGATCCGCCCCACCCTCGTGCTCCTGCAGGCAGGCGTGTTTTGCCTGCTGATCATCGGCGCATTCAACCTCGCCAACCTGCTCCTCATCCGCGCCAACAGCCGCATGCGCGACCTCGCCGTGCGTCAGGCGCTCGGCGCCGGTCGTCGCCACATCATCGCCCAGGTCGTCGTCGAGACGATGCTGCTCACGCTCGGCGGCGCTCTGCTCGGTATCCTGCTCGGCTCCTTCGGCATCGATCTGACGCGCACGCTCGGCACCGACCTCATGCCACTCGGCGCCACGGTCGAGTTCAACGGCCGTGTCGCTGTCGCTTCCCTGTTCGTGGCGCTCCTCGTCGGGCTGCTCATCGCCGCGCCGATCGTCTGGTTCAACCTCCGTGCCCATCTCGCCGAGACGCTCCAGTCCGGCTCCCGCGGCGGCACGACCGGCCGCGCCGCCCAACGCGTTCGCCACGTGTTCATCGTCGCGCAGATCACCATCGCGTTCGTACTCGTCACCGGCGCCGGGCTGCTCAGCCGCAGCCTCGCCCGCGCGCTCGACACGCCATCGGGCTTCTCGCCCGACCAGGTGCTCTCCGGCCAGATTTCGCTGCCTTGGAAAAGCTACCAGAACAACGAGGCCACACTCGCCTTTGCGGAGCGTCTCCTGCCCGCACTGAGGCAAATCCCGGGCGTCTCACACGCGGCGCTCTCGACAGGGCTGCCGTTTTCCGAACGCACCAACGACAGCGTCGTCGCGATCGAGGGACAGCCGCCGCAACCGGGGAAGCCGCTGCTCGCGCACTACCTCTCGTGGGTCTCCGCCGAGTATTGGGCCGCGATGCGGATTCCGCTCCTGCGCGGCCGTCTGCTCGAGGATGCCGACAGCCACCGCGAAGCGCGCGTGTGTGTCGTGGATCAGGCTTTCGCCGAGCGCTATTGGCCGGGCCAGGACCCGCTCGGTCGGCGCATCGCGCAGGATATCAACGTAACCCCGGAGAACGCGTTCACGATCGTCGGCGTGGTCGGTGAAGTGAAGCAGGCGCAGTTGACCGAAAAAGCCGGCCATGGCGCGGTCTATTTCCCGCAACAGGGCCACGGCGGCTTCTCGATCATCCTCCGCTCGGGACTCGCGCCGCAGGCACTCGCGCCTGCCGTCCGCAAGGCCGTGCTGCAGCTCGATCCCGGTCTACCGGTCGACGACCTCCGCCCGCTGCGCGACCGCATCGCCGATACACTCGTGATTCGCCGCTCGCCGGCGATCCTCGCCGCGGTGTTCGGCGGCGTGGCGCTGTTGCTCTCCGGCCTCGGCACCTACGGCATGCTCAGCTATGCCGTGAACCAGCGGCAGCGCGAGATCGGCGTACGCGCCGCGCTCGGCGCCCAACCGGAGGAGATTCGTCGCCAGTTCTTGGGCATGGGCCTGCGGTTGCTCGCGGTCGGTCTCGTCTTCGGCGGACTCGGCGCATGGTTGATCGGCCAAGCGCTCCAGACGCTTCTCTACGGCGTGCCCCCGCTGCACGCACCGACCCTCGCGATCGCAACCGCGACGATGATCACCACCGTGTTGCTCGCTTGCTGGCTTCCTGTCGTCCGAGCCACGCGCGTGAGCCCGCTCATCGCATTGCGTGGTGACTGAGTCGGAGCACCCGCCGGCCGCCGATCCCGCGAACAGGCAAAGTCCCGGAGCGAGGGTTCGGCAATGTCCTGACCACGAGCGCCCGAGCGTGTCCCGAATCTGGGATTGTGGGATGCCGTTTCCGACGCGCGCCTCGGCGCCCGCGATTGCGTCGAATTTTCCACGTTCCTGCCGACGAACACGTTGCAACTAGTCACCGCCTTGGCACCGGTCTTGCGACTTTGGCGGTCTCCCCATGTTGGCCGATCTCCGTTACGCCCTCCGCCAGGTCCTGAAATCCCCGGGTTTCACCGCGGTCGTCGCGCTGTCGCTCGCCTTCGGGATCGGGGCCAACGCCGTCGTGCTGTGCTGGCTCCGCTCGCTCGTGTTGCGGCCGATGTCGGGCGTCACCGACCAAGCGCGACTCGTCGCGTTGGTCTCGAATCAGGGCGGCGGCTGCGCCTCGCTCCCGGACCTGCGCGATTTCGCGGCGGTGCGGGAGGTCTTCGTCGGCACCGAAGCGTCGATGAGCACCACCGCGAGTCTCGTGGTCGATCGCCAGCCGGAATGGGTCCGTGCGGAGGTCGTCACCGCGAACTACTTCGAGCTGCTTGGGGTCGCACCCCTGCTCGGTCGCACCTTCCTGCCCGACGAGGACCGCAAGCCCGGCGGAGACTTCGTCGTGGTGATCGGCGAACAACTCTGGCGCCGTCGCTTCTCCTCCGATCCGGACATCGTCGGCCGCGAGATCGAGTTGAATCGCCGCCAGTTCACGGTCGTCGGTGTGGTGCCGCAGGCGTTTCTCGGCAGCTCGCCGCCGGCCGCCTCCGAAATCTGGGCACCAGCCTCGATGATCTGGGAGGTGCGCAACCAGAGCACCGGGTTTCTCGACCGCCGCACCGCCCGCGGTTGGCACAATCTCGCCCGCCTCCGGCCAGGCGTGACGCTCGAACAGGCGCAGGCGGCGGTCACGCTCACCGATGCGCGACTCGCAGCCGCCTACCCGAAGGAAAGCACCGACATCCACCACCGCGTGGCGCCGTTGAGCAAGGTTCCATGGGGCGGCCAATCCGTCTTCGGCCCGGTGCTCTGGCTCCTTCTCGCGGTCAGCCTCGGCGTCCAACTGATCGTGGCCGCCAATGTCGCCAATCTCCTGCTCGCCCGCGCCGTGAATCGCACGAAGGAGATCGCAGTCCGCCTCGCCGCCGGTGCCGACCGCGCGCGCCTGCTCCGACTGTTTCTCGTCGAGAGCGCGTTGCTCACGCTGGTCGGCACCGCACTCGGCGTGCTGCTCGCCAGCTGGCTGGTGAACGCGCTGCCGCTGCTCGTCCCCGCGGCGCTCCGCCAAGGACCCGCGATCACCTTCGGCCTCGATGGCGTCACACTGGGTCTCACCGTGTTGGTGGCGCTCGCGACCGGCCTCGGCTTCGGGCTGGTACCGGCTTGGCGCGCCACGAGTCTCGATCTCGCCAGCACGTTGAAGGACGGCGGTCGCGCGGCGACCGGCGGCGTAGGGCACCACCGTTTGCGCAATAGTCTCGTCGTCGTCGAGGTCGCGTTGGCGGTGCTGCTCGTCGTCGGCGCCGGCCTGTGCGTGCGCGGGCTGCGTCAGGCGCGCCGGGTGGACGTGGGTTTCACACCGGATCGCGTGCTCATCGCCGGGATGCAGATCGGCATGAACGGCTACGATCGCGACACCGGCCTGGTCTTCTATCGCCGCCTTCGCGAGCGACTCGCGTCGAGCGCCGAGGTCGAGGAGGCCGCGCTGGCCAGCTGGTTTCCGCTGGGCCTCGCCGGCTGCAAGGGCTGGGATGTGAACCCGGAAGGCTACCAGCGCTCGCCGGGCGACGAACAGACATTCGAATACGCCATCGTTTCGCCGCGCTACTTCGCCACCATGCGGATCCCGCTGCTGGCCGGTCGTGATTTCACGGACGCCGATGATGCGAATGCTCCCGGCGCCGCGATCGTGAACGAGGAACTCGCCCGTCGTTTCTGGCCGGGACAGGATCCGCTCGGCCGGCGTTTCCGCACCGGCGGCGTGTGGCGGACCATCGTCGGCGTCGCCCAGACGGGGAAATACAACCGCGTCGACGAGCGCCCGCGGCCGTTCTTCTATCTCCCGTACCAACAGGGCGTGCCGGATCTCGATCTGGGGATCTGCGTGCGCACCAAGGGTGATCCCGCCGCGTACGCGCCGGCGCTTCGGCGCGTGCTGCGCGAACTCGACCCCGCGGTCGAGGTGCAGCAGGCGGTGCCGCTCGCCCTGCACTCCGGCTTGGCGCTGCTGCCGCAACGCCTCGCGGTGATCCTGCTCGTGTTGCTCGGCGCCGTGGCGTTGGGGTTGGCCGCGATGGGCGTCTACGCGGTCATGGCCTACACCGTGAGCCAACGGACGCGTGAGTTCGGCGTCCGCATGGCGCTGGGCGCGCAAGCCGTCAACGTCGTGCGCCAAGTCCTGAGGCAGGGCCTCGGCCTGACCGCCGCCGGTGTCGCGATCGGCCTGTGCCTTGCCGCCGGCATCACGCGCCTGCTCGCGGCGTTCTTGTTCGGCGTGAGCCCGTTTGATCCGTTTGTCTTTCTCGGCGTGCCGCTCGTGCTCGCCGCTGTCGCCGGGCTTGCCTGTTGGTTGCCGGCGCGCCGCGCCACGCAGGTCGATCCGATGATCGCGTTGCGCGCCGACTGACGCCCCGCCCCCACCGACCAACGCCTTCCCTTCCCATGTTCCGCGATCTTGGCCTCGCCCTCCGCTCGTTGCGCAAAGCCCCGGGTTTCGTCTCCGTTGTCGTACTCACGCTCGCCCTTGGCATCGGCGCCACGACGACTGTTTTCTGCTGGCGCGAAAACATGCTGAACAACCCGGTGCCCGGCGCCGAGGACCAGACCCAACTGCGCGTGCTCCTCACCGAACGCGGCGATCGGCGCTGGCACACCGTCTCTCCTCCCGACCTGCGCGATGCCCGCGAGCTGAACGGCATCTTCAGCGGCATCATCGGCTCGCAGACCACGCCCGCCTGCATATCCCTCGACGGCAAGCCCTCGTGGTTCTTCGGCCAGATCGTCACGGCGAACTTCTTCGAAGTGCTCGGTGTGCGCGCTTTGCACGGCCGCACGTTTCTTCGTGAGGAGGACTCGCATCCCGGCGGCGACAACTTCGTCGTGCTCGGCGAGCGCTGTTGGCGGCGCCGTTTCGCCGCCGACCCGCATGTCGTCGGTCGCACGATCGAGATCAACCGCCACCCGTTCACGGTGGTCGGGATCGTGCCGGAAGCGTTCCAAGGCACGATGTGCGGGCTCGCGCTCGATTTCTGGACCCCCGTCAGCATGCACCGCGAAGTCGCCAATTTCGGCTCGCTGGCCGAGCGCAACGACCGCTGGTTGCACACCCAGATCCGCCTCGCGCCGGGCGTCGACGACGCGCTCGCGCAGACGGCGCTCGACACATTGTCGTCCCGTCTCGCAGCCGAGTACCCGAACTCCAATCACGGAATCGGCCTGCGGCTCGTGCCGTTCGCGCAGGCGCCCTACGGCGCGCAACCCA
>DATGXA010000052.1:0-16620 GCA_035299125.1 Opitutaceae bacterium
GGCGAACATGAATGCATCCTCGATCCGTTCGCGCGGCTCCGCGGTCTCGATCAGCAGCCGCCACAAACCGGCGCGCGACTCAGCTCCACTATCCGGCGACGCAATCACGGTGTGCCGGCCGAGGCTGCCCAGATCGCGCAGGACGAGTTCCAGTCCGCCCGGCGCGGCTAGCAGGCGCGGCGTGGCGGTGAATTCCACGTACCAGCGCTCCACCACGGCCGGCGGGGACTCTGGAGCGATCTCGAGGTCGCAGTCGCCCTCGATGAAACAGAAAACGTCGCGAATCGCCGTCTCGTCGGCAGCGGTCGCCAGGCGGATGGACCAGCCGAGGTAGCATTGTTCGGCATCGAGTTCGGCGAGCGGCGGAAGCGCGTCGGTGAGCGGCTCGATCTCGCAGGCGCCGAGCGCGCGCAACAGCTCGAGGAACATCGCGGGGTCAATGCCCTGCCGGAACACGCCCACGTGCGGTCTGAAGCTGATCCGCCAATGCCGCTCGGCGGCGACCGGCGCGGTCGGCGCGGCCACGTCTTTCGCAACCGCCTCCGGAGCCGCCGCGGCGGGTTTCGCGGCTTTCGGCTCCTTGGGTGGGAGAAAACGCAACAGCGCCTGCATGTCGCCATCCGCCGCCGCGAGGACGGCGGCGGCGCTCTCCGGTGGCGCCTCGAGGTGGCGCGCGATGGCGTCGCACAGGCGCAGCGTGAGATCGACGATCGTCGAGTTCACCGCGACACGATCCTCGCGCGCGGCGTTGAAGACATCCTCGACGTGGTGGAGAAACGCGGACAGTTCGGCGTAGCCGCTCGTGGCGCCCGAGCCTTTGAGCGTGTGCATCGCGCGGAAGACGCGGTTGATCGCGGCGTGGTCGGCCGGCTCGCGCTCAAGTGCGAGCAGCGCGTGCTCGAGCTCGGCCAGGAGGTCGGTGGCCTCCTGGCGGAAAAGTTCGCGGCTGCGGCGTTGGATCTCGTCGAAGTTCATGGCGCGAATCGGGGTCGGGCGCTCACAGCGGGCAGACCATCTTGGCGACGGTCACGAGCCGGGCCGGGTCGAAGGGTTTCACGACCCAGCCGGTCGCGCCGGCCTTCTTGCCGGCCACCTTCTTGTCGTCCTGCGACTCGGTGGTGAGCATGATGATCGGCGTGAACTTGTACTGCGGCAGCGCGCGCAGGCGCGTGATCAGCGTGATGCCGTCCATCTGCGGCATGTTGAGGTCGGTGATGACGAGGTCGGCCTTGCGCTGTTCGCACAGGCGCAGGCCGGCCATTCCATCCTCCGCGGAGAGGACTTCGTAGCCGGCGGAGCCGAGCACCATCTTGACGGTTTCGCGGATGCTCATCGAGTCATCCACGGCGATCACGGTCTTGGGCATGGGAGAAAACGCGGTCGGTGTTCAGGTGTTGGCGGCGAACGCGGAGTCGAGGGCGTAGCGCGCGAGCGCATCGGTCCAGGGCGGGGCGGCGGCGGCGACGCGCACGGTCCGCGCGGCGCGCGCGGCCGCAAGCAGCACCTGCAACGCGGCGAGGTCGATGCGGGTGAGCGCGGCGGTATCTATCTCCAGAACACGCGGCTGGCGCAGCGCGGTGCGCAGCGCGACCTGCAGCGCGGCGGACTCCTCGATTGTGAGCTCGCCTTCGAGCCGCACGCGCGCGGTGTCGTCGCCGGTCTGGAGCTGGAAGGCGCTCATGGCGTTCAGAGGCCGGGGTGTTTCGCGGTCACGTTCTGGAGTTCCTCGAGGAAGCAGCGCATCTCCGCGACGGAGAGGTCGTAGAGCTTCTGCAGCTCGGGGCCGAACGTGCTCCACGCGGTGAAGGTGCCGCGGCGGGCCTGGAGCACGGCGTCGCTGCAGAACGCCGCCAGCCGGGACCAGCCGAGCATCATGAAGCAGCCTTTGAGGCCGTGCGCGGTCTCCGCGAGGTGGGCACAGTCACGCGCGGCGCAGGCCTTGCCGAGGCGCGGCCAGGCGGTCTCGAGATCCCGCGCGGCGGAGGCCTGGAGCTGCTGGAGCACATCGGCGACCTGCGCGGGAGGGAGGCCGGGGAACATGGCGTTGAGCTGGTCGCGGTCGACCAGGTCGGGGCCGGCCGAGACCGCGGGTGCGGGCGCCTCGGCGGCGGCCTCGCTGCCAAACAACCGCTGGAAGCACGCCTCGAGGTGAGACGGCAGCACGGGTTTGGCGAGATAGTCGTCCATGCCCGCGGCGAGGCAGCGCTCGCGGTCGCCGCTCTGGGCGTTGGCGGTGAGCGCGACGAGTTTCGGGCGGCGCGCGGCGTCGGGGTACTGGCGGAGGATTTCGCGCGCGGCGGCGAGGCCGTTCATCACCGGCATCTCGACATCGAGGAGGATGAGATCGAAGGGCTGGAGACGCAGCGCCTCGACGGCTTCGGCGCCGTTGCTGGCGAGCTGCGCCCGATAGCCGAGGTGTTGCAGCAGGCGGCGGAGCATCTCGCGATTCGTGGGAATGTCGTCGGCGGCGAGGATGCGCAACGGGAGCCGAGCGCCGAGCTTCGCCTCCGGCGCGTGGGCTGCACCGGATGCCTCGCCCGCGGGAGCGAGCAGACCGGCGGCGGCGCGGGCGAGCTCGGCGGGATCGAGCGGCAGCTGGACGTTCACCGCGCGGGCGGCGGCGGGCACGGGCCAGTGTCGGTCGGGACTCGAGAGCCAGACGACCGGCGCCGGGCGCGCAGGCGGATGCGCCTGCAGGTGGCGGTTGATCATCGGGCCGAGGTTGCGCGCGAGCGCCGCCTCGACGACCGCGAGATCGATCGGCAGGTCGAGCTGCTCGCGATCCATCGGCTGGTCGGGCCCGGGCCAGACCACGGGCGCACAGCCCCACGACTGGAACAGATCGGAAAGCAGGCGACGGGTGAGCCGGTCGCTGCTGACCACGAGGACGCGCCGCCCAGCCATGCCGGCGGGCGCGAGCGTGGCAAGCGCGGCGCCGCCCTCGGTCTCGTCGGCCTCGATCATGCAACGGAAGAGCGTGCCGCGACCGGGACGGCTGCGCACGGCGATGCCGCCGCCCATGAGTTGAGCGAACGCCGCGGCGATCGCCAGCCCGAGGCCGGTGCCGTGCACCTGGCGCGCCTCGCCAAATTCCGCGCGGGCGAACGGGTGGAAGAGTTTGTCGAGGTCCGCGGGCTCGATGCCCACGCCGGTATCGGCCACGGCGAAACCGAGTCGCCAGCGGCCCTGCGAAGCGGTGGCGGAGATGTCGAGGTGCACGCCGCCGCGCTGGGTGTAGTTGACGGCGTTGCCGAGGAGATTGAGCAGGACCTGCTGGAGCCGGCGCGGGTCGCCGACGATCCGCGCCGGAACCGCGGGTCGGATACGGTAGGTGAACGCGAGGCCCTTGCGGCGCGCGAGCGTGCCGGTGTGGCGGACGATCTGCGTGATCAGGCCGAGCAGGTCGAAGGCGCGCGGCTCGAGCCTGGCACGGCCGGCCTGCAGACCGGAGAAGTCGATCAGCTCCTCGACGATGCCGAGGAGGTTCTGCCCGCTCTCGAGGATGAGTTGCGCGGAGTGGACCTCGGTGCTGTCGCGCGACTGCTCGGCGAGCGTGGCGGCGAGACCGTTGATGACGTTGAGCGGCGTGCGCAGTTCGTGGCTCATGCTGGCGAGGAACGCGCTCTTGGCGCGGTTCGCGGCCTCGGCGGCGTGGGCCAGCTCGTCGGCGCGGGCGGCGGCGGCGGAGAGGCGGGCATTGGCCGACTGCAGCTCGGCGAGGCGGCGGGCGTGGGCGGCGTCGTCGCGGAGAAACAGGTACGCGCGGCCGTCGGGCTCGCCGAGGCGGAACGCGGAGACATCGACGTGGCGCACCTCGCCCGCGGGCGTGGCGATGGCGCACTCGCCCTGAAGCGACGAACCGGGGGCGAGCCGGGCGAGCAACGCCGTGGGTCCCGCGCCTTCCGGTGGATCGAGGCGTGCGATCTCCAGACCGAGGAGTGCGGTGCGGGCGCGGCCGGAAAGCGGGGTGGCGGCATCGTTGGTGCCGCAGATGAGGCCGGCGGGATCGACGACGAGGAGCCCGTCGGGCGTGCGCCACAGCAGGTCGTGATCGGGTTCGGCGAGGAGGTCGGGTTGCGCAGCGGCGGCGGTTTCCAGAACGGGAGTGGACTTGGCTTTCGAGTTCATGGCTGAGCGGGATCGGCGGGCTAGAACAGCTCGATGCCCGGCCCGAGATCGGGCTTGGGCGTGACGGGTTTCTCCGCATCGGCGGTCTCGGGCGCTGTGGGCGCGACCGCCTCCGTTGCGGCTTGTGGAGAATCTGCGACCGCGGTGGCGGTCTCGGCGGCGAACGTCGGCGCGGTTTCCGCGGCGGGCGCGGCGAACAGCTCGATCTCCGGGCGCGCGGCGGCGGCGGTGGCCGCGGACGCGCCGAGCGCCTTCGCGTGGGCCCGGCGCTCCTCTTCCATCGTGTAGCGCTCGCGGTGCGCGGCGAGTTTCGCGGCGGCGGGCGCGGCGAGCGCGTGACCGAGACTGGGCGCGGTGGCGGTTTGCAGCTCGCGGCAGAGCGCCTCGGCGGGATCGAAGCTCGTGGCGATGAGCTCGGGGAAACGCAGGCCGCGGAGCAGCGAGGTCGTTTCCTGGAACAGCTTGGCGAAATCCTCGCCGGTGCGCGCGGCGTCGCGCTGGATCTGCTCGCTGAGGCGGCGGAGCTGCTCGCTCACCGTCACGGCGCCCTGCTCGAGGGCGAGCTTCTCGCGCGCGACGATGGCGAGGAACGAGTCGGCCTGCGCGCTGATCTGCTGGAGCGAGCCGAGCACGGTGTCGAGTTCGGCGGCGAGCGCGGCGGTGACGCGGCCGATCTCGTCGGACACGCGGCTGCACTCCTCGGAGAGGCGGTTGAGCGCGCCGGCGGAGGACATCCGGGCGGCGGCGATCTGCGCGTTGAGCGAGACGATCTTCACGTCGAACTCCTGCCGGGCGATCTCCTGCGAGAACACGCGCACGACCTCGTCGATGCGCGCCACGGAGCGGGCGACCTTCTCGTTGGTCCCCTGCCCCTGCGCGGCGATGCCGGCGAGCTCGGTGATCTGCTCGCGGTAGAGATCGGCGAGGCGGCAGTCGGTGAACGCGGTCGAGACGGCCTGCTCGAGCGATGTGTAGTCGGAAAGCAACGCCTCGCCGTGCTCGACGAGCTGGCGGAGCCCGCCGGTGACCTCGCCACCGGCCTGCTCGATCTCGTCGCGCGCGGCGCGGAGCTGCGCGTGCTGCACGGAGGCGGCCTGGTGGACGAATGCGCCGTCGGGGCCCGGTCCAGCGCCGGCGGCGGGCAGGTGCGCGGCGATGTCGCCGAAACCCACGGCGATGTGCTCGAGCTTCTGGCGGACGATGTCCTGGTGCTGGAGCGCCATGAGCATCGAGAGCGTGATCGGCCCGGTGCGTTCGAGGCGCTCGGCGACGGCGCGGTTGCGATCGGCGCAGGGCGCGAGCGCCTTCCGGAGGCGTTCGAGTTCGTGGAAGATCGTTTCGACGCTGCGGTGCGCGCGGCGGTGGAGCGTCTCCTCGAGGCGGCGCAGTCCGTCACGTTCGGCGGCGGCCTCCTGGACGATCGTCTCGATGCGACCGAAGGCGGTGGCGGAGCTCTCGAGCACCTTCTGCGCGATCTCGCCGATGGCGGCCGCGACGTTGAAGAACACGCTCTGCTGCTCGGCATCGAGGCGGACGGCCTCCATGCGGATGTTCATCGTGAGGAGCCGGAGCATCATGTCGTTGCGCTCGAAGGCGCTGCGCGCGACGCAGGCGTGGAGCAGCTGCTGCTCGACGACCTGCATCTGCTCCTGCTCGGAAACGGCAACGCCGAGGCTGGCGTGCACGAGGTCGACCGAGCCCTTGTAGAGCGCGTAGGCGGCGGAGAGGGCGCGCTCCTCGTCGCGGTCCTCGACCACGGCGGAAAGTTGCGACGCCTGGCGCCGGAGTTGATCCAGGCCGGTGTTGAAGCGGCCGACCTCCTGTGCGAGCGCGGTGAACTCCTTGTCGGATTCGGAGCCGAAGGAGAGCAGCGTCGCGCGCGAACAATCGAGCGCGACGGCGATGTCGCCAAACCGGTCGGACGTGACCGCCGCGCGGCGGCCGGGCCAGACCGGGCGGAACCGGTCCAGCGCCTCGCGCCAACGACGGATCTGCAGCGGCACGTTCATCGGCTCAGGCGGAGGCGGCGGCGGGGGAATCCTGCTCGAGCATCGAGCGCACCTGCGTGACGAGCGTGTCGGGCATGACCGGTTTGAGGAGGAACCGGAGGTGGCGGCGATCGCCGGGGAAGGTCTCCTCGGCACGCATCGCCTCCGAGGTGATCGCGAGAATCGGCAGCGTCGCCAGCTCGGGGATGGCGCGGATGTGCCGGATGACTTCCTGCCCGCTCATCTTCGGCATCACGAGGTCGAGCAGCACGAGATCGACGCGTTGCTGGCGCAGGATACCGAGCGCTTCCTTGCCGTCGCTGGCCGGGATGCAGCGATAGCCCTTCTGCGAAAGAAACATCGAGTGGTAGAGCCGGACGACTTCGAAGTCGTCGACGACAAGGATCTTCTTCATGGGGGGGAAGGCGTCGGGATTGGTGGAGCGGACCGTCTTGCGGGCGGGCCGGCGTGGTTTCCTCGGAAAACGGAGGACGGACGTTCTCATCGGCCGTTCAGGATGGTTCCTGCAATTTGATCGAGCGGCAGAATGCGAGCGGCGGCGCCGAGTTTGATCGCCTCCTTCGGCATGCCGAAGACAACGGACGACTCCTCGTCCTGCGCGATGGTGAAGGCGCCGGCGTCCTTCAGCTCCTTGAGGCCGAGGGCGCCATCGTCGCCCATGCCGGTGAGGATCACGCCGGTCGCGCCGGAGCCGACCGCGCGGGCGGCGGAGCGGAAGAGCACATCGACCGAAGGCCGGTGGCGGCTCACGAGCGGACCATCGCGCACCTCGACGAAGTAGCGCGCGCCCTGCCGTTTGATCATCGTATGCAGGCCGCCGGGAGCGATGAGCACCCGACCGGGGAGCACCTCGTCGCCGTCGGCCGCTTCCTTGACCTTCAGCCGACAAAAACTGTCGAGTGTATCGGCGAACGAGCGGGTGAAGCCCTCCGGCATGTGTTGCACGACGACGATGCCGGGGCACTCCGCCGGCAACGCCTCGAGCACGCAGCTCACGGCCTGCGTACCTCCCGTGGAGGCACCGAGCACGATCACGCGCTCCGTCGCCACGCGCGCCCGGGCGGGTGTCGACGTCAACGGGGCTTCGGCCGTGATCGCCGGCCGGCCGGGTGGGCGCCGCACGAGCAACTCGGGCCGCACCCGCGCGGCGGCCTTCACGGCATCGCAGATCACGATGCGCGCCTCGGCGAGAAACGCCTCCGTGCCGAGCCGCGGCTTGGTGATGATGTCGACCGCACCGTGTTGGAAAACGCGCGCGGTGACATCGGAGCCCGTCGTCGCGTAGCTCGAGCACACGAGCACCGGCAGCGGATGTTGCGCCATGAGTTTCTGCAGGAACGTCACGCCGTCCATGCGCGGCATCTCGATATCGAGCGTGATGACATCGGGCGCGGTCTCGCGCATGAGGGCGACGGCTTCGTACGGATCGCCCGCGGCGCCGATCACTTGGATGTCGGGATCGGAGCCGAGCACGGTCGTCATCGCTTGCCGGACCACCGGCGAATCGTCGACGACCAGCACCTTGATGGGATTGGTCATGGCTTTTCTCTCCTCGTGTGCAGACGGACCCAGACGGTGCCGGTCCAGCTCTCGAAAAACAGGCGCAGGCCGCCGTGATGCTCGATGCGCTCCGCGACGATCGGGATGCCCGCGGCGGCGAGGACGGAGCGGGCGATGTCGACATTCGCGCGGCCGACGGCGAACGACTCGTTCTCCAGACGCAGCGGGCTGCCGCCGCCGAAGATCTTTCCCTGCAACGAACGCGGGCGGCTGCCCATCGCGCAGACGCGTTCGATGAGCTCCGCGGTCGCCCAATCGCCGTGGATGGCCGAGCGGCCGCCGCGCGGGACCAGATAGTGGTTCATCCCGCCGATCTGCCGATCGGCGTCGTAGAGGCATACAGAGACGCACGACCCGAGCACGGTCGACATGCGGATCGGCGTGGGCTCCGCGACAATGTCGCCGGCCCAGAGGATCGCCTCGGCGAAGACGACTTCCGCCGGCGGCGCGGGCGGCGCGATGAACCCGGATTCCCTCACGGCGCCACCTCCCGCCTGTCCGGGAGCCGCAGATACTCGGAGGGGCCGAGCATGCGCAGCGGCAGGTCCATCCCCTGCACGGTCTCCGAATGCGCGATGAACAACCGCCCGCCGACGCGCAGTTGCCGACAGATGCGACCGACCACCTCGCACTGCGTCTCGCGGTCGAAGTAGATCATCACATTGCGGAAGAAAACGACGTCGAACACCTCGCGCATTCCGTAGTCCGCCGAGAGGAAGTTCAGGTGGCCGAAGCGCACGCGCTCGCGCAGCCCGGGCGCGATCCGCACGAGGTGTTCCTCATGGTCGCGGCTGCGCAGCAGATAACGGCGGCGGAGCTCCAGCGGCACGGGTTCGATGTGGTCATCGGCGTAGATCGCGCGGCGCGCGGTCTCGAGCACGCGCGTGGAGACATCGGTGGCGCGGATGCGGTAGGAGAACTCGAAATTCCGCCGCTGCTCCTCGAGCACCATCGCGAGCGTGTACGCCTCCTCGCCGGTGGCGCAGCCGGCGCACCAGACCGCGAACTCCGGCCCGGTGGGCGTCCCCAGCCACTCGGGGAGGACTTTCTTGGCGAGCACGTCGAAATGGTCGGGCTCGCGGAAGAAGTCGGTCTTGTTCGTGGTGGCGAGGTTGAGGAGATGTTCGAGTTCGGCGGCCTGTTGCTCGGGGTCGCCGAAGAACCGGCCGTGGTATTCCTCGAACGTGGCCATGCCCAGCTCGCGCAGCCGCCGATGCAGGCGGCTCTGCAACATCACCTGCTTGGTCGCCGGCATCTTGATGCCGAGCGCGCCGGTGATCACCGTCTGGAAATCGGCGAACTGCGCGGGCGTGAGCGTCTGGGTCTCCATGGCCACGTACGAGGTTTTCAACAACCGGCGGAAACGGGTGCGGCGCGCCGGCCGGCGGGTCTGCCGCCGGCGGCGTGATGGTCGGCGTCGTCGGTGTGGAAGAACGCGATCGCGCGCTGGAGCTGCTCGGCCTGCGAGGCGAGTTCCTCTGAGGACGAAGCCATCTCCTCAGACGCGGCGGCGTTTTGCTGCACGACGACATCGAGCTGCTGCACCGCGCGGTTGATCTGCGCGGCGCCGGAATTCTGCTCCTCGCTCGACGCGGTGATCTCCTTCACCAGCTCGGCGGTGCGGCGGATGTCGGGCACGAGTTTGTCGAGCATCTGCCCGGCGGCCTCGGCGATCGCGACGGAGGAGGCGGAGAGCTGGCCGATCTCACCGGCGGCGGTCTGCGAACGCTCGGCGAGCTTGCGCACTTCGCTCGCGACGACGGCGAAGCCCTTGCCGTGCTCGCCGGCGCGGGCCGCCTCGATCGCGGCGTTGAGGGCGAGCAGGTCGGTCTGCCGCGCGATCTCCTCGACGATCGAGATCTTCTGCGCGATGTCCTTCATCGCGCGCACGGTCCCTGTCACAGATTCTCCGGCACGAGTGGCATCCTCGGAGGCCTTAGTGGAGATGCGCTCGGTCTGGCGGGCGTTGTCCGCATTGCGGCGGATTGCGCCGGCCGATTGCTCCATCGAGGCCGACACCTGCTGCACGCTGGCCGCCTGCTCGGAGGAGCCGGTGGAAAGCGTCTGCGCGGTGGCGGTCATCTGTTCGCTGCCGGCGGCGACGTTGGCCGCGGCGGAGCGGACGCTGGCGACAACCTCGCGCAGGCTCGCGGACATCTTGCGCAGCGCGAGACCGAGGGTGTCCTTCTCGGAGGCGAGCGCGACCTCGTGCCGCAGATCGCCCTCGCCGATCCGGAGCGCGAGCTTGGCCTTGGCGTCAAGCACTTCGGCCATGTTGTTGGCCACACCGGAGAGTTCGCCGAGTTCGTCGCGGCTGGTGACGGCGATGCGGGCCGAGAGGTCGCCGGCGGCGATGCCGCGCAGGCCGGCGGCGAGCCGCACGAGTTGACCCGAGATGCCGCGGATCGTCACCAGCCCGAGCGCCGCCAGCACGGCAAAAGCGAGCAGCGGCACGACGAGGGCGAGCGAACGGTTGAACCCAATCAACGAAGCGGCGGCGTGTTCGTCGGTCGCGGCCTGGCGGGTGACGACGGCGACCAGCGCGTCGATGTCGGCGCGATGCGTTTTGTAGAGGCTAGAGAGCGGGCCGTAGGCGTAGGTGCGGGCGGCGGGATACTCCTCGGCTTGGACCAGCGGCACGAGCACGCGCTCGAAGCCGTCGATGAAGGCGTGCCCCGAACGGGCGGCGGTCTCGAAGCGCTCGCGCAGCGGGCCGGCCGCGAGTTGTTGCCGCCAATGGGTCTCGCGCGTCTCGAAGTCCGCCTTGAGCTTGGCGGCACTCTGGAGCAACGCGGCGAGCTGGGAACTGTTCGTCTCCTCGGAGAGCTGGAGCGAGACGAGGTAGTTTTCGATGAGGTAGTTGGGCGGAGGCAGGATGTCGGCGAGCAGGTCCTTGTCGGTGACGAGTCCGCCGACGGTGAGGCGACCGATGCTGTAGCGGGAGACCGCGGCGAAGGCCGCGATCAGCACGATGGGCACGGCGGCCAATACCAGAAGCTTGGCCTTGATGGTCATGGCAAAAAACGGAGTAGGGCGTCTTTGCGGGATGGGTTAGGCGGGGCACTCGGCCACCGGGGCGAGGGCGGCGAGGTCGTCGGCGGAGAACACGCGTTCGATGTCGAGGATGATGGTGAAGCGGTCGTCGCGCCGGCCCATGCCGAGGATGAGGTCGGTGCGCCAACGCAGACCGAGCGCGGGCGGGTCGTTGATCTCGTGGGGCTCGAGCTCGATGACCTCGTGCACGGCGTCCGCCAGGCCGCCGACGACGATGGGCTCGCCGTCGACCTGGAGCTCCATGACGATGATACGCGTGTGCAGCGTGTCGGCGGCCTGGGGCAGCCCGAACTTGCTGCGCAGGTCGACGACGGGGATGGCATTGCCGCGGACGTTGACCACGCCGCGCAGGTAGGCCGGCGCGGTGGGCACGCGGGTGATGTGGCTGAGATCGAGCACCTCGCGCGCCTTGAAGACGTTGATCGCGAAGAGCTCGTCGCCCAGGCGAAACGTGAGGTAGCGGGCCGTCTCGGTGATTTTGGCGGTGCTCATGTTGGCTCCTTGCGTGGGTTCAGAAGCGCTCGAAGTGGCTGTCGTCGGCCGGGGGCACGCCGGGGCCGTCGAGATCGATCATCACGCCGGTGCCGGCGCCCTTCGGCGCCCGCGGTTTGGGTGCTTCGGCGTGGGCGGCGGGTTTGGCGATGTGCGCATGCGCCGGTTTCGCAGAGGCGACATGGGCGGGCGGATGCGCGACCGGGACGACGGCGGGCTTGGCCGCGCGGCGGGCGACGGTGCGTTCGCCGCCTTCGACCTTGAAGAACTCGATCGCGCTCTGGAGCTGCTCGGCCTGCGAGGCCAGCTCCTCGGAGGACGACGCCATCTCCTCGGCGGCGGAGGCGTTTTGCTGGATGACCTTGTCGAGTTCCTGGATGGCTTTGTTGATCTGCGCGGCGCCGGAGTTCTGCTCCTCGCTGGCGACGGTGATCTCCTTCACCAACTCGGCGGTCTTGCGGATGTCGGGCACGAGCTTGTCGAGCATCTGCCCGGCGGCCTCGGCGATCTCGACGGAGGAGGCGGAGAGTTTGCTGATCTCGCCGGCGGCGGTCTGCGAACGCTCGGCCAACTTGCGCACCTCGCTGGCGACGACGGCGAAGCCCTTGCCGTGTTCGCCGGCGCGGGCGGCCTCGATCGCGGCGTTGAGAGCGAGCAGGTCGGTCTGGCGCGCGATCTCCTCGATGATCGAGATCCGCTGCGCGATGTCCTTCATCGCCTGCACCGTCTGCGCGACGGACTGACCGGCGGTGTTCGCATCGGCGGCGGCCTTGGTGGAGATCTTCTCGGTCTGCCGCGCGTTCTCGGTGTTCTGCTGGATCGACGCGCTGGACTCCTCCATCGAAGCGGAGACCTCCTCGACGCTCGCCGCCTGCTCGGAGGAGCCGGTGGACAGCGTCTGCGCGGTGGCGGTCATCTCCTCGCTGCCGGCGGAAACGTTTTCCGCGGCCGAGCGGACGTTCGCCACCACGTCGCGGAGGTTGCCGACCATCTTCTGCAGGGCGAGGCCGAGCGTGTCCTTCTCGGACGCGAGCTTCACCTCGTGCCGCAGGTCGCCGTCGCCAATCTGGAGCGCGAGCTTCGCCTTCGCATCGAGTGCTTCAGCCATGGTGTTCGCGGCGAGCGAGAGCTCGCCGATCTCGTCCTTGGTTTTCACCGCCACTCGCGCCGTGAGGTCGCCCACCGCGATCTGGCCGAGGCCGTCCATGAGTTCGCGGACCGGGAGCACGATGCGGCGGGTGAGCACGAGGGCGAGGACCGTGGCGAGGATGAACCCGGCGGTGACGGCGATCAGCGACGTGCGTTTGATGAAAACGCCGAACGCCGCGCCGGCCTGGGCGCGAGACTCGACGTGGGCGGCATTGATCTCGAGCAGCTTCGCGAGCAGCGTCTCGGCTTTGAGCTGCGCGTCGCGCGTGGTGATGAGCGCCTGATGTTGCATGGCATCGGCGGCCTCGGTCGCTTTGCCGGTGATCGCGAGCATCTCGTCGAACTTCTTCAGCAGGTTGTCCACCGTGGGATCGAGCGTGCCCGAGGCATAGGCGGTGGCTTCCGCGATACGGCCGGCGCGCACGGAGGCCTTGGCCTGTTTCGCGCCGTCGTGCAGCGCCTGGTGCAGTGGACCGATTTCGCGCAGCAGGCGGACGATCTCGGGATTGCCCACGTTCTGGGTGGCCAGCCAGCGCCCGAAACGGCAGGTGACGGCATCTTCTCCGCCCTCGAAGATCGTGCCGCTGGCGCACATCTCCTGCACTTGGACCAGCAGGTGATAGTTGTCGGCGCGGAAACGGGTCAGATCGCGGTCGAGGCGCAGCGGGTCGCCGAGTTTCGAGGCTTCCACCTCGCGGACCATCTCGAAGAACTTGTTGTTCTCACCGCGCAGATTCGCCCAAGCGGTACCGAACTCCTTCCAGAGCGCGTCCTCGGAAGCTTCACGCGGGATCTCCTCGTAACGTTTCCAGGCGGCCGCGATCTCCTCGCGAGCCTTGGCGACGTTGTCGTACTGCCGCTGCCGTACCTCGGGCGGGACACCCAGGTTGAGCAGGGTGCGCACGCAGGTCTTCACGACATCGGCGCGATCCTGGAAGATCAGCAGCGATTGCTGGGCGGGCATCGACTTGGCCGTGATCTCGTCGATGTGGCGGGCGTTGGTGGAGGCTCCGTAATAGCTGATCGCGCCGATGATGACGGCGATCAACGCAATGCAGCCGAAGCTCAGTCCGAGCTTCGCGCCGAGTTTCAGGCTTTTCATGATTTTCGTGTCCGACGGTTGATTGGGGCGTCGGCCGGTCGCCCGGCCCGCGCGCAGTTACGAAGAAAATTCAGTCGGCCGGGAAGGCGCGGTGGGCGCGGGCGGCGCGGCAAGGTGTTTGGTCGGCGGCGCCGCGACAGGCCAAGAGCCGACCCTCCCCGCCGGACGTGCCGCCGCCGCGGGAAGCGACGAGTTCCGCGGGCATCACCGCGTCTCGTCCATCTGCGGCGCTCCCGATTCCGGGAGCGTTCCATCCACTACACCTGCCCCAAAAGGTCGCCTGCATGCCGCGGTTGTATCGGCTTCCCTCCACCGCGCTTGCGGCCGGAAAACCCGGAACCGTTGTCCGGTTATCCCTGACATCCTTGTCCGGTGCCACGGGTGGCGCGGCTTGGCTTCGCGGCGTCGCGCACCGCTGGCACACGCCTGAAAACTACAGCTGAAGTTTGCCGCCCGCGCGGCCGATAGTAGCGTCCCGTCCGCCGCTGGAAACACCCCCCTTCCGGCGCCATGGCAGTGGTAACGGAGAACATGCCCTCCCTCTCGGTTCGGTCCCATCCCCATCCAGGACAAGTCTATCGCCGTCTCGACGCCCTCACCTGGGGGCTCGCGTTGTGCTGGCTCGGTCTGATCACCGCCTCCTTGGTGGCGGACCGGCGCAGCCATCGCGCGAGCGCCGAAAACGCCGCCTCCGCCGAGGCGCACGCCACGCTCGCCAAGGATGTGCTCTACCGCCGCTGGGCCATGGCCGTGGGGGGCGTGTACGTGCACCCGAGCGAGACCACGCCGCCCAGCCCCGAGCTCGCCTCCCATCCGGAGCGCGATGCCACCGCCGCCAACGGCACGCCGCTCACCCTGATCAGCGCTTCCTATCTCGTACGGCTCGCTCATGCATCCAGCCCGAACGAGGCCGGCGAACGTTGCCGCCTCACCAGTCTCGAACCGCTTCGCCCGGAAAACGCGCCGGACGAGTGGGAAGCCGCCGCACTGCGCCAGTTGCAGCAGGGGGCGGATAAGGTCGTCGCGTTCACGACGCGCGACGGCGCTCCCGTTATCCGCCTGATGTGGCCCTTGGCCGCCGACCAGTCCTGCCGCGCCTGCCATGCGGGCGCCGGTTACCAACCCGGCCACATCTGCGGCGGTCTCGCGACGAGCATCCCGCTCGCTCCGTACTACGCCGCCGCCGCGCGCGACGACCACACCGGGCTTCTCACGCATTCACTCGCGGCGGTACTCGGGATCGCGGGACTCTTCGTCGGCCGGCGCAGCCTGCGCGGCGCGCTCCGTCAACGCGACCTCGCCCACTCCGCGCTCGTCGAGAACGAGCATCGCGCGCGGCAGCTCGTCGAACGGCTGCCGTTGGTCACGGTCACCTGCACGCTCGACGGCGCCATCACCTACGCCAACCCCGCTCTGGTGGAACTCACCGGCCGCCAGCTCAACGCGGTCGTGGGCCAGAGCTTCTTCGATGTGTATGTGCCGCACGAGCGTCGCGTCGCCGAACAGGAGGCGTTCCGGCGCTTCCTCGCCAGCGGCGCGCTCTATGCGAACTCGAGCGGCACCGTCCTCGACCGCGCCGGCCAGCCCCGCACGATCGCGTGGCAACACACCCGCGTCACCGGCCTGCGCGGCGAACCGCTCGGCGTCACGAGCCTCGGCGAAGATATCACCGTGCGCGCGGCCGAGGATTTCCACCTCCGCCTGCTCTCCCTCGCTGTGGAGCATAGCCCGGCGATCGTGCTCATCACCGATGCCCGCGGCGCGATCGAGTACGTGAATGCGCGCTTCGTCGAAGTCACCGGTTTTCAGCCACACGAGGTTATCGGCCGCAATCCGGAGATTCTCTCCTCCGGCGATGCCCCGCCGGAATTCTACCGCGAGATGTGGGAAACGATCCTCGCGGGCCGCGACTGGCGCGGTGTCTTCCACAACCGCCGCAAGAACGGTGAACACTACTGGGCCGACTCCCGGATCAGCGCCCTTCGCGACACCTCCGGCCAGATCGCGCGTTTCATCGCACTCCAGGAGGACATCACCGAACGCCGTCGCACCGAGCAGGCGCTCGCCGAGAGCGAGCAACGTTTCCGCACCCTCATCGAACACGCGCCCGTCGCCGTGATCGTCCACAGCCGCAATCGCTGCGCCTACGCCAACGCCTGCGCCATCCGCCTCTTCGGCTACGACGAAGACGTCGCGCTCGACGCCATCGACTTCCGCTCGCACGTGCTGCCGAACTCGCTCCCTGTCGTGCTCGCCCGCGAGAACCAGACTCCGCCCGGCGGTGCGCACCCCATGGTCGAGCTCGACCTCCGCCGTTGCGACGGCTCGCACATCGTCTGCGAGAGCATCGCCTCGCACATCACCTACAACGGCGAGCCCGCCACGCTCGCCCTCATCGTCGACATCACCGAGCGCCGCCAGATGCTCGCCGCGCTCGAGGAAAGCGAGGCGCGCTACCGCACCCTTGTCGAAGTCGCGCCGGTCGCGATCTTCTCGCTCACACAGAGCCGTTTCACCTACGCCAACCCCGCCGCCGCCCGACTCTTCGGCTTCGATTCCCCGCACGACCTCGTCGGCACGAGCATCTGGCAACGCGTCCACGCCGATTCGCTCGCCACCGTCACCACCCTGCTCGACCGCGCCGAGGCCGGCGGCGAGAGCGGCATCGCCGAGGTCTCGCTCCTCGGCCGCGACCACCGCCGCGTCATCTGCGCCGCCACCGCGGTCGCCGTCACCATCGGTCGTCAGTCCGCGGTGCTCGCCCTCGCGGTCGACATCACCGAGCGCCGCCAGCTCGAAGGCGCCCTGCGCGAAAACGAATCCCGCATCCGCGAGACGCTCGAGAACACCGCCGCCGGTTACTTCCTCCTCGATCGCGAAGACCGGCTCGTGCACGCCAACAGCGCGTTTCTGCAGTTCTTCGAACAACCCACGCTCAGCTCCGCGCGCGGTCGGCCGTTCGTCGAGCTCCTGCCCGAGGAGGAGCGCCGCGAGCTGTCCGAACACCTCCTGCGGCTCGCCTGCGGCGACGAGTTCGTCGGGGGAGAATTCCGCCATCGTCGCGAAGACGGCACCACCGCCTATTTCAGCTTCACCGCGCATCTGGTGCGCGAGGCGGGCGAGCTC
>DATGXA010000053.1:0-15574 GCA_035299125.1 Opitutaceae bacterium
CCATCGTCGGCGATCGTGAAGACGGTTTCCGCCCCGGCGCGGGCGAGTTCGAGCGTGATGCGGCGCGCGAGGCCGTGGCGCACGGAATTGCTCACGGCTTCCCGCGCAATGTAGAGCAGCCGGACGGTTTCGTCGGGGCGCAACGCGGCCGCTAGCTCGGGGTCGAGCCGCACTTCGTAGTCGACCGGTTTCGCCGGGCGCATCTCGCTCAGCAGCGTTTGCAGGCCTTCGGCGAGCGAGGGGGCGGAGGCATCGTCCTCCTCAAGTCCGGCGATGTAGCCGCGGAGTTGGGTGATCGTGCGGTTCAGCCCCTCGACGCACGCCTCGATGCGGCGCTGGGCCTCGTCGGGCGCGGAGCGCAGCAACGGCCCGATGCCCTGCAACGCCATCCCGATGGCGTAGATCGACTGGATGGCGCCGTCATGCAGATCGCGGCCGAGCGCAGCGCGCTCCGCGATGGCGTGGCGCAACTCGGATTCGGCGAACGTGCGGTCCTCGACCTCGCGGCTCAACTCACGGCGTTGCTCGGAGACTGTGCGCACGAGGCGGGCGACATGGCCGAACTCGTCGGGTTGTCCCTCGAGCGGCGCCACCAGCTCTGGCCGGCCCAGCACGAGACTGCGTTCGATCAGGCGCAACGGTCGCCGCACCCAGAAGTGCAGGCATCCCGCTGCGCAGACGAAAAACACGAGCCCGAACCCGAACAGCAGGTAACTCTCGTCGCGGTCGTACGCGATCATGTTCACCAGCAGCGGGCTCACGTGCTCGAGCAGCAGATAGGTGAGCGGCTTCCCGTCCCAAGCTGGCAGCGACAACGTCGCGGAGATCCTCGGTCCGAGCTCCGCCGGCATCGCAACGGGGGCGGCGGGCTGGAGCGTGATCGTGCTGTCGGTGAGTTCGCCGAGCTGGGCGAAGACGCCGTCATCCCACAGCCGCGTGATGACGAGCCACCCCTGCGGAGGCTCGCCCAGGTAGCGATCGTCGGACGGATGGATCGGCGAGGTGCGGATTTCGAGTAGGCCGCGAGGCGATTGGATGAAGAAATGAGATTTCTCCGGCGTGCAGAAACGCGCCGCCATCTCCGCGGACGGAAAATCGGCCAGATCGGCGGGCTCGAGGGGCTCGCGCACGTGCCGATACACTTCGCGGCGTTCCGGCGAGAGGATCCACACTCCGTGGAAACGCCAGCTCGCGAGGCTTTGCTCGAGATTGATCGTGGCCCATTCCGGAGCGGCGGACGCGACGAAGGCGACCATTTCGTCCCATTGCGTGTAATCCGCCGCGAAACGCTCGAGCGTGCTGCCGGTGAGCGTGAGGGCGCGGGTGAGTTGGCGGGATTTGTCGCCGGCGATCTCCGCCTGTAGCTCGAGCGCGCTGCGCCGCTGCGCCGCTTGCATGAACGTCAACACGGCGAGGAAGACGGCGAGGAGGCAGCCGAAGAGGATGCTGAGCCGGATTCCGAGCTTCATCGGCAGGGCGGGACCCTGGTTTTCCTTCTTCATCGGCTCGCGGTTTGCGGGGTTGACCGCATTCGGCGGTGGGGACATCGGCCCCATCCATTGCGCCGGCGCCGCGAAATGCGAATCGATTTCGGCCGACGGTGCGGTGGCGGTCGGTTTGCCGCTTCGGGCTTGCGGGCCGGCGGGTGGCGGCGTCGCATCGCGCGAAGATGTGCCGGTCCCGGAATCCGAGAGCGCAAACCGCCATCGCCGCGGTGCTGCTATCGCTGGCGCTGGCGGCGCACCTCGTTTGTGCGCTGCGCGGCTGGGAGATCCCGGGCCTGCTCGGCCACGGATTTCGCCAGGCGCAGACGGCGCTTTCAATCGACGCGATGAGGCAGGACGGCTTCCGCCTGGACTACGCCACGCCGGTGCTCGGCAAACCGTGGGCGATCCCGATGGAATTCCCGCTCTACCAATGGCTCGTGGTGCGAGTGGGGGCGGCGACCGGGTGGCCCACGGCGCAGGCAGGACGAGCGGTCAGCCTCGCGGGATTTTACGTGGGACTCGGCGGCGTATGGCTGGCGCTCCGTGCGCTCGGAGCCGGGCGCCTTCGCGCGTGCCTTGCGCTGGTGCCACTGCTCGCGACGCCGGTTTATCTCTTCTACTCCCGCGCGGTGCTGATCGAGTCGCTGGCTTGGGCCGGGTCGACGTGGTTTCTCGGCGCGGCTTTGCAGTGGTGGCGCAACCCTGCGCGTGGCTGGCTCGCGCTCGCGTGGCTCAGCGGGGCGTTGGCGGCGCTGGTCAAGGGCACGACTTGGGCGGTCTTTCTGCCGGCGCTCGCGGTTGCGCTGCTGTGGAGCGCCTGGCGCTCGCCGCGCGCGGAGTGGCTCCGGACTTTGGCGACGGCGGCGGGCCGCGGGCTGCTGCTCGCCGGCCCGCCGCTCGCACTGGGTTTGGCGTGGGTGGCCTTCGCCGACGCGGTGAAGGCGGAGAACCCGCTCGCGGCGTTTCTGGTGTCGGGCAACTTGGCCGCCTTCAACTTCGGCTCGTGGGCGGAGCGCTTCGATCCGGCGTTCTGGCGCGCGTTGGCGTACCACTGGTCCCACGCGGTGCTACCGTGGTGGGCGGCGGTGATCGGCGGGGCGGCTTTGGTCGCGACGACCCCGCGGTGGCGCGGACCGGCCGCGGCGGCGCTCGCGTGTTTCTTCGGCGGCCCGCTGGTGTTTTCGAATCTCTACCGGATCCACGACTACTACCACTACGCCACTGCCGGGTTCGCCGTGGTGGCGGTCGCGCTCGCATTGCTGGGCGTGGCGGAGCGCGGCGGCTGGTGGCGCTGGGTGGGGATGGCGGGACTGGCGGTGGTGGTGAGCGGGCAGGCGGTGGCGTACAGAAACGGTTACTACGGCGTGCAAACGCAGCCGTTTTTCGGCACCGGGCCGCTGGCGACGCAGATCCGTGAGCTGACGCAGCCGAGCGACGTGATTGTCGTGCACGGCACCGACTGGTCCTCCGAGTTGCCCTATTATGCGCAACGACGGGCGCTCGTCGTGCCGGATGGCCAGCTTGCCACCGCGCCCGAGGCGGTGGAGGCGAACATCCGCCGCCTCGGCGACGAACACGTGGCGCTCGTCGTCTTCGCCGGCCCGGCGATGGCGCGGCGCGAGTTGATCGAGCGGCGGATCCGCGATTTCGCCCTCTGGCCAGAGCCGTTGTTCCGCTTGGCCGACGCCGTGGTCTATGTGGCCGAAAGCGACATCGTGCGGATGGCGGCGATTCTCCAGAGCGACGGCGCGGCGCCCGGGGTGGAGCGCGTGTCGGCGGGGCCGAAGATCGAAGGTTCGCCGGAGATCCGGCCGCTGGGCGCGCGGCGTTTCGCGGGCGCGTTTGTCGGCTTCAAGCCCACGCCCGAGCGCGGCGTGCTGCCGTACGGCTACTTCCTCTGCCACGAAGGGGATCGACGCCATTTCATGGCCCACGTGCCGACGGAACTCCATTTCCCGGTCTCGACCGACAACCGCGAGGTGGTGCTGGCGTACCGGATTTTCGGAGAGGCGTTTGCGAAACCGAATTTTTCGGGCGTGCGCTTCGTGGTGGAGCTGCGTGGCCCGCAAGGCGTGACCACGTTGCTCGACGACTGGATCGATGTCGCGACCCCGGCGGAGGAGCGCGGCGTGCGGGAGCGGCTGCTGCCGCTGCCGGCCGGCGCGAGCGGCGAAGTGGTTTTCCGCACGCTGCCCGGGGAAGACGGCAACGCGTCGTACGGTTGGGCGCTGCTGGAGCGGTTCGAGCTCCGGTGAATGCCGGAGCTCGCGGCGTCAGCGGGTGCTGAAGCGGTAGACGGTCGCCGTCGCGTAGCGCTGGCCCGGGCGGAGGATCGTAGTGGGAAACCCGGGCTGGTTCGGCGAATCGGGGAAGTGCTGCGACTCGAGGCAGAAGCCGCTGCGGCGTGCGTAGGCCTGGCCGCGTTTGCCGACGAGCGTGCCGTCGAGGAAGTTGCCGGTGTAGAACTGGAAGCCGGGCTCCTCCGTGAGCATCGTGAGGACGCGGCCGCTCTCCGGGTCGTGCACTTCGGCGGCGAGGGCGAGCTTGGTGCCGGCGACGGGGTCCACGACGAAGTTGTGGTCGTAGCCGCCGCCGAAGACGAGTTGCTCGTGCGCGGCGTCGATGCGGCTGCCGATTGGTTGCGGCGTGGAGAAATCGAAGGGTGTGCCGGCGACGGGCGCGAGCGCGCCGGTGGGGATGAGGCCGGCGTCGACTGGCGTGATCCGCGCGGCGCTGAAGGTGGCAACGTGGCCGAGGATGTCGCCGCGGCCCTCGCCGCGGAGGTTGAAGTAGGAATGGTTGGTGAGGTTGACCGGGGTGGCCTTGTCCGTCGTGGCCGAGTAGTCGATACGCAGCTCGTTGGTGTCGGTCAGGCGGTACTCGACGGCGACCTCGAGGTTGCCGGGGAAGCCTTCCTCGCCGTCGCGGCTGAGGTAGGTGAGACGGAGGCCGGCGGCGCCGGGCTCGCTGAAGGGGGTGGCCTGCCAGAGGACTTTGTCGAAACCAAGGTTGCCGCCGTGGAGCGTGCAGGGGCGGCCGGCGGGTGTGTTGTTGCCCGCCATGACGTAGGTCTTCCCGTCGAGCGTGAAGCGGCAGCCGCCGATGCGGTTGCCGAACCGGCCGATGATCGCGCCGAAGAACGGTGAGCCGGTCACGTAGGGTTCGACCGAGCCGAAGCCGAGCACCACGTCGTCGAGCCGGCCGTGACGGTCGGGGACGCAGAGGCGCACAACGATCCCGCCGAAATCGGTGATCTCGACGCTGGCGCCGGCGTTGTTCTGGATGGTGTGGAGGTGGGTTTCGCGGCCGTCGGGCAGGCGGCCGAAGGGTTTGCAGGAAGGCATGGCGGGCGATGGGCTGGCGCGGAAAGCGCGGGGAGGCCCCGATACGATACGCCGCCGCGGCATGGTCGAGAAACAAAACGGCGCGGCGGCCGAGCTTGTGCATCTATCGTTTGAACCGGCGGTGTGCGGGCGAGTGGGTTGGAGAAACAAAAAAGGCGCGCCTCGAAAGGAGGCGCGCCCGAAGAACGGGACCTAGTGGTTTACTGCCCTGCGGCGGCCTTCTGTTTGCCGCGCCAGACGAGAACCAGCATCACGGCGCCGAAGACGGCCTGCACCAAGCCCCAGTAGAGGTTGATGTTCACGCCAAGCGAGTGCTGCTCGTAGAGCGCGGGATCGGAAACCAAGCCGAAGATGGCGAGGATCACGCCGAAGAGGACGAACATGAGACCGATGGGGAGACGGACGTCGAGTTGCATGGGATTCCTTTACCAGAAGAGGAGGTTGAGGCCGGCGGCGCACGCGAGGATGATGATACCGAGGACGGCGGGGCGTTGGTACCAGTGGTCGTCGTGTTCCTTGATCTTGGGCGTGAGCGAGTAGACGAGACCGCCGAGTTCGGCGTCGGTCTTCTTCTGCGCAGTCACCAGCGAGATGAGGATCGTGGCGATGAAGCAGCCGGTCCAGGCGAAGATGGCGGTCCAGAAGTTCTGGGCCATGTCGCTCGGGTAGGTGTGCACGATACCGAGCACGCCGCCCTTGAGTCCGACTTCAGCGCCTTTCGCGATCACGAGGAAATGGTGCAGGGCGGCCGCGAGTGTGCCCGTGATGAGACCGAAAAACGCGCCGTGGCCGGTGGTGCGTTTCCAGAACATGCCGAGGAGGAACGTGGCGAACAGCGGCGCGTTCACGAAGGCGAACACGAGCTGCAGCGTGTCCATGATGTTGTTCCACGAGGCCGCGGCGTAGGCGGCGGCCATGCTGAGCAGGATGCCGACTACGGTGGTCCAGCGGCCGACGGCGAGATAGTGGGCATCGGTGCCATCCTTCTTGATGTAGCCTTGGTAGATGTCGTAGGTCCACACGGTGTTGAAGGCGGTGACGTTGCCTGCCATGCCGCTCATGAACGAGGCCATGAGGGCGGTGAGGCCGAGGCCGAGCATGCCGGTGGGGAAGTAGTGCGCGAGCATCGTCGGGACGACCATGTTGTAGTCGATCGTGCCGTTGGCGGAGGGAAGCTGGAATTTACCGCCGGCAGCGTGCAGGCCGATTGCGATCATGCCGGGGAGGATGACGAGCGCCGGGAATAGCATCTTCGGGACCGCGGCGAGGATCGGCGTACGGCGGGCAGCGCCCATGTCCTTGGCGGCCATGGCGCGTTGGACGACGAGGAAGTCGGTGCACCAGTATCCGAAGGAGAGGACGAAGCCCAAGCCCATCGCGAGGCCGAACCACTCGATGCCCATCGGGTTGTCCGAGGGTGAGCCTGTCACCGACCAGGAGCGTACGAAGGAATCGCCCGCGAAGCCTTGATTGGTGGCGACTGGGGTGAGCTTGGCGACCAGACCGTCCCAACCGCCGATATCCTTCAGACCTAGGAGGACAAGCGGGAGAAAGCCGAGGACAATGAGGAAGAACTGCAGCACCTCATTATAGATCGCGGAGGTGAGACCGCCCATGAAGATGTAGGCGAGCACGATCACGCCGGAGGCGATGATGCAGACATGGAAGTTCCACCCGAGGATTGCGTTGAGAAGCTTGGCGAGTGCGAACATCGAAATGCCCGAGGACATGATCGTCATTGCGGCGAAGGTGAGAGCATTGAAGCCTCGGGTCTTCTCATCGAAGCGCAGTTTCAAATATTCGGGCACCGAGCGCGCCTTCGAGCCGTAGTAGAACGGCATCATGAAGACGGCGACGAACACCATCGCAGGAATGGCGCCTACCCAGTAGAAGTGGCTCGTCATGATGCCGTACTTGGCGCCGGACGCGGCCATACCCATGACCTCCTGCGCGCCGAGGTTGGCGCCGATGAAACCGAGGGCGCAGATCCAGGCCGGGAGCGACCGGCCGGATTCGAAGAAATCCTTGCTGCCGCTGACGCTGCGGCGCAGGACGAATCCGATTCCGAGCACGAACACGAAGTACGTGATCAGAAGGATGTAATCGATCAGATGGAGTTCGATATTGGCGTGAGGCATGACGGGGGGATTGGAAAGTCGGGATGCGGCGCGTTGGGGATGGCGTCGGCTTAGCGACGATAGAGCGGTGAGTCCTTCGGGTTCGCGATCCGGCGCGGCACGGGGTGCGCTGGAAGGCGCAAACGGTTGGCTGCCCCCACTCGTGATACAAGGCTTTTCCATGACTCATTCGGGTGAGCGATGTCGTCAGAACGCGCTACCACGCATGGAAGTCGCTTACCCGATGCGCGCTTTCCACAAACGCATTCTCGCGGCTGCGAAACCGGCGGATCCCGTTAACCTCCGCGCCGCTACCGATGAACACCCTCCACTCACTCGCGCCGGTCCTCCGGCTCGGCGGGGCGCTGGCCGCCGCCGCGTTCCTCGTCAACGTCTCCCCCTCCGCCGACGATCATGCGACGCACGCCGGCCCCGCGCACGCCGCGCCGACGATCACCACCGCCGTCGCCGTGCTTCAACCGACGCAGGGCAACGCGGTCCGCGGCACTGTGCGGTTCACCAAAGTCGATGGTGGCGTACGCATCGTCGCCGAGATCTCCGGACTCACGCCGGGTCTGCACGGTTTCCATGTGCACGAGTTCGGCGATGCGAGCTCGCCCGACGGCTCCGCTGCTGGCGGCCATTTCAACCCCGCGCACGCCGCTCACGGCGGACCCACCGCCGCCGAGCGCCACGCTGGCGATTTTGGCAATCTCGAAGCCGACGCCTCCGGCCACGCCCGGCTCGATCGCGTCGATCCCGCACTCTCGCTCGAAGGCCCGCACTCGATCATCGGCCGCGGGTTGATCGTGCATGCCGCTCCCGACGATCTGAAAACGCAGCCCACCGGCAACGCCGGCGGACGCGTTGCCTGCGGCGTGATCGGCATTGCCAAAGCGCCGTGAGTCCGGCTCGCGAGCCGCAGGAACGAGTGTGCCGCAGCACGCATCCTGCGATTCGCTCGCGGGAGTCGGATCAACTGCCCAGCCGCGCAATCCGGACTGCCTGTCCGGCGGTCGCGCAGCGGAGGCGATCTCGACTACGTCAATCAATAGTTGACATCGCCTTGTCTAGTCCCGCGGCCTCCTCGCCGGCTTGGGCGAGCGATCCGCTCGGCGCGCATCATCCGTGTTCGGCAAAGGCGCACCAGCCGCCTCCGAAGATCCCGCTTGCCAGTCGCCATGCGCTCGGGTGCTCTCGGCGTCTTTTCCGTTCGTTAACAACCAAACAACCAACCGTCCCTTGTTCCCAAGGGTAATCGCAAGGCAGCCCTCGATGGCGGCCTGTGGTGACCGTAGGAGCCATAGATTATGAACATCGTTATCAAAGACCTGCTCGATGCCGGCGTGCACTTCGGGCATCAGACCAAGCGCTGGAATCCGAAATCGAAGAAGTACATCTTCGATCACCGCCAAGGCGTCTCGATCGTCGACCTCGAGAAGACGTACGAACTGCTCGGCAAGGCCTGCGAGTTCGTCACCGAACACGTCGCCAACGGCAAAAACATCCTGCTCGTCGGCACCAAGCGCCAGGCGCAAGACATCATCCGCGAGGCGGCCACCGCCACCGGCATGCCCTACGCCGTGAACCGCTGGCTCGGCGGCACGCTCACCAATTTCGAGACGATCAAGCGCTCGATGGCCAAGTACAAGAAGTGGCAGCAGATGGACACCGACGGCGAGCTCGCGAAGCTCCCGAAGAAGGAGGAGTCCAAGATCCGCCGCGAGATGGCCCGCATGCAGCGTAATTTCGACGGCATCACCGAGATGGCCGAGATCCCCGCCGCCATGTACGTCGTGGACATCAACCACGAGGACATCGCCGTGGCCGAGGGCAACCGCTGCGCCATCCCGGTCATCGCCATCGTCGACACCAATTCCGACCCGACCAAGGTCACGTACCCGATCCCGGGCAATGACGACGCCGTGAAGTCGGTCCGCATCATCACCGACACCATCGTCGAGGCGATCCAGGCGGGCCTCGCCCAGCGCGAGAGCCGCAAGGCCACCCGCGCCGCCGAGCAGAAGGCCGCCGCGGCCGCCGCGCGCGCCGCCGCCGTCGACCTCTCGAAGGTCGAGGTGCCCGCCGCCGCGAAGGAACTCGTCGAGGAAGTCGTCGGTGGCGAGGAAGCCCCGGTGCCCGCCGGCGCCACGGCCGCTCCTGCGAAGAAGCGTCCTGCCGCCCGCCGCCCCGCGGCCAAGAAACCCGAGCCGAAGGCCGAGTGATCGCCGCCTTCCGAACCGTTTCAAAACATGAGCACTCCCATTACCGCCACCCTCGTCAACACCCTGCGCGAAAAGACCGGCGCGGGCATGATGGACTGCAAGAAGGCCCTCGTTGAGGCCAACGGCAATCTGGACGAAGCCGAGACGATCCTCCGCAAGAAGGGTGTCGCCTCCGCCGCCAAGAAGGCCGGTCGCGCCGCCAACCAAGGCCTGATCGAGAGCTACATCCACCTCGGTGGAAAGATCGGCGTGTTGGTTGAGGTGAACTGCGAGACCGACTTCGTGGCGAAGACCGACGACTTCAAGAACTTCGTCAAGGACCTGTGCATGCAGGTCGCCGCTGCGAATCCGCTCTACGTGAGCCGCGATCAGGTGCCCGAGGCCGAGCTGGCCAAGGAGCGCGAGATCGCCGCCTCGCAGGTCGCCGGCAAGCCGCCCGCCGCGATCCAGAAGATCGTCGAGGGCAAGCTCGAGAAGTACTATCAGACGATCTGCCTCATGGATCAGCCGTTCGTGAAGAATCCGGACGTGACCGTGAAGGATCTGCTCACCGAGCGCATCGCGAAGCTCGGCGAGAACATGCTCATCCGCCGTTTCGTCCGCTTCCAGCTCGGCGCCTAAGCGCAGAGCACAGCGCAGCACGCAAGTTTCCACGACGGGCGTCGTCCTCACGGACGGCGCCCGTTTTGTTTTCCCATTCCGGGCAGTCGTCCGCTTTTCCGCGCGCGGGGGCAACGGCGCCATGTCAACCAATGGTTGACTTGGTCCGGGAAGCGCCGCGAGGGGCGCGCACTGGGCTGGTTTCGCGCTGCGCGCGTGTGCCGGGGTAGGCGGCAATGCCGCGGCAAAACGGCCGGGTGTCTTCAGAAATCGGGCTCGCACGATGCGGGGCGCCGCCGCAAGCGCGGCCCGGGGCGAGGTGCTGGATGCTTTGCCGGTGCCATCGGCGCTCCCCCCCGGAGCGGAACTTCATGAAGACGCCGGTGCTGGAACGGTGGGCGTTCGGGCGGGGCGACGATCCGGCTTTCGTACAGTTCTTGGAGCGGACGCACCTCACGCCGAAACGGTTCTACATCGCTGACCGGAAACGACCGGACGGCTGGATGGAGTTTGGTTGGGTCGATCACGCGAAGATGGCGGAAGAATGGTTCGGTGTGCCGGCCCAAACATACACTGGATCGGAACAGGAGAAACTTGCATCGGCAGCGCGGCGACTGCTGGCGCTCATGGAGCCGCTGGATGTGCTCGATGAGCCGCGCCGAGCGGCGGTGGCCCGACCATGTTCTGAATTGATGCGGGCAGCAGCCATTCCGCAAATTGAGCCTCTGCGGGTCTCGGCTGCGCGGTTTCAGCTCGCGCGTGGCGTGGCGCTCGGACTGGCCGCTCACGGCAGTCCATTTTTTGCAGAGGGGCTGCACGATGAGGCCTATCTGGATGCTCTTGCGGGACTGAAGCTCACTCGCGGCTACGTGGCGATGCCTGACGCGAGCTTGGTGGAATCGATGATCGGTGTTGTGCTTACGAAGATCGCTTTGCAGGCGGTTTGGGAGGGGTGTCAGCTCCATGCTTGGAGCGAGGCGGAGCTCCGGCAGTTTGAGAGTGAGTTTTCGTCAATGCATCCAGCCGCCTCGCTTGCTGCGGCGATGCGGACAGACCGCGTTTCCATGGTGCTGACCTATCGGCAGGCGTCTTTGCGCGTTTCGAATAGACCGGGCTTGTTCTGGCTCTATTGGCCGCAAGGATGGCTGCACGAGGGGACGGTCCTCTACTGCATGTGCATGCAGGACGGCCTTGATGCCCTCGCAAAGGCGGGAACCGAGTTGTTTTTGCAGACGAAAGGTGAGGCGCTGGCTCGCTTGGACCACCGGTTCAGTTCGCTCAGTCCGTGGGAATCGCTCCGGTTGGCGGTCGGCATCATGGCGGTTCCTGCCTTCACCAAGCCGAGCAATCAGTCGGTCTGAGCTGAGGCGCATATCGCGTTGGCGCGGGTGGCGTGCGCGCTCGAGCGCCATCGTTTGGCGCATGGCGTCTACCCGGAGACGTTGGCGGCCTTGGTACCGGAGTTTGTCGATGCGGTGCCGGGCGATGTGATCAACGGCCGGCCGCTGCGCTATCTCCGGTCGGAGCGGCCGGCGTTCCTCCTCTACTCGGTTGGCCTTAACGGGGTCGATGATGGCGGCTACCCGCCTGACTGGAAGACGCCGGAGGGGAAGACCCGCGACGACTGGTGTTGGGTGCAGTTGACGGAATAGATCCGGCGAACGTCCCGAAAACGCGGTTTGCCGCGGCGCGGGACGGGCTCTAGCGGTTGGGGCATCGTGGCTTCGCCGACCAACAGTTCCGCCCCCATCATCACCGCTTTATTGCATGGTCCCGACCGCCGCGGTCTCGTGGCCCAGGTCGCCGGCTGGATCTCGTTGCGCGGGGGAAACATCCTCCACGCCGACCAGCACCGCGACGAGGAGGCAGGCGTGTTTTTCCAGCGCATGGAGTGGGTGCCCGAGGGCGACGCTGCGGTGGAGATGCGCGAGTTCGCCACGTTTGGCGACAGCCTCGGCATGAAGACCGATGTGCGCGTCTCGACCGAGCGCCCGAAGATGGTGCTCTTCGTCTCGAAGTTCGACCACTGCTTCCACGATCTGCTGCTGCGTTGGAAGGCCGGGGATTTTCGCGGCGACTTCGCGGCCGTGATCTCCAATCACCCCGATCTGGCGGCGGCGACGGCGACCTACGGCCTGCCGTTTCACCATATCCCGGTGACGGCGGCCACGAAGGCCGAGGCCGAGGCGCGGCAGCTCGCGTTCTGCCGGGAGCTGGGTGCCGGGCTGGTCATCATGGCGCGCTACATGCAGGTGCTTTCGCCGGAGTTTCTGGCGGGCATCGGCTGCCCGGTGATCAACATCCACCATTCGTTCCTGCCGGCGTTCGCGGGCGGGAAACCGTACCACCAGGCGCACGAACGCGGCGTGAAACTCATCGGCGCCACCGCGCACTACGCGACCGCGGTGCTCGATGATGGTCCCATCATCCACCAGGACGTCGCGCGCGTGACGCACCGGCACGGTGTCGAGGACCTGGTGCGCAAAGGCCGCGATCTCGAGCGGCTCGTGCTGGCGCAGGCGGTGCGCTGGCACCTCGACCACCGCGTGCTCGTCTACGGGCGCAAGACGGTGGTGTTCGACTGAGGAACGGGGATATCCTGCGGTTCCACGACGGCGCGCTGCGGAATCGCAGCGGCTCGCGCGAGCGGCGCCGGATTTCGGGGCGTCTAGAGCCCGAGCCTGTCGCGGAAAATCTGCGACTGGCGGCGGGAGAGCTCGACGGTGCGGCCCCCGGTGAGCGTCGCCTTCAGGCAGCCGCTGAACCACGGCTCGACGCGCTCGACATTGTGCAGGTTGATCAGCTGCGACCGGTTTGCGCGGAAAAACAGATCCTCGGGCAGGCGTTCCTCGAGTTGCGCGAGCGAGCGGTGGAGCAGCGGGGTGCCGTCGGCCAGCCAGAGGCGGACGGAGTCGCCGTCGCTCTCGAAGCCGCGGATGGTCTCGAGCGGCACGAACCAACAGCGGTCGTCGTGGCGCACGAAAACCTTTTCTTCGGGGCGGAGCCGCGGCGGCGGCACGGCGAGCGGGCACTCATGGCTTTCGCCGGTGTGGATGCGCAGGCGGGCGAGCGCGAGAGCGAGGCGTTCGGGCTCGACGGGTTTCACGAGGTAGTCGATCGCGCCGAACTCGAAGGCGCGCACGGCGTGCTGGTCGAACGCGGTGGTGAAGATCACGGGCGGCACGCCGGCGCCGAGCGAGACGAGCAGATCGAAGCCGGTTTCCTCGGGCATCTGGATGTCGAGGAAGAGCAGCTCCGGCGCGTGGCGTTTGATGGCGGCGCGGGCCTGATCGGCGTCGGCCGCCTCGCCGACGATCTCGATCTCGTCGTGCGCACGAAGGAGGCGGCGCATCTCGGCGCGGGCGAGCGGTTCGTCGTCGATGAGGAGCGCTTTCATGAAGGCGATCCGGTGAGGGGCTTGGGCTGCGGGGCGATGGAGCAGACGCGCAGGATTGGCGCGCGCACGTCGGCCTGGACGGATTCGAGCAACGCCGGGCAGGCCGGCTCCGGCAGTGCGGCGGGGAACTCCGCCTCGGCGACGACGAGTTCGCCTTCCTCGCGCAGGGTGAAGCGGGCATCGGCGCCGTAGAGCAGTCGGAGCCGGTCGCGGAGGTTGCGCAGGCCGAGGCCGGTCGAGTCGCTGCCGCCGGCGAGGCGGCCGGGGTTCGTAACCTTGAGGCGGAGACGGTCTTGCTCGAACGCGACCGTGTAGGCGACCTCGCCTCCGGCTTTGCGGGCGGCGGGGCCGAACTTCACGGCGTTCTCGACGAGGCTCTGGAGAAGCATCGGCGGGATCACGGCATTGGCGGCCTGCCCGGAGATCTCGGCGACGATGCTCAGGCGCGGTCCGAGACGGAGTTTTTCCAGATCGAGATACCGCTGCACGATGAGCAACTCCTCGGAGAGCGGCACGACGAGGCGCTCGGCGCTCGCGAGCGAGTAGCGGAGGAGGCCGGAGAGTTGCGTGAGCGAATCGGTCGCGCGGGCCGGATCGATGGCGATGAGGGCGCGCAGCGAGTTGAAGGAGTTGAAGAGGAAGTGCGGGTTGATCTGGCCGCGCAGGGCGTGGAGCTGCGCTTCGCGGGCGACGGCGCGCGCCTCGGCGTGGTCGAGTTCGAGGCGGCGGGTGCGGTCGAAGTAGAGCAGCGCGACGAACGACCAGAACCAGAGCGTGGTGACGAGGGTGTTCTGGCCGACGATGATCCAGAAAATCGCCCATCCGCCGAAGCGTGCGAAATCCAAGGTGTAGATCGCGGTGGTCGGGTACCAGGTGACGAGCAGCAACGGGATCGTGCCCAGGTTCGCGACGAGCAGCCCCTCGATGACGAGGCGCTTGAGGCCGCGGTCCAGCAAGCGGCGGTGATTCAGCCAGAGCCAGGTGATGTGCGACCAGACCGCGCCGGTGAGATGACTGGCGGTTTCGAGCAGGCACGCGTCGAGCGCGTTCATGCCCGGGGTCTTGGCGCAGTAGGTCGCGGTGACCCAAAGGCGGAGGATGAGAAACGCTCCCCAGCCGGCGAGCTGGGCCTGGAGATAGAGCGTTCGGGTAGCGGGAAACTGGTGATCGGCGCGCACGCGGTGGGTGACGGGGCCCAGCGTAGGTCGCCCGCCGCGGACGAGGCGAGGCAATCGCGGCCAGCGGCAGTTTCGGCCGGCCGAGCGGCGGCGAGTGCGCGAAAGCCCGCGAGAGGCGCCCGCCTCGCGAGGCGGTTCAGGCCATGGCGATGCGTTTGCCCTCGCCGAGCTCCCAGATGTCCAGCGCGACCGGCAGGAGCATGAAGCCGCCGAAGACGAAGAGCAGGCAACCGATGGCGGCGACGAAGAACGAGAGGGACTGCAGGTTGAGACGCATGGCCCGAGGTTACTCGACGGCGCCCCGGTCGGCACTGCCGAGCATCGCTCATTTGGCGGGCTCGGTCGCGGGCGCCCGGGAAGGCCGGCGGACACGGGGTTTCACCCCGGTCGCAGGGCTGGGGGCAATCGCCGGGCCGGCTCGGGCGGTGCGCTGGCGAGCGGGCTGCGATGGCCGGGCGAAACGGCGCGGCGTCGCGCGTCGCAGGGAAAGGCTGGACGGGGCTGCGGGGCTTTGTTACCGCTTCGCGCCTTTTCCAGTCGAAAATCCCTTTTCCATGAGCAGTCAGCCGACCCCGCCCTCCAAGTCCCCCAAGTCCAGCGACGAACCGCAAATCGTGTCGGCCGACGGCACGCCGCTGCCGCAGCCGACCCTCGAGGAGCGCGCGCAGGTTTTCTGGATCGAGAACAAGAAGACCATCCTGCTGACGTGCGTACTCGTGCTCGCGGTGCTCGTGGGCAAGGAGCTCTATTTCATGTACGTCGACCAGCGGGAGAAGGCGATCGGTGCCGAGTTCGCCGCCGCGGAAAACGATGCCGCCAAGCTGCGCGCGTTCGTGTCCGCGCACCCGAAGCACCAGCTCGCCGGACTCGCGTGGCTCGCTCTCGGCGACGCCGCGTACAAGGACGGCAAGTTCGCCGAAGCCGTGACGGCCTACGGCAACGCTGTGCCGCTGACGGCCAACACCGCTTTCGGTGGTCGCTCCCTTGTGGGGCAGGCCGCCAGCCAGGCGCAGGCCGGCGACAAGGCGAAGGCCGAGGCGGCCTTCAAGGCGATCGCCGACGATGCGACGCAGTTCGCCGCGGTGCGTGCCGAAGCGCGTTACCAGCTCGGCGCCCTCGCGGCCGAGGCCGGTCGCACCGAGGAAGCCCGCAAGCTGCTAGACGAGGTCGAGACGACCGATCGCACTGGAGTGTGGAGCCGCCGCGCTGCCGTGCTTCGCGCCGCG
>DATGXA010000054.1:0-16219 GCA_035299125.1 Opitutaceae bacterium
GCTCGCCGCCCAGGCAGCCCGCCGCATCGGGGATGCCCAGATCGCGGTGCTGCGCGCACTCGAGGCCAGCACGCCGGAGGACTTCCAGCGTCAGGCCACCGAAATCGGCGCACTGCAGACCGAGATCACCCGCCTCCTAGCCGATTACGAGAAGACCATCGAGTCGGAAGCCGACCGGAAGTTGCTCGCGGAGCTGAACTCCGCCCGCGATCACTACCGCGACGCCCGCCAGCAGGTGCTCGCCCTGATCGAGAAAGGGGATTCTAGCGCCGCGAAAAAACTCAACCTCGAGACGCTTCGCCCCGCGTACAACGCCTACCAGAGCGTGCTCGACCGTGTGATGGAGACAAACGTCGCCAGCGCCGTCACCGGCGCGAAGCAGAGCGATGACCTGCTCGATTCCAGTATCCTCGTCTCGCTCGTCGCCGCCATCGTCGTGCTGCTCTCCAGCATCACCGCCGGTTATCTCCTCGTGTCCGGCTTGAGCCGCCGTCTCGCCGCCGTCGCGCAGACACTCAACTCCAGCGCCGAACAAATCGCCGCCGCGGCCGGGCAGGTCGCCGCCTCCAGCCAGACCCTAGCCGAGGGCGCGAGCGAACAGGCCGCCTCGCTCGAGGAAACCGGCTCCTCGCTCGAGGAGCTCTCGTCCATGACGAAAAACAACTCCGCCAACGCCGAGAAGGCCAACACCCTCGCCACCACCGCCCGCCAAGCCACCGAGCGCGGCGCGGAGGACATGCGCGCGATGTCCCAAGCGATGGACGCGATCAAGGCCTCCAGCGACGAGATCGCGAAAATCAACAAGACCATCGACGAGATCGCGTTCCAGACGAACATCCTCGCCCTCAACGCCGCCGTCGAAGCCGCCCGAGCCGGCGAGGCCGGCGCGGGTTTCGCCGTCGTCGCCGAGGAGGTGCGCAATCTCGCCCAGCGCTCCGCCCATGCCGCCCGCGAGACCGCCGCCAAGATCGACGACTCGATCCAGAAGAGCGTACGCGGCGTCTCCCTCAGCGGGCAGGTGGCCACGGGGCTCGGCGAGATCGTCACCCATATCCGCGAAGTCGATTCACTCGTCGCCGAGGTCGCCAACGCCTCCCGCGAGCAGAGTTCCGGCATCGGCCAGCTGAACACCGCCGTCGCCCAGATGGACAAGGTCACGCAAGGCAACGCCGCCAACGCCGAGGAGAGCGCCAGCGCCGCCGAGGAGCTCCACGCACAATCCGCGACGCTGCGCGATGCCGTCGGCGACCTGCTCCAGCTCGTCGACGGCGCGGCACCCGCATCCGCGGGAGTTTCGCCTGCTCGTTCGGTCCGCGTCGCCGCGCCCGCTTCGCGACGGCACTCCGCTCGCGTCGGCGCCCTGGCCTGACACGCGAACCGTATCGTCCTCCACTCCGCCGGCTCCGCCGCCGGCGGGGTGAAACGCTTCTCGGCCCTCGCGTGCTTCAGCGGACGCCTGCCGCGCCGGCCACGAGCGCCTCGAAATAGCTCGGGAGCGTATCCCAGGGGTTGTCGGGCGTATCGTCGGTCACGTAGATCCAGCCGACGTTGTTCGCGGCCGCGCGGGCGAGAAAACTCGTCATGTTCGCCGCCGAGCAACCGTAGGGTAGCACGGAGAATTTCGCCGCCGGGTAGCTCGCGGTCCAGGGGGCCGGCGTCCACGTCGGAAAGCTGCTCGGCCCGGCGGTCTCGAAAACACAGGTTACGTCGTTCATCGACATGTAGCCCTCGATCGTCGCCGTGCCGGGGTTCGCCGCGACCAACGCTTCGCCGCCCTTGCCTTTGATGTGGTCGCGCAGCGCGCGGTAGTAGCCGAGCGCACCGGCGGTGTTGGCCTGCTCGTCGAGGAAGATGCCGTCGACCGGGAACCGCGCATACCAGAGGTCGATGTCATCCATCACCGTTTTCTGGGCACGCGCGCCGTAGCTGGTGAAAACGTAGCCGAGCACGCGCCCACCGGCGGCCCGGAACGCGGCGATCGCCCGCTGGTAGGCGACGCGATCGCCGTCCTGGCCGCTGTCGGGCCCGTTGGCGACGTTCGCGATCGCGTAGATCGTGCCCGCGGGATGCTTCGCCGCGACCGCGCTCAGCTTGGACCAGTTGTCGGCCGCTCCGCCGACCGGGTAAAAATAGGCGGGCACCAGCACCTTCATCGCCGCCGGCTCCAGTGTGGTACGGAGCCGGAGAAAACGCCGCGGCACGCTAGCGAACTCGACTTCATCCAACGCCTGCACCTGCAACGAAGCGTCGGCTTTCCAAGCCGAGATCGTCGACCAACTCACCAGATCCGAGCTGGCTTCGAGCCGGTACGACAACCCGGGTGCGCAACTGCGGCGAGTAAACCACAGCGAGTGGTAGTAGTGAAAGTCGTAGTCGATCATGCGCTCACAGATCGCCGCCGTCGCCGGCGCCGCGACCGGACCACGCGCGGCGAGATTATGGGCGAAGCGCTGCAAGTTCGTCACGCCCGCGCCATCGGGGTCCGCCTCCGCCCCGCTGATCTCCGGCCGCGCCTGGTCCGCAGCGCTGAAGTTTGCCGCCACCCAGGCGGCATAGGTCGTGGGGCCGGGCGGCACCAAGTGCACCACCGCAGCGCGCCCCTCATTGTCCATGTCGTGCAACTGCACGCGCGGACCGCCGTCCGGCGCAAACGCGAGGGAGAGATAACAGCCGCTGCCATCCAGCGCACAGCCCTCCTCCCCGACTCTACTCCAGGTATCCCCGGCGAGCCGGTACACAAACGCATCCGTCGTCTTGTCGCTCTCGTACAGCGCGACCCACGGCACGCCGTCGGGTGCGAACACGAGCGCCATGTCGAACGCCATCCCGCGGGTGAAGCCGGGCGCGCCGACGTACGACCATGTCCCGCTGCGGAACCGCATCACCGAGCCGCGGTATCCGTGCGCATAATCGCGGAACGCCACATACGGCTCACCCTCCGGGCCGACCGCCAACCGCAGGTCCTCGATTTCCCCTGCGGTGAATCCCATCGGGCCGACCGCGGTCCAGTTCGCGCCATCGTACTTCATCACCGTCGCCCGACCGTCGAGCGCGCTCGGCTCAGTGGTCGCGAGTTCCTTGAACGCGACGTAGAGCGAGCCGTCCGCCGCGAACGCCAAAGTCGTGTAGAGCGCCCCCGTGCTGGAGATCCCCTCGGCCGGCCCGACGGGCGTCCACGCGCTACCGTCGAAGCGTCGCACCTTCGCCTTCCAACCATCGGACTCCTGCAGGGGATCCGAGAAGACCACATGCGCGGCGCCATCCGGCGCGAAGGCGAGCGTGGGCGAGTAGGCATACGATTCGGAGAGCCCGGCGGCGCCGATCTGCACCCAAGAGCTACCGTTGAAACGCCGCACAACCAGTCGGCCGGAATCGTTGTCGTCGCTGTAGGCGACCCATGGCGCGCCATCGGGTGAGATGACAAAGGACAGCTGCCCCACCCGGCCGGCGCTGAAACCGCGCGAGCCCACGTTCACCCAGCTGCCGCCGCTGAGCCGGCGCACCGTGAGCCGACCGCTATAATCACAATCCTGGTACGCCACGTAGGGCGTGCCGTCCGGCGCCAACGCAAGGCAGTTGTAGATGGTGTTGCTGTCGTTGACCCCGCGGGGGCCGTAGCTCGCCCAACCCCGCCCTGAAAGATCGGGCATCGGCGCGGTGGTGAACGTCTTCGTGGTGCTCGTGCCCTGCACCGTCGCGCCGTCGTCGGCGGTGAAACACACGGTGTACGGGGTGCAGGCCTTGAGCTCGCGCACCGTGTACGTGGCCGCGGCGTTGGCCGCGAGCTTGAGCGAACCGAATCGCGCCGCCGCCGCACCGGTGCCGTCGCGACCGGCCTTGGTCTGCGTTCCATTTCCCGGCACAGGCGTGGCTCCTTCCAGCAGCGTGAAATAGCCGGTGCCGGCAGCACTCGCCTTGAACGTAAGCGTGACCTGTCCGGCGCCGAGGTTGCTGGTCGCGGGAGTGGTCAGCGTCGGCTGCGCTCTCAGTGCGCCGGCCGCGAGCGCCCAGGCCAGAAAAACAGCACGGCACAGGTGGGGATGGATCGAGGAAGAGGCAGTTCGGGTGTGCATGCGTGTGCCGTGCCTGCACCACCAAGCGTTGTCGCCCGGCCCGCGGTCCACGGCCGTCGCGCAACACTGCCGCTCGCATCAGCCAAGGAAAGGCCGCGGTTGTGAAATTCCCGTCGGAATCCGCTCGCGACAACCCGCACGCGGACGGCCTCGCCGGCCCTCCGCGCGCGCGGTGTGCGAGATGCACAATCAATGGACCCGCAGTCGCAGGAAGAACCGCTGCGCTCCGGCCGGCACCTCGACGGCGTGCGCCACCTGACGTTTGGTCCCGTTGGCCGTGTAGGTCGCCGCCGTGGTCCACGTCACCAGATCCTGGCCGGCCTGTACCTCGTAGCTCAACCCGTCGGCCTTGGCCCGGACAGGGAAGCTCAGCGTCAAGGTATTCGTCGCAGCGCTGCCGTCATAAACCGCCGTCGTCACGACGGAGACCGGACCGCGCGCAGGCAGGTCGAAGGCATAGCGCAGAAGGTTCGTGAGGCCGACGCCGTCCGGATCGCCATCCACGCCGCCGATCGCGGGATTCGCCAGCTCCGCGGCCGAGAAGTTGTCGTTGGCCCAATCGGGATACGTCGTGGGAGGGGCACTGTTGATCGTGATGCTCGCGGTGTCGGTGCCGCTGGAGAACGGGTTCGTACCGCCCACGGCCGCAGCCGCCAGCTTGGTGCCCTGCTTCCCCGCGGTGACACCGGTCTGGTCCCAGGCCCGATAGCTGAAGCTTGCGCTGCCGGCGTGAATCGTGTCCGGCACGCAACGGACCAGATCCACCGAGCGCAGCAGCAACGCACTGGAGCTCGAAACCGCGCCGATCGCCGTCCAGGTGCTGCCGCCGTCCACACTGAACTGCCAGGTGCCGGTCGTGCCACCTGTGCCGGTGATCGCGATACCGACGAGCGCCGGCACATCGGGATCGGCGATGCTGGCGCCGACAAGAGCCACGACCGTGCGACCGCTGTTCGTCGTCTCGTCTTCCGTGATCGCCGGCAACGCCGGCGCGATCGGCGTCAGCACCGGCGCGTCATTCGTCGGAACGACGGTGACCGTGGTCGCGACGCTCAAGGTCGAGCTGTTGAAATAGGTGCCGTTGTCGGTGGCGGCCGTGAGGGTCACCACGTGCGCGGTGCTGCCGGGGTTGTTGCCGGTGTTGCGGAACGTCATCCCGTCGATCAGCGCGGTCGTTTGCGCATCGGTTTGGCTCAGGCCGTAAACCGAGACGGTCGCGGTGCCTGCGGCGATCGACACTTGATAGGAACCGCCGATGCCGCTGAGCGCTCCACCGGCGCCGTTGGTCAGCGGGATCGTCGTGCTGCCGAACTGCAGGACATCATCCGTCGCCACGGCGGTGACGGAGAACTGGAGCGAGGTGAACGTCTGGCCGCTGTCGTTGGTCGCCGCCGTCACGCTCTTGAAGAGATCGACCGCACTGCCGTCTTCGGTGAAGGTCGGATTGTTGCCTGTCGCGGTCACCGTGGGCGGCCGCTGGTTGCTGACGACGTAGTAGTACTCGTTCGCGCCGGTCGGCGTCAGGTTGGTGAGGTTCAGCCCGGCGCTGTTGACGATGCTGTGCGCCCCTGCGAAGCCGAGCGTCGCCGTGCCCTCGAGACTGGCAAGATTCCCGCCGGAGATGGTGACGTAGTACGTAGTCCCGCTGCCGGTGATCCCCGTGACCGTGGCGGTCGTGCCGGATGTGACGAAATCAGTCGCGTCCACACCGGTTACGGCCTCCGAGAACACGAGCCGCCACGTGAGGCTGTCCGCATTCGTAGGACTCGTTGCCGGATTGCTGCGCAGGAAATCGGTCACGGTCGGAGCGGCGGCCGCGAGATCCACATCGAAGTTGTCCAGGTAGATGATCGTCCGCATCGCACCGACCACCCCGCCGAGATTCTCCAGGTCTTCGATCACGAGCTCCTGGCCGGAGCGGTAGCCAAACGCTTCGAATGAAATCGTGGTCGATCCGGTCAGACTCGAGAGCGGGATCGAGGTCGAGGTGCTCCCGAAAGCAGCGGAGAGGTATGGGCCCCAGCCCGCCGGCCCACCGGTGCTCTGTTGATCGATGTAAATGGTTTTGAGGCCATACTGTCCGCCCGTGTCCGATGTCACCACCAACCGGAAATCACCCGCCGCCTGATTCTCGGCGATGTAGAGGCGTCCACCAGTCTGCGTGATCGTGAAACCGCCGCTCGCCGTGACGACAAAGTGCAGCCGGCCGATGACGAAGCTACCACTTGCAAGCGAACCGGAGGTGACTGCGCCTCCGAGATCGACTGTCTGCGAGACGGCTCGAGCAGCAGTGGTGACAAACGCGCCCCCGATCAGGAGCGCGGCAACAAGGCGAAACGTGCGGTTCATGTGGTGGGGATGCACGCGCTGGGGCGAACCCGCCGGATAGTGTGTTACCAAGCGAGGCCGAGCGCACTGTGCAGGCAACTACCGCCACCGGTCGACGCCAAGCCCCATTTCCCGGCGACAAGGCCGCACTTCGCGAACCTGGGCGCCCCCAGCCTCGCGCGGACGCGGCTCACACGTCGATCACGTCGCCCTTGCCGGGCGGCGGTGTGGGGCGCGGCGGTTCCTGCGGGCCGCGCGGACCGCGCGGTGCGCGGACGCGTTTCGCGCCGAAGAGCGTCGTGAACGCCATGTTCGTCAGGCTGATGATCAGCGAGCCGAGCAGCGCGGCGCCCAAGCCGCCGACGTAGAACCCGTCGACGAGGCGGCTCGTGGCCCAGAGAAAAAACGCGTTGATGAGCCACAGCCCGAACCCGGCGGTGAGCACCACCAAGGGCAACGTGAAGAGCACCAGCAGCGGTTTCAGAAAGGCGTTGAAGAGGCTCAGGAGAACCACGACAACCAGCAGCGTCATGCCGTCGTCGCAGCGGATGCCCGGCACGATCTTGGCCGCCAGTGCCACACCCATCGCGAGAAACAGCCAACGCAGCATCTGATTGAAGAAGCCGTTATTCATCGTCGTTCCGCGGCGACTGTCGTGCCCGCCCTCCTCGGAGCAATGAAAATTCTCCTCGTCCAGGACCGCCTGCGCGGTGGCGGCACCGAGCGGCAGACGGCGTTTCTCGCGCGCGCCTTCGCGACCCGCGGCCACACCGCCACTGTGCTCACGTTTCGTCCCGGCGGGACACTCGCCCCCGAGCTCACCGCAGCCGGCATGGCGCATCACGCGCTCCAGCCTTTCGACACCGGACTCGACTGGTTCGCGCCGGGACTCGCCGCCGCGGCGCGCGCCACCGCACCGGACATCGTGCTCTGCATGGGCCGCATGGCGAACTGCCGCGCCGCGCGACTCCAGCGCGCCCTGCCGCAGGCCGCCGTCGTCGCAACCGTCCGCACCGGCAAAACACTGCCGTGGCTCTACCGCCGCGGTCTGCGTGCCGCGCGCGGGATCATCGCGAACTCCGAGTTTGCGCGCCGCACACTCGTCGCACCGGAAGGTGCCGCCGACCGTTGCGCGGTGATCCCGAACGCCCTGCTCCACGCCGCCCTTCTCGCCGAAGTCGCCAACACCGCAACCTCCCCTTGCGACGCCGCGCCCCGTAGCGGAACGCGTGAGCGCTTCGCCAGCGCCTGTTGCGCTGCTAGCGAGAGCAGCGGTTCCGCGCAGTCCGCGCCGCCGATCCTGCTTTGCGTCGCGCAGTTCCGCCGCGAGAAGAACCAACGCGAACTGCTCGACATCGCGGCACGCCTGCCACGCGAGCTGCCCTGGCGCCTCGCGTTTGTCGGCGATGGTCCGACTCGCGTCGAATGCGAGCGCCACGCCGCCTCGCTGGGCCTCGTCGAACGTGTCGTTTTCCACGGCTGGCAGGCCGATCCGGCACGCTTCTACCGCGGCGCCGCGATCGCCGTGCTGACGTCGCAGCGCGAGTCGTTGCCGAACTTTCTCGTCGAGTCGCAATGCGCCGGCGTGCCAGTCGTGAGCTATGAGGTCGGCGGCGCGGCAGAGTGTTTTCACGATGGCGAAACCGGCCATCTGATCCCCGCCGGTGATCGCACGCGTTTCGCCGCGGCGCTCGCGGAACTCCTCGCGGATCCGGAGCGCCGCGCCGCGATGTCCTGCGCCGCCCGGAGCTGGGCGCGCGCGCAGTTCGACCCCGAGCGCCAAGTCTCCGCGCACCTGGAGTTCTTCGAGCGCCTTCGGTCCCGTTGAGCAGCCGTTCAACCGGCCCGAGTTGCACGCCGCGCCGGATCTCCTAACCCTCCGCGCTCCTCACATGGCAGCGCTCGAAACCATCCGCCTCCGCGGCGTCCGTCAGAACAACCTCAAGGGCTTCGATCTCGATATTCCACTCGGGCGGTACGTCGTCGTCACCGGACTGAGCGGCGCGGGGAAATCCTCGCTCGTGTTCGAGACGCTCCACGCCGAGGGGCAGCGGCGCTACGTCGAGACGTTCAGCGCCTACACGCGCCAGTTCCTCGAGCTGCTCGCCAAGCCGCAGGTCGACTCGATCGAGAACATCCGCCCTTCGATCGCGATCGAGCAGAGCAACACCGTGAAGACCTCGCGCTCGACCGTCGGCACGATGACCGAGCTCACCGACTACTTCAAAGTGTGGTTCAGCCATGTCGCCGCGTGCTACGACCCCGCGACCGGCGAGCGCGTCGAGGACGACAACCCGCAGACGATCTGGGCCAAGGCCGCCGCGCAGTCCGCCGGGGCGACCGTGCTCGTCGCCTTCCGCGTCGCGCGTCCTGAAAATCTCGAGTGGCGCGAGATTCTCCAGAATCTCCAGGGCCAATCCTACCAACGCGTCCTCGTGCCCGGTGCCGATGGCACCTGCGCACTGCACCGTATCGACGATCTGCTGTCGTCCGACAGTGGCGCCCCTCGCGCGAGCGGCGATACATCGGCACCCGCGCTCGCGGCCTCCGCCACCGCCCTTTTTGTGGTCCAAGACCGCATCGCCCTCGAGCCCGGCGCGAAGGCGCGTTTCACCGAAGCCGTCGAGACCGCGCTCCACTTCGGCCAAGGCGAAGTCCGCCTCTTCGGCGAGCAACCGCTCGGCACGCTTTCCCGTGGCGCCACCCGCGAAAACGGCAACTCCGCTCGCCCTTCGCCTCCCGCCTCTCGCCTCTTTCACGAAATCGGCCACTACTCCCGCGGCCTGCACTCACCGAAAACCGGACGTCGCTTCCGCCCCGCCGCGCCGGCGATGTTCTCCTTCAACTCGCCCATCGGCGCCTGTCCGAAGTGCCGCGGTTTCGGCCGCGTCATCGACATCGACTACCGCCTCGCGATCCCCGACGAGACGCTGAGCATCGACGCCGGCGCGATCAAATGCTGGGAGGGCGAAGTCTTCGGCGAGTCCAAACGCGACCTGCTCGGCTTCGCGAAAAAGAAGAAGCTGCCGACACACATCCCGTTCTGCGAACTCACGCCCGAGCAACGCACCTATGTCATCGAGGGCGAGCCGGGTTACGGGGAGAACGGCGTCGAGTGGCCCGCCGCGTGGTACGGACTCAAGGGCTTCTTCCGCTATCTCGAGGCGCGCACGTACAAGATGCACTACCGCGTCTTCCTCGCACGCTACCGCAGCTACAATCTCTGCCCCGAGTGCCACGGCACGCGCCTCCAACCCGAGGCGCTCTGTTGGAAATGGCAGAACCGCACGCTCCCCGAGCTCTACCAACTCCCCGTCTCCGAACTTCTGGCACTCCTCTCGCCGCGTGCCGATCGCCCGCCGTCCTTCTCCCCAACCGACCCGTCGGACCTAACCGACCAATTCCCCGTCTCCGCCGAAGCGCCTGCGCCCAATCCGCAATCCGCATTCCGCAACCCGCAGTCAGTTGCTCCGCATTCCGCCGACCTCGCCCTCGACGCCATCCGCGCCCGCCTCCGCTACCTCGAGCAGGTCGGCCTCGGTTACCTCACGCTCGACCGCCAATCGCGCACGCTCTCCGGCGGCGAAGTCGAACGCGTCAACCTCACCTCCTGCCTCGGCTCCTCGCTCGTCGACACGCTCTTCGTGCTCGACGAACCCTCGGTCGGCCTTCACCCGCGCGACATCGATCGGCTCATCGGCATCATCCGGTCGCTGACAGATGCCGGTAACACCGTCGTCGTCGTCGAGCACGACGAGTCGATGATCCGCGCCGCCGACCACGTGATCGAGATCGGCCCCGAGCCCGGCGCCGCCGGAGGCCACGTCGTTTTCCAAGGCGACGTTCCCGCCCTCCTCGGCTCCTCCGCCGCGCTCACCGGCGACTACCTCTCCGCCCGATCCTCCCCCGCAGCGAAACGCGCCAGCGCCTCGACCGCTCCACCCGCGGCCCCGAGCGCCCGACCAACGCCTCCGCCCCGGACGGAACTTGTAACACAATATGTTACATTCCCGCTGAAGCCGCCACCTCCGCTCAGCGCAAGACCAGTCACCTTTCATCCAATACCCAGGTTCCTTGGCTCGTTTTCGAGCGCGCCACGAAGCACAACCTCCGCGATCTCACCGTCGCGCTCCCGCTCGGCCGCTTTGTCGCGCTCTCCGGCGTCTCCGGTTCCGGCAAATCGACGCTGCTCGACCACGTCATCCACCAAGGCCTGCTCGCCGCCCGCCGCCAGTTCGCCGAGGATCCCGCCACGATCGGCGCCATCCACGGACTCGAGCACCTCGGCGAGATCGTGCTTGTCGACCAGTCGCCGCTCAGCCGCACCCCGCGCTCCAACGCCGCCCTCTACGCCGACGCCTGGGACGGCATCCGCAACCTCTTCGCCACGACCGAGACCGCGCGCGAGGCCGGGTTCTCCGCCTCCAGCTTCTCGTTCAACGCCGGCGACGGCCGCTGCGACCACTGCCAGGGCCTCGGCTACGAAGCCGTCGAGATGCAGTTCCTCTCCGACGTCTACGTCCCGTGCCCCATCTGCGAGGGCCGCCGCTTCAAGCCCGAGATCCTCGCCTGCACGTGGAACGGCCGCAGCGTCGCCGATGTGCTCGCACTCACCGTGCGCGAAGCGCTCGATTTCTTCACCGCGCAACCCGCCATCCGCTCGCGCCTCGCCCCTCTCGCTGTCGTGGGCCTCGGCTATCTCACCCTCGGCCAGCCGCTCAACACGCTCTCCGGCGGCGAGTCCCAGCGGCTCAAACTCGTCAAATACCTGGGCACCTTCACGGCAGAACCGATCGCGCCCGCCGCCACGCCTGCGCCCACCCTCAAGTCGCAGCTCTCAAATCTCAAATCCGCCTCCTCCGTTCCATCCGCCAGTCCGCAATCCGCAACCCGCATTCCGCAATCGTCGTCGGCCCTGCTCCTCCTCGACGAGCCCACCACCGGTCTGCATCGCCACGATGTCGGCCGACTGCTCACGGTCCTCCACGCGCTCGTCGACCAAGGCCACAGCGTGGTCGTGATCGAGCACAACACCGACGTCCTGAAGAACGCCGATTGGCTGATCGAAGTCGGCCCCGAAGCCGGCGCGGGCGGCGGACGTATCGTCGCCGAGGGCACGCCCGAGCAGGTCGCGCTCAGCCGCACCGCCACCGCGCCCTACCTCCGCGCCGCGCTCGCCGGCGCCGCCTACGAGCCGCTCGCCCTCGCCGCCGAGCCCGCCCCATCACCGATCACCCATAACCCATCGCCCGCCCTCCAGATTCTCGGCGCCCGCGAAAATAACCTCCGCAACCTCTCGCTCTCCATCGCGCACCGCGCGCTCACCGTCGTCACCGGCGTCTCCGGCTCGGGCAAATCCACCCTCGCCTTCGACATCGTCTTCGCCGAGGGCCAACGCCGGTTCATGGAGTCGATGTCGCCCTACGCGCGGCAGTTCGTCGAGCAGATGCCGCGCCCCGCCGTCGACCGCGTCACCGGTATTCCGCCGACCGTCGCCATCGAGCAGCGCATCACCCGCGGCGGCCGCAAGAGCACCGTGGCGACCATCACCGAAGTCGCGCAATACCTCCGCCTCCTCTACGCGAAGCTCGGCATCCAGCACCACCCCATCAACGGCACGCCCATCCGCGCGCTCAGCACCGCGGAACTCGAGAAACACTTCCTCGCCGCCCTCGCCACGCCCTCCGCGAAAAAAGCGAAGCACCTCTACCTCTGCGCCCCGCTCGTCCGCGGCCGCAAGGGCCACCACCAGCCCATCGCCGACTGGATTCGCGACCACGGCTACGAGCTCATGCGCGCCGACGGCCGCCTGCTTCTCGTCGAAAACTTCGCCAAGCTCGACCGCTTCAAGGAGCACAACATCGAGGTGGTCGTGGCGGATCTGAAATCCGCCACAAGCTCAGAGGCGAAAGGCGAGAGGCAGGAGGCCCGGAAAGCCATGCCCCACTCTCGCCCGTCCACCAAGTCCAGATCGTCCGCTCCGTCCACCTCCGCCCATCTCGCCTCTCGTCTCTCGCCTCACGCCTCCCTTGCCGACGCCCTCCGCCTCGGCCACGGCACCTGCTTCCTCCTCCTGCCCAACGGCGAGATCGTCTCGTGGTTCTCCACCACGCGCACCGATGCCGCCACCGGCGAGACCTTCCCCGTCCTCGACCCGAAGGACTTCTCCTTCGCCTCGCCGAAGGGCTGGTGTCCCGTCTGCCGCGGCCACGGCCGCCTCGCGCCTTGGATGCTCAAGAGCGATTCCGAAGACGAGGAAACGCCGCCCGAGATCGCCGAGCTCGCCCACCTCTTCGACGACGATTCCGGCGCGCAGTTCCGCACCTGCCCGGAGTGCGGTGGCACCCGCCTCAATCGAGTCTCCCGCGCCGTGCACCTGTACTTCAAGCACGGCGAGCCGCTCTCGCTGCCCGCGCTCCTCGCACTCACGCCGTCGCAGCTCCTCGCGCGCCTGCGCGACCTCGAACTCGACGCCCGCGGCAAGCTCATCGTGCGCGACATCATCCCGCAGATCGAGGAACGCCTGAAGTTCATGGATGAGGTCGGCCTCGCCTATCTCGCGCTCGAGCGCTCCGCCGACACCCTCTCCGGAGGCGAAGCCCAGCGCATCCGCCTCGCCTCCCAGCTCGGCTCGAATCTCTCCGGCGTGCTGTACGTGCTCGACGAACCCTCGATCGGCCTGCATCCGCGCGACAACGACCGGCTCATCGCCACCCTCGAGCGCCTCCGCGCGAAAGGAAATACGCTGCTCGTCGTCGAGCACGACGATGCCGTGATGGACCACGCCGACCGCATCATCGACCTCGGCCCCGGCGCCGGTCGCCACGGCGGCCAACTCCTCGCCGACGACACCCCCGCGAACCTCCGCAAGAACAAGAATTCCCTCACCGGCCTCTACCTCGACAAGGGCATCGCGCATCCGATCCGCGGCGCCTACCGCAACGTTTCCGAAGCCACGGAGAACCGCCGCAGCGAGCCGAAAGCGTCAGCCCTATCACGCGCGAAATCCGCCGCCTCCGCCCAATCGAAAATTGAAAACCCAAATTCGAAAATCGATTGGCTCGAGCTCTCCGGCGCGCGTCTCCGCAATCTCCAGTCGATCGACCTCCGCCTGCCGCTCGGCCGCCTGATCATGGTCGCCGGCCCGTCCGGAGCGGGCAAATCCACGCTCTTCCGCGACCTGCTCCACCCCGCCGTCGCCTGCGCCATCCAGCAGAAGAAACCGAAGCTCACCGGTCGCGATTTTCTCAAGCTCGCGCCCAAGTGCACCCACGAAGTCTCCCTCTCCGCCGCAGCCGAGTTCCGGCCGATCACCCATCACCCATTACCCGTCACCTCCCCTGTTCCGTTCGACCTCCTCACCGGCGCCGCCGGCTTCAAAGCCGTCATCGAGGTCGACCAATCTCCCATCGGCCACACGCCGCGCTCCACGCCGGCCACGTACCTCGGCGTCTTCGACCTCGTCCGCCAGTTCCTCGCCTCGCTGCCCGAGTCAAAGCTCCGTGGTTACACCGCCGGCCGTTTCTCGTTCAACACCGCAGGCGGTCGTTGCGAGACCTGCGCCGGCGCCGGCCGCGTGAAGCTCGAGATGAACTTCATGCCCGACACCTTCGTCACCTGCGAAGCCTGCGGCGGGCGGCGTTACGGCCCGGAGATTCTCGAGATCCAGTGGAAGGGCAAAAACGTCGCCGATCTCCTCGAGATGACGTTCGAGGAGGCGCGCGACTTCTTCGATTTCCACAACCAGCTCCGCGAAGTCTGCGCGCTCATGTGCGAGACCGGCCTCGGTTACCTCACGCTCGGGCAGAGCAGCCCCACGCTCAGCGGCGGCGAAGCGCAGCGCCTCAAGCTCGTCACCGAACTGTCGCGCGGCCTTCAGTCGTACAAGGAGCGCCAACGCGGCGAGACTCCGCGCAACCTCTACATCCTCGAGGAGCCCACGATCGGCCTGCACCTGAGCGACTGCGAGAAACTCATCCATCTCCTGCACCGTCTCGTCGACCAGGGTCACACCGTCGCCGTGATCGAGCACCATCTCGACCTGCTCGCCGAAGCGGATTGGCTCGTGGAGCTCGGCCCCGTGGGCGGCCCCGCCGGCGGACAACTCCTCTATCAGGGCCCCGTCTCCGGCTTGGCGAAGCTCAAGCGCAGCCCCACCGCGCCGTACCTCCGCGAGAAACTCGCGCAATAACTCGCGCCGCATCCCCGCCGCCGGTGGAGCGGCTCGCGAGAGCAGCTATCGCCCGGCGCATCCACGGGGCACACCCGCCGCGCCCGGTCTGGCGCCGACCGGATATGGAATCTGCCGACGCCGTTTTCCAAACGCGCACGTGCCGCTACGTTCCGCGCGGTTTTCCGCACATCTATCCGCCATGCGCCGCACCGTCCCGATCCTCCTCTTCGCCCTCGCCGGTCTCGCCACGCGTGTCGCCGCCGCGCTCCCCGCGCCCGATCCCGACGACGGCGGGCTCACGCTCCCGCCCGGCTTCCGCGCCTTCATCGTCGCCGACGATCTCACCAAACTCTCCGGCCGCCCGCGCGAACAACTCCGCTTCCTCGCCGCCGCGCCCAACGGCGACCTCTACGCCAAGCTCCAATCCTCCGGCATCGTCGCGTTGCACGACGCCGACGGCGACGGCCGCTTCGCGGAGCAACGCACCTTCGGCTCCGGCGGCGGCACCGGCATCGCCTTCCACGGCGATTGGCTCTACCACTCGTCGAACACCGCCGTCTTCCGTTACCCGTATCGCGCCGGCGAACTCGTTCCTTCCGGCGACCAACAGGTCATCGTGCGCGACCTCCCGGAGCAGCGCAGCCACGCCGCGAAGAGCTTCGCGTTCGACGCCGAGGGCCGGCTCCTCGTCGAGATCGGCTCGCCCTACAACGTCTTCAGCGAGCCCGACCGCCAGCTCGGCGCGAAAGGCAAGGACGCCACCGAACACCAGAAGGTCCACGGTGGCTTCTGGCGCTTCGATGCCGAACGGCTCAACCAAACGCAGGCCGACGGCTTCCATTTCTCCACCGGCCACCGCCACTGCCTCGCGGTCGCCTGGCAGCCCGTCGCCCGCGAGTTCTACATGGTGATGATGGGCCGCGACAACCTCAGCACCGTGGCTCCGGAATTCTACGACGATTTCGACAACGCCGAGCGCGTCGCCGAGGAGATGCACCGCCTGCACGAAGGCGCCAACCTCGGCTGGCCATACACCTACTGGGACCCGCACCGCAAGGCGCGCATGGTCGCGCCCGAGTTCGGCGGCGACAATCGCAAGTGCGCCGAACCCGGCCGCTACCCCGAACCGCTCATCGCGTTCCCCGCCCATTGGGCGCCGCTGCAGATGACGTTCTACACCGGCGCGCAGTTCCCCGCGCGTTACCGCGGCGGCGCCTTCATCGCCTTCCACGGATCGTGGAACCGCGCGCCGCTCCCGCAGGACGGCTTCAATGTCGCCTTCGTGCCCTTCGACGACCACGGGAATCCGCGCGGCACCTACGAGGTCTTCGCCGCCAACAAAGGCCCGCAACGTTTCCGCATGGGCGGCGTCGCCGTCGCTCCGGACGGTTCGCTCTTCATCAGCGAGACCGACCGCGGCCGCATCTGGAGGATCGTCTACGTGGGCGCCAGCGCCACCGCGCCAGCCGCGAACACCCCCGCCCAGCCGTCCGCCACTCCGGCCGACGCCTCACCCGCGCCCGCGGGGACCGCCCTCTCCAGCGCGCTCGGCGCCACACTCTACGAGCGGCACTGCGCCGCCTGCCACATGCCCGACGGCTCCGGCGCGGGCAACATGCAGCCCGCGCTCGTCGGCAGCTCGGCC
>DATGXA010000055.1:0-15520 GCA_035299125.1 Opitutaceae bacterium
CGGGAAACAGCAGCTCGAGGCGCTGCGCAAACAACTGTTTCCCCAGCGCATCGCGCGGGCCCGTCTCGCCCATCGGTCGCACCTCGGCAAACGCCGGATCGCCGCGCAGCGTCTCCACGAATGCCTCCGCCGCGCGCTCGCGTTGCGCCGGTTCGGCCACGCGCAATGCGAACAGCGCCACGCGCGCCTGCCGATCGGCGGCGAGGGAGCGGGCGAGGGCCAGCTCCGGCGAACGCTCTGCGCTCGGGATCAGGTCGAGCACATCGGTCGAGATCCTCGCGTCGTAGTCGAGCCGCGCGAGCCACAGCAGCCCGAGCGCGACGCCGAGCGCCAGCAGCGCCCGCGCGGTCCATTTCTGACGGGCCGGTTCCATCGTTCAGCGGAAGAAGCGTTTCACCTCGTCGGCGGAGAACGTCACGCCGGTGCGCGTCTCGCCGATCAGCACCTCGACGCGTTGTTTCGCCGAGCGGCGAAATTCCAATCGCCGCACCGCCTCGCCCGAGCCCTCGACGGTGAGCGTGCTCAGCGTGCGCGCGAGCTCCGGCGTGCGCGGCGTGAAATCGAGCCGCCAGTCGTCGCCATCCCGTGCGGCGCGGAGCGAGAAGAGCTTCAGCAACGCGGGCAGATCGAAACGCAGCACTGGCAGCAGCGCGGCATCGATGCGTGGCGCGCGCGGGTCGGCCGCCATCGTGCGCGTACGGCCTTGGGCGTTGCGCATGAGTAGCCCCTGCGCGTCGACGACGAGCACCTGCTCCTCCGGCTTCACGTAGCGCAGACTCAGGCCGCGCTCGGCGGAATGGCGCAACTCGCCGTGCAGTACGACGGGCTCCTTGCGCACGCTGAACCAGCGGTGCTCGGTGAACGACGAGTACACCGCACCCTGCGCCGCGAGCGCGTCGAAGAGCGGGCGCCACGCCGCGTCGTTCTCGCCGATGACCAGTTCGGGGCCGGGCGCGGAAGGGATTTCGGCCCGGAGCGCGGGCGCGAGCAGGAGCAGCAGGATGGAAAGGGAGAGCGGAACGCGTTTCATGCGGAGCGGAATTGGCGACGCACCCGCCGCACGCAGACCCAGCGGCCGAGCAGCAGTTCCACGATGAGCCGGGTGTGGAGCCAGACCATGCGGACGTTGTCGCGCAGATAATGGAAATGCGAGACGCCGCCCTCCGCGCGCGAGAGGTAGCGGCAGGTCGCCGGGATGTTTCGCATTGGCGTGCCGGCCCAGAACAGCCGCACCGCGATCTCCGGATCGAAATCGTAGCGGCGGGCGAAACGCGTGCTCCGCAACGCGCGCACTGTCGCCGCGAGCGGATAGACGCGGAAGCCGAAGAGCGGATCGTCGATGCCCGCGCCGCCGGTTTCGAAGTGCACAAGACCGATACTTAGCTGGCGCCCCTTCAGGCGCACCAGCGGAGCCTCCGGACCGAACACCGGCCGACCCAGCACAAGCGCGACCGGTTGCGCCTGCGAGGCGCGCATGAAATCTCCGATGCGATCGGCCGGGTGCTGACCGTCGGCATCCATCACGAGCGCGTGCGTGAAACCGGCCGCAAGCGCCGCCTCCGCGCCGGCGAGCACCGCCGCGCCCTTGCCGCCGTTGCGTGGCAGCTCGATCACGCGCAGCCGTGGCTCGGTGCGCGCGAGCGCCACGACGCCGGCCTCGCTGCCATCGGTGCTGCCATCGACCACGACCCACACGTCCGGCCACAGCGCGAGCGCCTCGCGCACGGTCGCAAGCAGCCGCGCTGCGCCGGTGTTGTAGGTCGGGATGAGGACAAGATGCGTGGCGCTCATCGGGCGATTTCGGCGGCGTTCGCCAGTTGGGTGGAAAGGTGCCGCTGCACCTCCTCCGTGAGATCGGCCGGGCTGCGGTTCGCATCGTGATCCCAGCAACGATCGAGACTGATCTCGACCCAGCCAGGCAACTCGATCGGCGGTTTCCACCAGGCGCGGCCGCGCGGCACGAGCCCCTCGCTCGCGCGGATCGTGAACAGCTGCACCGGCGCAGCGGCGCGCGCGGCGATCAATGCGAAGCCGGGCCGAAGCGGGTTCAAGCTTCGACCAGGATCGGTGCGCGTGCCCTCCGGGAAAACGAGCAGCGATTGCCCTGCGGCGATCTTCGCCGCCACCTCGCGCACGAGATCCACACCGGGCACCCCGCTCGCGTAGCCGGCGAGCACCGCCGCCGGACCGATGGCCGGGTTGCGCATCAACGCCGGTTTGAAGATGCAGATCGCGTCGGGCAGTCGCGCGAGCAGGAAGGTTGCATCCACCAGCGTGGGGTGGTTCGCGATGAACACCGCACCCGGCGCGAGCGGCCGCTCGAAACCACGCCACGTCACCCGCACGACCCCCGTGGCGTGCATCCAGCGCAGCCAGAAATCGAACAGCGCCCGGATCACGCGGCGCATCGACGCACCGCCCGTCGGCGTGCGCGGCAGCAGCAGGAGCGGCAGGCTGGCGACATTGAGCAGCACGCCCACCGCTCCGAACACCGCCCACGACGCGTAGTACGCCGCCACATAGTAGGCGCGGCGGATCATGGCGCGGCGGCCGCCCGCGCCGGCCCGGCGACGGGCGCGACGGGGTTGAGCGGAGTAAAGTTGAACCACAGGTACGGGTTGGCGCGCAGCAGCGCCTCGACCTGCCGGAGAAACGCCTGGAAATGCTCACGCGCCCGGGCGAGCGCCGCCTCGCGCGGTTCGCCGGGCCGCGGGTCGAAACGCGGCGAGGTGTGCAGCGTCGCCAGCTCCGGCCCCTCCGGCACGCCGACCGCGAAGAGCACCGACCGGCCGAAGATCAGCGCGAGGTGGTAGATCGTGAACGGAAACAGCCGACGCGCGCCGAGAAACTCGAACGCCTCCGTGCGCGCGCTGAACTCCACGCGGTCGCACTGCATTGCGATCGCGGCGGGCGTGGCCGCGGCGTCCTTGAGCGCGAAGAGCAGCTCGCCCGGGTCGTTGATCCAGACGAACTTCAGCCGCGAGCCGAAGCGCGCGGAGAGCGCGTCCGTGTCGTGCGAGTTGCCCACGCGCAGCCGCACCACGTACACCTCCTGGTGCCCGTAGCCGCCGATCTGGCAACCCTGAAGATCGGATACGCCGAAATGGAACGTGCCGAGCAACACCGGCCCGCCGCCCTCGAGCCACGCGCGGAAATCCTCCGCGCCGGGCGCGTACACGGTGCGATGGGGGCGACCGTTGATCACGCGCAGCTTCGTCATCAACGCCTCCTCGAAGGCGAAGAAGTGCCGGAACACCTCGCGGAAACGCGGCCGCCGGCCGAGCACGACCTCGAGATACTCGCGCGAGTGGCGGCGCTGCGCGGGCATGTTCGCCAGCGCGATCAACGTGCCGAGCGCGCGCAGCGGCCGGTACACACACTCCGGCAGCAGGCGATCGGCGGTGCGCAGGAAACGGTAGCCCCAGCTGGGCCCGGGATTGCGCGGCGGCTGGGCGGGCGGGCTCACGACCAGTCGAGCGTCAGACGCCAGCCGGGCGCGACCGCGCCGTCGAAGGGCCGCCGGTCCCGCAGCAACGCGAACCAGTCGGCGAGCGCCAGCGCGCCGGCGGTCTCCGGCGCGGGCACGAGTGCGAGCCGGCCGAGCGTGTCCGCCGATCGGGCACGCGTGAGCGCGAGCGCGAAGGCGAACGCGCGGTTGCTCGCCATGCCCGCGGGCGCAAGCCAGGTGCCGCGTTCCTCGCCGCCGCAGAGCAGCACGCGCTCCGCCGGGGCGAGCAGCGCCGCCTGCACCGCCGTCGCCACGAGGTTGCGGCCGCCAGCGAGCGGGAAGAACTCGCGCACGCTGCGTTGCCGGCCGATGAGGCCCTGCTGCGCGCCGCTCGGGTGGATCGAAGTCTGAAAGAGCGTCGGGCTGGCCGAGGGGAAGCTGTCGAGGAAGCCTTCGAGCGCGCGGCTCTCGCCGTATTGCGTGGCGTACACGAGCGCGTCGTCCTCGCCGGGCTGGAGCTCGCCGAGCACGCCGCCGACAAAGAGCCCGAGCTGCGTCATGCGGCGCACCGCGCCGGGGGCGAACCGCGACTTCAGCCGCTCGCGCGTCGCGGCCGGCTCCTCGGCGCCGGGATCGTCGGTGCGGACGGCCTGGATGAAACGTTCAAGCATGGCTGAGCAGGAGCGCGGCGTGCGCACCGCCGAAGGCGTTGCTGGCGCAGAGCGCGCCGTCGAAACCGGCGGTGGCGAAGGGGGCGAGCGCGACGGCGTCGGTGAAAGTCGGCGATGCACTGCCGACCGTGCCGGGCGCGGTGCCGGTACGGAGCGACGCGGCGACGAGCGCGAGCTCGACGAGCCCGCAGCTGCCGAGCGTGTGGCCGAGGCTGCCTTTCCAGCCGACGAGCGGCGCGCCGGGGAACGCCTGCGCGACCGCGGTGGCCTCGAGCCGGCCGGCCTCGAGCGTGCCGGTGCCATGGCCCTTCACCCACAGCTTCCGGCCGGCGGCGGCCGCGGCCAGCGGGGCGAACGCGGCGGCGAAACCGGCGCCGTCGGGTTTGTTCGCCGTGAAGTGGTACATCTCGTTGTGCAGGCTCTGCGCCGCGAGGGCGAAGTCGCCGCGGTCGCGCGTGAGCACGGCGTACGCGGCACCGTCGCCGAGGCCGATCGAGCCGGCCGCGCGATCCTGATACGGCGCGGGAAAATCGACGTTGAGGATCTTCAGCGCGTGGAAACCGCCCGCCACAAACGGGCTGAGGAAATCGTAGCTGACGACGAGCGCCTCGTCGGCCGCGCCGGCGGCGAGCAACCGCGACGCATGCATGAGTCCGAGGTGGGCCGACACGCACGCGTGTGAGAAGATCGCCACGTTTTCGCCCCAGCCGAGCGCGCGGCGGACGAGCTCCACCGAGGTGTGCGGCGCGCCGTGGGCCGCATGCGCGCTCTCGCCGCCGCGGCGAAACGCGTACGCGCTGCCCACGCCGAAATTGCTGCTCGTCACGCACACCGGACGCCGCGCCGTGCCCCAGCCGCTGCCGGCCACGGGCGCGAGCAGGGTCGCGAGTGGTTGGAGCCACGTCGGCGGGCAGGTCTCGTCGAGCGCGCGGCTGGGCAGCAGCGCCAGCGGCACGGCATCGCCGCCCTCGCGGCCGAGCACGGGCGTGGGCTGCAACGCGCGTTCGCCTCGGAGCAGCGCCGCGTGCGTGGCGGCGGTGTCGCCAAATGGCGTGAGGCAGTCGCACGCGGCGAGGCGCACGACGGAGTTGGCGGCTGGGTGGGCCATGCGGGGGTTGGCCGCGAGAATCAGGCGGGAAGCTTGGAGGCGTCGGCGCGGGCGCGGATGAACGCCGCGAGGCTCGCGATGCTGGAGAGCGCCTGGCGCGACTCCTCGGCGCTGCCGATCTTGATACCGAACTCCTTCTCGATCTTCACGACGAGCTCGAGCGCATCGATCGAGTCGAGCGAGAGGCCGGACCCGATGAGCGGCGCGGAGGGGTCGATCTCGGCGGGATTCACGTCGTCGAGATGCAGAGTTTCGACGATCAGGTGCTTGAGTCGTTCGATGAGGGGGTCGGCCATGGGTTTGGAACGGGCAAGGGTGGCGAGAGTCCGTTTCCCCGCGCAAGCCCGGATCGCAGCCGAGCGGCGGAACGGAGTCGCCCAACGGCAGTCTCCGGCCGGCGAATGGCCGGAGGCCACACCTCGAGGGCAGCCGTTTCCTGCGCGGCCATTCAACGATTCCTCCTGCAGGAGCCAACTCACGTCCGGGCTCCAACCGTCGGGCGCGCTCGGCCCTGCCGCGCTGCAACAGGTGCGGACCGAAAATGTGTCGCCAGAAAAAGGAGCCTCACGATGATCGCCACCGGTGAAATCGAAGCATCACGTGAGCTGGCCCTTGGCAGGTGGAACGGCTGCTCTCGTGCTCGTTGGGGCCGGCATCGCGTTCGCAGTGTGGCACAAACTCGATCAAGCCGAGCAGCGCGCGGAAAAGAGAGCGGCCGAGTTGCGGAAAGAAATCGCGGAGACTCTCGACGCCGCCCGGAAAGAGCTGGATGCCCGGAGCGAGCAGGTCCGCCAGATGATCGCAGAATCCACCAAGGCGGAGCGTCGATCGCTCCAGCGCCAAACCATGGATCAGGACGCGCGACTGTTGGCTGCGGCCGCACAGCAATATTTTCTGGAAAGCTGCCAGACGGTGGTCGCGATCGGCTACGATTCACGCACGGGAGAGTTGTCCGGACCGGTGGCAAACTACGTCCGCCGGATTGCCCCGGGCTACGCGGTTGTCCCCAACGAGCTGAAACTCGAGGGAGTTTTCACGCTCCAACACCCCGACGCCGGTCTGGCTCAGGGCTACCACGAAGACGGCCGGCCGGTTGCGGTTCCTCAGTAAGCCCCGCGGTCGGGATCGCTGTACCGCGCGGCCGGCGGAACACTCAAACTCAGCCCCCACGCCGCAGCACGTGGCAGACGTTGCTGCCGCCAAAACCGCTGCTGTTGTTCAGCACGAGGCGCGGGGCGACAGCGAGCGTTTCACGCGGCAGGTCAAGGCCTTCGCAAACCGGATCGGGCGTGCGCAAGTGGGCGTTGCCGGGGATGAAACCTTCGGCGAGCGCGAGCGTGCAGAACGCCGCCTCCATCGCGCCGGCCATCGAGAGCGGATGCCCGGTGAGGCCCTTCGTGCTGCTCACCCGTGGACGCGCGCCGGCCTCGGCGAACACCGCGCGCAACGCCAGCGCCTCCGCGCGGTCGCCGACGGGCGTCGAGGTGGCGTGCGCGTTCACGTAGTCGATTTCTCCCGCCGCGGTGCCGGCGTCGGCGAGCGCGCGTTGCATCGCCAGCCGCAGGCCCGCGCCCTCGGGGTGCGACATCGCCACGCTGTGGCCGTCGGCGCTCTGGCCCCAGCCCGCGATCTCGGCGAGGACGGGCGCGCCGCGTTGTTGCGCGAGCTCGGCCGACTCGATCACGAGAGCGACTGCGCCGCCCGCGCCGACGAAGCCGTTGCGCGCCGCATCGAACGGGCACGAGGCCAACGCGGGCTCGCTCTGCGCGGAGAGCGCGCGCATCGCGGCGAAGGGCAGGATCGTCTCGGCGTTGTGCTCCTCGGCACCGACGACGATCACGCGCCGCAACCGGCCGAGTCGGATCTCGTCGCAGGCGTGGCCGAGAGCGTGGCTCGACGAGGCGCAGGCGGAAACGAAGCCGCAGACCGCGCCCGTGATGTGAAAATGGGCACCGAGGTTGAAGTTGAGCGTGCCGCAGATCGAGCTGACGACGCCCATCGGGTTGCCGCGCTCGCCGCGCGCGGCGTCCATCTGGCCGAGGTGGAAATGCAGCATCCGCGCCGATCCCGCCGAGGCGCAGAACAGGCCGGTGTCGGACTGGTGCGCGATCGCGGCGGGCGCGAGGGCGGCGTCGGCGAGCGCCTGCTCGATGGCGCAGAGGGCGAACACGCCGTGCGGCGCGAGCCCGCGGAGCGTTTCCCGCGGGATGTCGTAGCGGGCGGGCCACGTCCAGTCGCGGCTGTTCGTGGAGGAGACGTCGAACTCCCGCACCGTGCCGGCGAGCTTCACGGGTAGCGCGGGGTTGCCCAGAAACTCGACCGGCGCGAGACCGTGGCGGCCGGCGCGCAGCGATGCGGCGACGGCGGTGCGGTCGTTGCCGATCGGAGTGATGAAACCGAGTCCGGTGACGACCGGCCGGCGGGCGGCGGGAGGCGCGGGGTTCACGCGGCGGGCGACTTCTCGCGCAGGCGGCGCGCCACGAAATCGCAGAGTTCGCCGACCGTGCGCAGCGCCAGGATTTCCTCGTTCTTGATCGTCACCTTGAAGAGGTCCTCGAAGAAAAACACGGTCTCGGCCACGGCGAGCGAGTCAAAGCCCAGGTCCTCGATCAACCGCTCCTCGGCGCGCAGCGGTTCAGTGCGGGAGTGCACGGAGTTGCGCGGCATGAAATCGGCCACCGCCGCCGTGACGACAACCCGCAGCGCGGCTTCGTCGCCCGTGGCGCGGAACGTCTGGTACGCCGCGCGCACCTCGGCGGGGAATCGGTTCAGCGGCTGGGGGAGATCGGACGACGTGGGCATCGTGGAAGCCGCCAGCAAAACTCCTCGTCGCGCGGGGACAAGCCTTGGTTGGAAAGGTACGCCGGCGCGGCGCCGAAACGGCACTCTCGGCACCGCGCACCGCGGAGTGCCCGCGCGAGGCGTCCGCGCCGGCAGGCGGTCACTTCACATCGACACCCGATGGCCCGCCGACCGCGCGGTCGTAGTTCGCCTCGAGGTATTCGGCGAGCCGGCCTGCGATCCGCACGAGCATCACGTTGTCGGTCGCGCCGATGGTCCAGGTACCGCCCATCGAGTCGGCGCGGGCGTAGAACTCCGGCGTGGCGATCAGGCGACCCGTTTCGTACTCGGTGATTCGCACGCGCAGGATCACCGCGGAGCTTCCCGCCATCGGTCCCGCCCAGAAACGGGCGTTACCGTCGATGAACTTGAGCTCCGTCACGACCGGATCGACGAGTAGCGTGCGCTTCGGAGCCTTCGTGTCTGCGTCGCCGTTCCATCGGGCGAGCAGCGGAGCGGTGCGTGCGGTGAGGTTTTCCTGAATCTTCGCCAGAGCGCGGTCGTTGGAGCCTTTTCCTGCATACTCCCGCGCCAAACGCACGGCACCGACTTGGATGCGGGTGAAGTTCGCGAACGGCTCCGCGGGCGGCGGATTCGTCACGACGTCCGAGCGGATGTGAGTGGCGCAGCCGGCGAAGGCGAGGAGCGAGCAGCACAGAACAGCGAGTAGGGAATGGACGGGTTTCATCGGGGCGGGACGGGGTTCAAGAGAGTCGGCGGCGCGGGGCACGCTCGCCATCGGGTTCAGCGAAGCGGCGGCGCCACCGGGTCGCAAGAAAACGGTTTCGCCGGTCCGCCGCCGCGGGCCTTTCCGTGGGCGCCGCAAGCGCACCGCACCGCCGCGCTTGCCCCGGCCAGCGCGCGCCGTTTCGCTCCTCCGCACTTCGCCCACAGCGCCACGCCTCCCCACGACGAATGCGCGTCACTCTCGTCCATCCCGCCGGTTTCAACTTCGTGCCCGGCCAGCCCGACTTCTCCGTGCTGGCCAACCGCATGGCGCCCATCGGCATCCTCCAGCTCGCCGCCTGGCTGGAGCAACACGGCCACCCCACCGCCGTGCACGATTGCCTCGGGCCGGTCGCGCCCGTCGGCATCGCGGCAAACGTCGACGCCATCCTTGCCACCAAGCCCGACCTCGTCGGCTTCTCCGCCACGACCGCCGGTTTCATGGAGACGGTCGACCTCGCCGCCGAACTCCGCCGCCGCGAACCGGCGATCCGGATCGTCGTGGGCAACGTGCACGGCACCGCGATCGGCGCGCCGCTCCTGCAACACTTCCCCGAGATCGACGCGCTTTGCCTCGGCGAGGGCGAGGGCACGCTGCTCGATCTCGCCGAGGGCCGCCCGTGGCGCGAGATTCCCAACCTCGTCTTCCGCGACGGCGACGTCATCCGCACCAACCCGCGCCGCGCCCGCCTCCAGGATCTCGATTCGCTCCCCTTTCCCGCCTACGAGAAGCTCGCCGGCTTCCCGCGCGGCTACCACCTGCCGCTCTTCTCCTACGAGAAACGCTGGGGCGCCACGATGATCACCTCGCGCGGTTGCCCGTACACCTGCTCCTTCTGCGACCGCACCGTCTTCGAGCGGCTCCACAAGTTCAATTCCGCCGCCTACATCCACGAGCACATGCGGCACCTGCGCGACCGCTTCGGCGTGCGCCACGTCAACATCTACGACGACCTCTTCACCGCGCACAAAAAACGCATCGACGAACTCTGCCGCCTGCTCGTCGACCGGCCGCTCGGGATGAACTTCAACTGCGCCATCCGCACCGGCCACACCTCGGCCGAGATGCTGCGCGATCTCCAGCGCGCCGGCGCGTTCATGGTCTCGCTCGGCATCGAATCCGCCGACCCGGAGATGATGCGCCGCCACAAGGCCGGCGTGACGCTCGACGCCGTGCGCGACACCGTCGCGAAGATCCACGCCGCCGGCCTGCGCGCGAAGGGTCTATTCATCTTCGGCCTGCCCGGCGAGACGCCCGAGACCGTGCGTGCCACGAGCGATTTCATCCTCTCGCTCGGCCTCGACGACATGAACCTCACCAAGTTCAGCCCGCTCTACGGCGCGCCGATCTGGGACGAGTGCGTGAGCGGCCGCTCCGGCGAGTTCCACGAGGACTGGCGGCTGATGAACTGCCTGAACTTCGTCTTCAAGCCCGCCGGCTTCGCCGGTCGCGAGGAGATGGATGCACTCTACAACTGGCACGTGCGTCGGTACTACGACAGCAAGGGCTACCGCCGCCGTTTCGCCCGCCGGCTGTGGTCGCACCGCTGGAGCCTCTGGCACATCGCGAAAAACACGCCGCAGATCGTGAAAGCCGCGCGCTATTTCTCCGCCAACAAGGCGCAGCTCGAGGCCGCACGCCGCGAATTTCCGCTGCACCCGCGCCAGCCACGCAACCTCCCGCCCTCGCTCAGCGCCGAGCTCCGCGCCGATGCCGCCGCCGCGGTCGCACCGGCCGATCAGCACCCACACGCAGGATCGCGGCGCTCCGAAGTCCCCACATCGTGAAGCGCGTCCTTGTCGTCGAATTCTCCCAGACCGGCCAGCTCACCGCGGTGCTCGACGCGCTCCTCGCGCCGTTGCTCGAGCCGGGCTCGGGCGTGACGGTCCATCGCGAGCGCCTGCGCCCGGAGCCCGCGTACCCGTTTCCCTGGCCCTTCTGGCGTTTCCTCGACCAGTTCCCGGAGACGGTCGCGCAGGAGCCGGTCGCGCTCGCGCCGCTCAGCGTGCCCGCTGCCGAGTACGATCTCGTGATCCTCGGCTATCCGATCTGGTACCTCTCGCCGCCGCCGCCGCTCGTCGCGTTCCTGCGCGGCGAGGACGGCCGACGCCTGCTCCACGGCCGACCGGTCGTGACCGTCACCGCGTGCCGCAACATGTGGCTCATGGCGCAGGAGGACGTGAAGGAGCTGCTGCGCACTGCCGGCGCGCGCCACTGCGACCACGTCGCGCTCGTCGATCCCGGCTCGGCGCTGGCGACGTTCGTCACCACGCCGCGTTGGATGTGGACCGGGCGGAAAAACTCTTTTCTCGGGTTCCCGCCCGCCGGCGTGTCCGCGGAGCAGATCCGCAACTGCGCCCGCTTCGGCCTCGCCCTGCGCGCCGCGCTCGCCGCCGGCGAGGAGACGCGTGACTCGCCGCTCCTGCGCGGGCTGCGCGCGTGCAACGTCGACCCGCGCCTGATCGCCAGCGAGCGCGTGGGCAAACGCAGTTTCCGGATTTGGTCGCGCCTGTTGCGCGCCTCCGGCCGGCCCGGCACGCCGCTGCGGCGCGCGCTGCTCGCGTGTTATCTCCTGTTTCTGCTGACGATGATCGTCACCGTCGTGCCGCTCACGATGCTCGTGAAGGCGATCCTGCGTCCGCTGTTGCAAAGGAAGTTGGCCGCTCTCCAAGCTTTCCACGAACAACCCTCGGGCGGCGGCGACGAACGCCTGGCGGCGTTCTCCCCACGATGACCCGCGACGTCTTCATCACCCGCACCGCCTCGTTCCTGCCGCTCGAACCGGTGGGCAACGACCACATGGAGGCCGCGCTCGGCCAGGTCGGCGAGCGCCCGTCCCGCACGCGCCGAATCACGCTGCGCAGCAACGGCATCACCGCCCGCCACTATGTGACCGATCCCGCCACCGGCGCGGTACGCTACACGAACGCCCAGCTCGCCGCCGAGGCCGTCCGCGCGCTCGCCGACGAGCGTTTCCGCGTCACGGATATCGCCTGCCTCTCCTGCGGCACCTCGATCCCCGACCAGATCCTCCCCGGCCACGGCGTGATGGTGCACGGCGAACTCGGCAGCGCGCCCTGCGAGGTGATCACCACCGCGGGCGTGTGCGCGGCCGGCGCCACGGCGCTGAAGTACGCGTGGCTCGCGGTGCGCTCGGGCGAGTCGCCCAACGCCGTCGCCACCGCATCCGAGGCCGTCTCGCTCAATCTCCGCGCCACGCGCTACACCGCCGAGACCGACCATCAGGCCGAGGAACTCGCGACGCGGCCCGAGCTCGCGTTCGAGAAGGATTTCCTCCGCTGGATGCTCTCCGACGCCGCCGGCGCCGTGCTGCTCCAGCCCGCGCCCGCCGCCGGCGGCCCGAGCCTGCGTGTCGACTGGATCGACATCGCCTCCTACGCGCACGAGCTGCCCGCCTGCATGTACGCGGGCGCCGAGAAAAACGACGACGGCTCGCTCACCGGTTGGGCGCGTTTCCCGCACGAGGAACTCGGCCGCCGCTCCGTGCTCGCGATCAAGCAGGACGTGAAGCTGCTCAACGCGAAGATCATCGAGTACTGCCTCGACCGCCCGCTCGGCGCGATCAAGGCCCGCCGCGGTCTCACCGCCGACGCGATCGACTGGTTCCTGCCGCACATGTCGTCGGAGTACTTCCGCCAGCCGATCGCCGACGGCCTCGCGCGCATCGGTCTGCCGATTCTGCCTGAGCGTTGGTTCACCAACCTCGCCACGCGCGGCAACACCGGCTCCGCGTCGTTCTTCCTCATGCTCGACGAACTCCTCCGCAGCGGACGCCTCCGCCGCGGCCAGCGCCTGCTCGCGCTCGTGCCCGAGTCCGGCCGCTTCACGAGCGCCTACCTCCACTTCACCGTCGTCTGATGCGCCCCGACGAAGTCCCCCAGGAAAACGCGCCCGTGCTCGGCGGTGTGCGCAAGCTCGTCTACGTCGTCGATTCCTCCGGCCACTATCGCGCCGCATGCTCCGGCGGTTCCGAGATCGAGACCTCGCCCACCGAGGAGGCCGTCGCATGGTTCGCCCGGCTCGCCGCCGAGGCGCGCGCCCGCGCCGCGCGCGGCGAGTCGAGCCCGCTCGAATACCACATGTACCGGCTCCGGCTCGATGTGCCCACGCTCGCCGCCGCCGCCGGCCTCTGGCAGTGGCGCGTCCGCCGCCATCTCCGCCCCGCCGTCTTCGCGCGCCTGAGCCCGCGCCTGCTCGCGCGCTACGCCGACGCGATGGGTCTGACCGTCGACCAACTCCGCACGCTCGACTGACGCCACTCCCCCGATGCCCGCCTCCGCCACCGACCAGCCCGCACCGAAGGTTTTCCAGCACCGCCAGTCCGCGCACTGCGAGAGCGGCGTCATCTCCTCGCTGCTCCAGCACGAGGGCATCCCGATCTCCGAGGCGATGGCGTTCGGCCTGAGCGCGTCGCTGTCGTTCGCCTACATCCCGCTGGTGAAGATCAACCAGCTGCCGCTCATCGCCTACCGGATGGTGCCGCGCTTCATCCTCAACGGCCTGAAGAAACAGCTCCGGCTCCCGCTGCGTTTCGAGACGTTCCGCGAGCCGCTCGACGGGCGCCGCCGGCTCGACGCCCTCCTCGACCAGGGGCGGCTCGTCGGCCTGCAGTCCTCCGTGTTCTTCCTGCCGTATTTTCCGGAGAACATGCGCTTCCACTTCAACGCGCACAACCTCATCGCCTACGGCCGCGACGGCGACGACTACCTCATCTCCGACCCCGTCTTCAACGGCCCCACGCGCTGCGCCGCCCGCGACCTGAGCCGCGCGCGCTTCGTCCGCGGCGCCCTCGCGCCGAAGGGCCTGATCTACTATTTCGACGGCCCCGTCCCGCGCACCGAGATCGCCCCGCTGCTCCCCGGCGCGATCAGGAAGAACTGTTTCCTGATGCTCAACGTACCGCTGCCGTTCGTCGGCTGCTGCGGCGAGCACCTGCTCGCCCACCGCCTGCGCCGGCTGCCGGTGGCCAAGGATCCCGAATACTGCCGGCGCTTCGTCGGCCACATCGTGCGCATGCAGGAGGAGATCGGCACCGGCGGCGCGGGTTTCCGCTTCCTCTACGCCGCGTTTCTGCAGGAGGCCGCCGCGCTGCTCGCGAACCCGCGCCTGACCGAACTCTCGCTCGAACTCACCGCGATCGGCGACAGCTGGCGCGACTTCGCGCTCCACGCCGCCCGCATGAACAAGGCCCGCGCCGCGATGGACACCGCCCTGCTCGCCGACACCCTCGCCGCCCTCGCCCGCCGCGAACGCGCCCTCTTCAAAAAACTCCGCGCCGCGGTGTGACCAACATGAAACTCCACCCAGTCTGGCTCTTCCTTCTCGTCGCGCTTCTCGCCCTTCCGGCCAGCGCTCTCGCCGGCCGCGGTGAAACGATGAAGAAAGCGGCGGCAAACGAAGAGGCGCAGCAGTTCCAATGCAGCGCAAAGACGTTGGTCGGTCAGGCAAAGGTGCAGGTGATCGAATTGCTCGGGATTCCCGACCGCAAGACGGCCGACGAAGGATACGAATGCTGGATCTACAAACGGCACTTCGGAACCTTTCGCCGGAAGAAAGCGGTCTTCGGCCACAGGACGCTCACGTTGGAAGTGAGGGCCGAAATCCTTCTCAAGGAAGGCATCGTTGTTTCCACAAAAGTATCGGCGATCGACGAGGTCGCCAAGCCGCGGCGCGAGTAGCCCGACGCTCGCCGCATTGGCGCAAACAGACGGTTCGTGGCGCGGCGATTCAGCCCGCGCCACGCTCACTCCGCCACCCGCAGCCGCCAGGCGGCGAAGCTCAGGCACGCGGTCGCGAAAACGAGCAACAGCCACGGCTCCGCGCCGAGCGTCGCAAGGCGCGCGCCGCGCACGAAGACGTCCAGAAAGCCCTCGAGCCCCCAGCCCATCGGCGAAAACGCCGCGACCTGCTGCATCGCGAGCGGCATCACGATCTTGGGCACCATCACACCGCCGAGCGCGCCGAAGAGGATGTTCGTCACCCCGCCGATCGTCGTCGCCTGCTCGGTCGTGCGCGCCACCGCCGCCACCGCCAGCGCGAACCCGATCCCGGCCAAGCTCACGGCCGACGCCATCGCCCACAAGGCGAGCCAGTCCACCTCCAGCCGGAGCGCATCGCCGCCGAGCCGCGGCACGAGGTATCGCCCCACCGCCAGCATCACCGCCGTCTGCCCGAGGTTCACGAGGTAGAACGGCACCACCTTGCCGGCCAGAAGCGTCGTCACCGGCACGCGCAGGCTGCGCAGCCGTTGCCACGTGCCCTGCTGCCGCTCGGCGATGAAGACGTTCGAGAGCGGGATCACCACGAAGAACATCGCGAAGACCAGCCACGCCGGCACGCTTTGCTGCACCGAGGTCAGCGCCACGCCGCTGGCGCGATGGAAACGCGTCTCGAGCAACGCACCCGCGGCCGCCGGATCCATGTCCGGGAGTTGGACACCGGAGATCCGCGCTGTGTCGCGGAACGGCTCGACGAGCGCGTTCACCCGCTGCGCCGCCACCGCTCGCAACACATCCGCCTGAAACGCCGCAAGCACCGCCAGCGGCAACCCCGGCTCGGCGAGCACGGTCACCAGCGGCCGCTTCGTCGCCGCGTCGGCCAACGCCTCCTCGTAGCCCGCCTCGATCAACAGCCCGATCTGGATCTCGCCGCGCGCGAGCGCTGCCTCGACCGCCGCGCTCGCGGCGCGGATCGCGCGCGGCGGC
>DATGXA010000056.1:0-10942 GCA_035299125.1 Opitutaceae bacterium
AAGGCCGTCGCGGATACGGGTGAGGGTGATGTCCTCGGCGCCGAGCTCGAGGAGGATGCGGTTGAGCTGGTCGTCGTTGTCGATGTACTGCTCCCGCTTCTTGCGCTTGATCTTATAGAGCGGCGGCTGGGCGATGTAGACGTAACCCTGCTCGATCAGGCCACGCATCTGGCGGTAGATGAACGTGAGGAGCAGCGTGCGGATGTGGGAGCCGTCCACATCGGCGTCGGTCATGATGATGATCTTGTGGTAACGCGCCTTGGTGACATCGAACGCGCCCTCGCCCTCGATCTCGCCGATGCCGGTGCCGAACGCGGTGATGAGGGTGCGGATTTCCTCGTTGGCGAGGACCTTGTCGATGCGGGCCTTCTCGACGTTGATGACCTTGCCGCGCAGCGGAAGGATGGCCTGGAAACGGCGATCACGTCCTTGTTTTGCGGAGCCGCCGGCCGAGTCGCCCTCGACGAGGTAGACTTCGCAGAGCGCCGGATCGCGCTCGGAGCAGTCGGCGAGTTTGCCGGGGAGGCCGCCGCCGGAGAGGGCGCCCTTGCGGATCGTCTCGCGGGCTTTGCGCGCGGCTTCGCGGGCGCGGGCGGCAACGAGCGATTTGTCGATGATGCGCTTGGCGATCGCCGGCGTGGTCTCGAAAGCGAAGGTGAGGCCTTCGTAGGTCGCGGAGCCGACGAGGCTCTCGACCTCGGGGGAGAGCAGCTTGACCTTTGTCTGCGACTCGAACTTCGGATCGCTGTGCTTGATGGAGATGACGGCGGCGAGGCCCTCGCGCACGTCGTCGCCGGTGATCTGCGGATCCTTGTCCTTGAGGATGTTGTTGGCCTTGGCGAACTGGTTGATCGCGCGCGTGAGGGCCGAGCGGAAACCGGAGAGGTGGGTGCCGCCGTCGGGATTGTGGATGGTGTTCGTGTAGCAGAACACCAAGTCGTTGAAGGAGTCGTTGTACTGGAGGACGACCTCGATGTGCACCTCGGCGGCCTTGCCGTCGATCGTGGTGGTGGTCTCCTTCGCGATGCGGACGGGATTGGGGTGCAGCGCGACCTTGCCGGTGTTGAGCTGCTTCACGAACTCGACCACGCCGTCCTTGTAGAAATAGCTCTCGGGTTTCGGGGTGGCGGGGCGTTCGTCGAGGAAGTTGATCTTCAGGCCGGAGTTGAGGAAGGCCAGCTCGCGCAGGCGGCGGCTGATGATCTCGGCCTTGAAGACGGTCGTCTCCTTGAAGATTTCCGGGTCGGGCTTGAACGTGATGAGTGTGCCGGTGCCCTTGGCCTTGCCGATCACCTCGAGCTTCTTGGTCGTCTTGCCGCGCTCGAACGTCATGTGGTGCACCTGACCGTTGCGCGAGACCTCGACCTCGAACCACTCGGAGACGGCGTTGACGCACTTTGCGCCGACGCCGTGCGTGCCACCGGAAAACTTGTAACCGCCCTGGCCATACTTGCCGCCCGAGTGCAGGGTGGTGAGCACCATCTCGACGCCGGGGATGCCGTATTGTGGATGGATGTCGACCGGGATGCCGCGGCCGTCGTCGCGGATGGAGATCGAGCCGTCGAGGTGGATGGTGACGTCGATGACCTTGCAGTGGCCGGCGAGATGCTCGTCGACGGAGTTGTCCAACACTTCGGAAACGCAGTGGTGGAGGGCGCGTTCATCGGTGCCGCCGATGTACATGCCCGGTTTCTTCCGGACGGCTTCGAGACCCTCGAGTTTCCCCAGTTTGGATGCGTCGTAGGTCTCGGCGCCGGGGGTGTTGGCAGAAGGGGTCTGCGGGAGGTCTTCGGGTGCGGCCATGAGGGTTTGCTTAAAGGCCGAAAAGTGTCGGTTTTTGGTGGGCGGACACAAGACCCAATTCCGCCGCCGGGACGGTCCGAAAAACCCGCCCGGCCGGCGCGCGGCGGGCGCCGCTCCGGCGTGCGTCGGTGTGGTGAACTCCAATTTTGGGTTGCCCGCCGAGGATTGGGACCTAACCGATTGGTCGCGTGAAACTTTCGGTCAAGGTCGAGTACGCTTGTCGAGTGTTGGCCCACATCGCCCGCCTGCATGCCAAGGGCGAGTTGGCGCATATCGAGACGATGGCCGAGGAAGAGGCCGTTCCGGCGAACTACATGGTGCAGATTCTTGGGGAGTTGAGGGAGGGCGGTTTGATCCACAGCCGGCGCGGAAAACAGGGCGGCTACACCCTCGCCCGGACGCCCGATCAGATCACGCTTTTCGACATCGTGAGCCTGATCGACGGCGCGCTGCTCGAGTTTGGCGCGGGCAAGCAAGGGCGTTCCGGAAAACGCGTGGCGGCGGCTTGGAACGAAGTGCGCGATGTGATGGAGGCGAAGGCTCGCGCGATCACCCTCGACAAGCTCGCGCTGCACGGCGGCGAGCCGATGTACTACATCTAGTCGGTCCGAGGCGCTGAGGATTCGTATCCTTGCCAGCGCTGGTGACGCGACGCGCCGGAGGCGGGTGAGCCTCGCGCGCGACGTTTCCATTGTCCGGATGCTCGGGCCGCAGCGCGCGTGCCCGGGTCGCGAGGCGGTGCTGGCAATCTGACGGTTCGATTTGCCGAGGCTTTGGTCCGCGCGGGCGGTGTGATTGGTCCAACGACGCAAGCCCACCGACACCGGACGAAGCGCCCCAAGCGGTTCACCCCCGCCGCGACGTTCGTGTTGTCCAGCTCAGTCACCCCTCGCGAAAGCTATGAGTACCCTGTCGTCCGCCACGCGCCTAGGCGCGTTACTGCTGCTTGCCGTTTTGTCGGGCCTTCCGGCCCGCGCCCAGCGGCAATCGGAAAACCTCGGCCGCGGCGTCGTTGCGCTGCGCGCTTCGACCACTGAAGCCTACATCAGCTGGCGATTGCTCGGCAACGATCCGGCCTCCGTATCGTTCAACCTTTACCGTGCGATCGGCGGCGCTGCGGCGACGAAGGTCAACCCGACCCCGCTGACGGCCACCACCGATTTCCGCGACACGCTCGCCGAGGCGGACTTCGCTGCCGCGATCTCGTATCACGTCTGTCCCGTCGTGGACGGCGTGGAGCAACCGGCGAGCGCCAGCTACACGCTCCCGGCCAACACCGTCGCCGGGCGCCAGTTCCTCACGATTCCGTTGGCCTCCGCCACACCCAACCCGGCCTCTACCGCGACCTACGGCGTGAAGTTCTGCTGGGTGGGCGATCTCGACGGTGACGGCGAGTACGACTTCGTGGTCGACCGGCTCTCGAACTCCAGCACCGCTGCCGAGTACCAGTACCTCGAGGCGTACAAGCGCGACGGCACGTTCCTCTGGCGGATGAACATGGGCCCGAACTCGCTCAACCAGTCCAACATCTACGAGCCCGGTTCCTCCACCCTCTCGATCGGCGACGGCGACAACGTGACGGTGTTCGACATGGACGGCGACGGCCGGGCCGAAGTGCTCGTGCGCACCGCCAACGGCGTGACGGTCGCCAACGCCGCCGGCACCGAGGTCGCCAGCGTCACCGCCGCCAACAACACCGACCAGTTCGTCTCCATCTTCGACGGTGTGAGCGGCGCCGAACTCGCCCGCACCGCGCTGCCGAATCCGTGGTCCCAGCACGGCACGCTCACCAACAAATGTGCCATCGCGTTCCTCGACGGCGTGCGACCCTCGGTGATCTTCTACGGCTACAACCGCGCCGACGCCGGCGAGTTCTACCGCGTCTTCTCCGCCTTCGATTACCGCGGCGGCGCGCTCAGTCTCCGCTGGACCTGGGCCCAGGACCCAGCCGTGCAGCCCGGCGCCGAGGGCCACCAGATCCGCATCGCCGATGTCGACAACGACGGCCGCGACGAGATCTGCGACATCGGCCACGTCATCGACGATGACGGCACGCAGCTCTTCCACACCGACCTCACCCACGGCGATCGCACCCACGTCGCCGACATCGATCCCGACCATCCCGGCCTCGAGACCTACGCGATCCAACAGTACAACCCGCATCTGCTCGCCAGCGCGCTCTACGGCTCGGGCACCGGCGAGATGCTCGTCCGCCGCTACATGACGAACCTCGGCGACGTCGGCCGTGGCATCGCGATCGACATCGACCCGAGCCACTTCGGACTCGAGATGTACTGCACCCAGCCCGGCATCTTCGATGCGAAGGGCAACCGCATCTACGCCAACTCCGTCTGGCCGCCCGAAGGCCTCTGGTGGGATGGCGACCTCAGCCGCGAGTTCATCGATGGCGCCGGCAGCGGCGCCTACAACCCGGCGATCAACAAGTTCAATCCCGCCACCGGCGTCCTCGACCGGCTCGCGACACTCTACAACGACGACACCGGCACCTACGTGATCCGCCAAGCCTACGGCGGCCGCCCGGCGTTCATGGGCGACATCATCGGCGACTGGCGCGAGGAGATCGTGGTCTACACGACCGATTGCACGGCGCTCCGCATCTACACCACCAGCACCTCCGCGACGAACCGCCTCTACACCCTCATGCAGAACCCCGCCTACCGCGGGCAGACCACCACGAAAGGCTACTACGAGGCGCCGTACACCGACTACTACCTCGGCACCGACATGCCGCCTCCGCCTCCGCCGCCGGTCACTGCGGCGCGCCTGGTCTGGCAAGGCGGCGCGGGCGCCGCGAACACCTGGAACACCTCCGTCGCCGCGTGGCGCGAGGGCGTGCTCGGCACCACCGCGACGAACTATCTCGCCGGCGACTCCGTCCTCTTCGGCGTGACCGGCACCGCTTCGTCGCCCGTCCTGCTCTCCGGCGATCTCGCGCCGGCGGCGGTCACCGTCTATTCGCCGACCAACTACACGTTCGACGGCACCGCCGGTGCGCTCACGGGCGCGATGCCACTCACCAAAGTCGGCGCCGGTTCTCTCACGCTCACCGGTTCGCACGGCTTCACCGGCACCACCACGATCTGGGACGGCGCGGTCTTCGTCGACGGCACGCTCTCGGCCAGCCCGGTCGTCGTCTACGGCGGCACCTGGGGCGGTCCGCTCGCGCAGGGGGCCACCGGCGGTCGTCTTGGCGGCTCCGGTCACATCGTCCAGCCGGTCACGCTTCACTACCGCGCGAGCCTTACGCCCGGCGCGGGCATGGGCCACGCGGGCACGTTGTATCTGGATGGTGGGCTCGCCGCCGCGGGCGGCACCACGCTCGCCTTCGACCTCTCCGATGACCCGACGGGTCTCGGCAAGGCGAACGACAAGCTCGTCGTCTCCGGCGATCTCACGCTGGGCGGGCCGACCACCCTGCACTGTCGCCTGCTCGACGGCGCTCTCTCCGTCGGCACCTACACGCTCGCGACCGTCTCCGGCGCCTTATCCGGCACCGCGAACCTCGCCGTTACCGGCCTCGACGGCATCCCGTACTCGTTGTCCACCACCGGCGGCGTGATCGCGATCAACGTCCTCGCCACGCGCCCCGCGGATTCCGTCCTCTGGCAGGGCGGCGCCAGCGGGCGGTGGGACCTCGGTGTCACCACCGCGTGGAGCCGCGGCAGCGCGGCGGATGTTTTCGTGCCGGGCGATGCCGTGACCTTCGACGGCACCGGCTCCCCGGTCGTGGACATCGCGCAGGCGGTGAATCCGGCCTCGATCACCGTCGCAGCCGACACCGACTACACCTTCACCGGCGGCGGCCGGCTCACCGGTTCCGGTGGGCTCACGAAGACCGGCGCGGGCAGGCTCACGATCGAGACGACCAACAACTTCACCGGCCCGGTCGCGATCAACGGCGGCACCGTTTCCATCGCGGCGATGTCCGATAGCGGCGTGCCCGGCCCGCTCGGTTCCGCGGCGGCGACCGCGGGCAACCTCGTGCTCTCCGGCGGCGCGCTGGAGTTTACCGGCGCTGATGCGGTCACGACGGATCGTGTCGTCACGCTCGGCGCGGGCGGCGGCACGTTCGACATCACCACCGCGGGCATCGGCTTCCAGCTCGCGGGCGGGGTCGAGGGCGTCGGCCAGCTCGTGAAAGACGGCGCCGGCACGCTCACGCTCTCGACGGCGAACACTTACAGCGGCGGCACCATCATCAACGCCGGCATGATCATCATGCCCTCGGCGACGGCCAACGTATCGGGTCTTGGCACCGGCGCGGTTACGCTCAACGGCGGTACGCTCGCGATGTCGAACAACATCTCCACCTACGGCACCACCGCCGCGTGGAGCATCGCTGTGCCGACCGGCGCCTCCGCGCGCCTCGAACTCGACGGCCGCTCCACGCTCACCGGTGCGCTCACCGGCGGCGGCACGCTCGAACTCTACACGCCCTACATTCGCACGGAGTTGAACGGCGACTGGTCCGCCTTCACCGGCACGATCAACGCCGTGGCCGACGGCGACGGCGGCGATATCCGGTTCTGGAACACCGCCGGTCTGCCCGGCGCCGAGCTCAACCTCGGCACCCGCACGACCACCTACTTCAGTGCCGCGCTCAGCTCGAACCTCGCCTTCCCGATCGGCGCGCTCTCGGGCGTCGGCGGCGCGACATTGAACAGCTGCTCCACGGCCGGCCGCACCGTCACGTGGACGGTCGGCGCGAAGAACGTCGACTCGACGTTCGGCGGCACCATCGCCAACGGCACCGGCATCTCCGCCCTCGCCAAGGTCGGCACCGGCACGCTCACGCTCACCGGCGCCAACACCTACACTGGCGCGACCACCGTCTCGGCCGGCACGCTCCTGGTCAACGGCACGTCCAGCGCGTCGGCGTTCACCGTCCAAGCGGGCGGCGTGCTCGGCGGCACCGGCACGATCACCGGCGGCGTCGCCTTCCAAAGCGGTTCCGGCATCGCGTGCGGGGCCACGCCGTTGCAGGTCGTCGGCACGGTCACGCTCAACGGCACGATCAGCGTCGTGTCCACGGGTTCGCTTCAGTCGGGCACCTATCCCGTGCTCAAGGCGACCGCGATCTCCGGCTCGCCGACGTTCGTCTACTCCGGCCCGCTCGGCGCCGAGCAGACTGCGGCGGTCGCCCTCGTCGGCGACGGCGTCTACCTCACGATCGGTAGCACGGCACCAGTACGGCCGAGCGCGGCCGTCACGTGGACCGGCGCCGTATCGGGCTTCTGGGACTCCGTCTCGCTCAACTGGGAACTCGCGAGCGACGGCAGCGCGACCTACTTCGCCACAGGCGACGACGTCGTGTTCGACGATTCGGTCGCCGTCCCGGCCAACGCCGCGGTGACGCTCGTCTCCGCGGTGGCGCCGACCTCGGTCACGTTCGCCAACGCCACGACTGCGTACACCGTCACCTCGGGCGGCGGCGGTATCGCCGGTTCGGCCACGTTGACGAAGAACGGCGCCGGCACCGTCACGCTGGTCGGCGGCAACACCTACACCGGCGCGACCGCCGTCAACGCCGGCACGCTCCTCGTAAACGGCACCTCCTCCGGCTCGGCGTTCACCGTCGTCTCGGGCGCTACGCTCGGCGGCACAGGCACGATCACGGGTAACGTGACGTTGGCCAGCGGCTCCGCGCTGCGCGCCTCCGCCTCCGCGCCGCTCACCGTGAACGGTACGGTCACGCTCGACGGCGCGATCGCGATCACGGCTCCGGCGATCATCCCCGACGGCACCTACACCGTCGTGGCCGCGACCGCGCTCTCCGGCTCGCCCACGTGGACCTACGCCGCGCCGCTCGACAACCAACAGACTGCGAGCATCACAACATCCGACGGCGACATCGTCCTCACGCTCTCCGGCACGCAGCCGCTCCGGCCGCTCCAACCAGTGCAGTGGACCGGCGCTGTCTCCACTGTGTGGAACTCGTCCGTCGCGAACTGGCGCCTGCAGGCGGACGGCACCACGACCACGTTCGTGAAGGGTGACACGGCGGTGTTCGACGACACCTCCGCCGGCAACCGCTCGATCAGCATCCCCGCCGCCGTCGAGCCGGCCGCCGTTTCGATCAACAACACCACCGTAGCCTACACGCTCACCGGCACTTCGCCCGGCATCTCCGGTGCCGCGGTGCTCACGAAGTCCGGCACTGGCAGCGTGACGATGGCCGGCACGAACACCTACACCGGCGGCACCGTCATCGCCGGCGGCACGCTCACGCTCTCGTCGAGCACCGCGCTCGGCTCCGGCACCGTCACGCTCGCGGGTGGCACCTGGGCGACTGGCACGCTCACGCCCACCAATGCGGTCAACGTCACCGCCGACTCCACGATCACCGGCGGCAGCGGCGGCGGCACGCACGGCATCAAGGCCGTCTCCGGCACCGGCACGCTCACGTTGACGGCCACCACCGGCGTGTTCGACCTCGAGGGCAGCCTGACCGGATTCACCGGACGCATCGCGCTCGCGGGTGCGGGCGGTCACCGATTCATGGGCAGTGCCGGCAGCAGCGCCGCCGAGTTCGACCTCGGCACGCGCACGCTCAGCGCCCGCTCGGGCACCGCGATCGCGCTCGGTTCGCTCACCGGCACGAGCACCTCCGTGCTCACGGTCGACAAGAACTGGACGACCTACTCGATCGGCGGGAACAACAACGACTCGCAGTTCGACGGCACGATCACCAACCCGGCGACCACCTACACGACCAGCGTGACGAAGGTCGGCACCGGCACGCTTACGCTCACCGGCGCCAACACCTACACCGGGGCGACGAACATGAACGCCGGCGTGCTCGTCCTCACCGGCGCGCAGAACAACGGCGCGGGCGCCACGACCGTAAACGGCGGCACGCTCCGGATCACCGGCAGCCTCACGAACACCAGCACCGTCGAGGTGAAAGCCGGCGCCACGCTCGAGCTCACCGGTACGCTCAAAACGGGCACGCTCACAATCCGCGCCGGCGGCAAGCTCATCGGCGGGGGCGCGATCGTCGGCAACGTCGTCAACGAAGGCCTGATCTCCGGCACCGGCTCGGCGACGTTTGCCGTGACCGGCAACGTGACCAACGCCGCGGGTGGCGTGATCCGCCTCGTGCGCGGCGCCGGGCTCACCTGCAGCGGCACGTTCGCAAACGAAGGGGTGCTCGATGTCATCACCGCCGGCGCGTTTCCGACCGGCACTGGTGCGGGCACCGTGCTCACGGCCGCGTCGCTCGACGTCGCCGATTTCGCCTACGCGGCCGACGCCGGAGCGGTGCTCACGTTGGCGATCGCCTACGAAGGCCACACCTACCAGCTCCAGCGCACGACCGACCTCGCGACTGCCGGCAGCTGGGCCGGAGTGGGCACGGCCGCGGATGGCGCCGGCGTCTCGATGGTGTTCACCGACGACGATCCACCGGCGGATGCCGCACGCTGTTTCTATCGCGTGATCGTCGATCCCTGATCGTGCAGCGCCCGCCCCGCGCGGGCCTCCGCTGATCCATCCGGCGGCATCGCTCTTCACGGGCGGTGCCGTCGGCGTTTTCGGAGGCCGCGGCAGCGCGCGGCGCGTTGTTCCGGAAGTGTCACAAGCACCGGCGCGGCGGATGCGGGATTGACCGGGTTTTGCGGGCGCGGCATCACCGCGGCCATGCTTTCACCCGCGCTCGAGAAACTGCTCGTGTACCAGGATCGCGACCAACGGCGGCTGTCGCTCGAGGACCAGTTGAAGCGCGCGCCGGAGGAGATCGCGGCGGTGCGGCGGAAGATCGAGGAGGAGAAGGCCGGGCTCGAGGCGTCGAAGGCGGCCTTGCGAGAAGCAGAGGCGCGGCGGAAGGCGCTCGAGACCGAGATCGGCTCGGCCGAGCAGAAGGTGGCGCGTTTCAAGACTCAGCAACTCGAGGTGCGCAAGAACGACGAGTACCAGGCGCTCGGGCACCAGATCGAAGCCGGTCAGAAGGAGATCGGCGCGCTCGAGGAGAAGGAACTCGAGACCATGTACGCGATCGACGAGGCGAAGAAGCGCGTGAAGGAAGCCGAGGCCGTGGTGGCGCAGGCCATCGCCGCGCACGAAAGCCGGATCAAACTTTTGCAGGAAAAGGAGGAGACGCTGCGGACCCAACTCGCGGAGTTGCAGGCGGAACTCTCGAGCACCCGCGCGGACGTGCCCGCTCCGGCGCTCGAGGCCTACGTGAGGATCGCGAAACGCGTGCCGCAGCCGATCGTGGCGCCGCTGCGTGAGCAGAAGTGTTTCGGCTGCCATCTGAAGGTTTCCAACGGCGTGGTGACGGATGCGCGCGTGGGCACCAAGCTGGTGTACTGCGACAACTGCGGGCGGCTCATCTACTGGGAGAGCTGAACCCGCGCCCGCGGGACATTGCGGATAGCGCAGTGCGGATTGCGGGATGTGCGAGTGTGCGATGCGTCCTCCCCTGCGGAAAAGGGGTGGGCGTGTTGATCGGGACGCTCCCGGTTGGAGGCCATGGGGTGACGTGGCCGGGCCGATCTCGCGGGGGAGGCGGAAGTTTGGCCGGGTTGGCGACCCGGTTTGCAGAAGATCGTGGGCGCGCGGCGCATTCGGGGGTTGCGCGGCGGGTGGGGGGCGCCCACGTTGCGCGCGGTCTCGGATCCGCGCATTCGCTTCGTTCTTTGAACCGAGAGGAAAGTCCAGACACCACAGGGCAGGGTTCCCCACGCAAGCGGGGGCGCGTCGTTTCAAGGCGGCGCGACGGACAGTATCACAGAAAACAGGTAGCCGGCGGGCGCCGCGAGGTGCGCGCCGGTGATAGTGAAAAGGTGGGGTAAGAGCCCACCGCGCCGTGCGGCGACGCCGGCGGCACGAGAAACCCAACCCGGTGCAAGGCCAAATAGGGGACGCGGCGGCCCGCCGGTTACGTCCCGGGTAGGTCGCACCCGCGGCGCGCCAGGCGGCTTCGGCCGCCGGTCGCAGCCACGGGCGGGCGCCAGAAAGCGCCCGAGAAAAATGAATGCGCCGTCGCCGCAAGGCGGCGGACAGAATCTGGCTTACAGGTTCCGGGCCATTCTTCACGCGGCGCGTGCCGCTTGAAGACAATGAACCCCGGCGGGGGACACCCGCCGGGGTTCGCTTTTTTCAGGGGGATCGGGGAGTC
>DATGXA010000057.1:0-2366 GCA_035299125.1 Opitutaceae bacterium
GGCTCGAGCGCACCGCCGTCGAGCCGATCCGCTACCGGTACCACACCGCGAACGAGGACGTCCGCCTCGTCCCCGACCCCGCCGCACCGGCGCTCTGGGCGCGTTTCTACGATCTGGAGACGAACCTGCCCGTGCTCGCCAACCGCAGCGGCCTGCGCGTCGCGACCTTCGACCAGATCGAACACGAACGGCGCACCGGCTACGACTGGTACGGCCGTTGGCCCGCCGTCTTTCTCGAGACCGAGTTTGCGGCTTGGCGCAGCCGAGTCCCAACCGCCGCCCGCGGCCAGTGAGCGCGCGCAAACGCCCGCTCAACGATACTCGCGCCGCGCCTCGAGCGCGCTCTTGAGCGTCACCGAGTCCGCGTAGAGCACGCCGGCGCCACTCGGCAGACCGAAGCCGATCCGCGACACCTTCACCGCGCCGCCCGCCGGAAGTTTCTCGGTGATGAAATGGCACGTCGCCTCGCCCTCGATGTCGTTCGAGAGCGCGAGGATCAGCTCGTGGATCTCGCCGCCCTGCAACCGGCGCACGAGCGAACCGAGGTTGAGCTGCTCCGGGCCGACTCCATGGATTGGCGACAACTTGCCGTGCAGCACATGGTAACGTCCGCGGTACGCGCCGCTGCGCTCGATCGCCACCAGATCGGGCACGTGCTCGACGACGCACACCAGACCCGCCTCGCGTTTCGCGTCGGCACAGACCGCGCAGGTCTCGCCCTCGGCGAGGTTACCGCACACCGCGCAACGTCCCACCGCCTGCGCCGCCGTCTGGAGCGCCGCCACGATCTGCGGCAACCGTTCCGGTCGCTCGACAAGCAGGTGCAACGCGATGCGCTCCGCCGAGCGGTAACCCAGCCCCGGCAGTTGCTTCAGCTGCTTCTGCAGCGCCTCGAACGCGGGAGTCATGGGATTGCGGAATGCAGATTTCGGATTGCGGATTGATCAGAGGGCCGAAGCCGAACCGCACCGGACTTCGCCGGCCAATCCGCATTCCGCCTTCGAAAATCCGCGATCAGAACATCCCCGGCATCTGGAACGCCGCGGTGATCTTCTGCATCTCGGATTCGTTGAGCGCCTTCGCCTTCGCCGCGGCCTCCTGCACGGCGCCGAGCACCGTCTCCGACACGACCTTCGCGTCCTCCTTGAGGAACTCGGCGTCGAGCTCCAGCGCGACGAACTTGCCCTGGCCGTTGACCTTGATCTTCACGGCGCCGCCACCGCTCGAGACATCGATCTCCTTCTTTTCGAGTTCCTGCTGAAGCACCTCGATCTGCTTCTGCATCTTCGCCGCCTGTTTCAACATTTTGCCGAGTCCAGCCATGGTACGAAATGGGTTTGGGTTTTGGCCCGCGAGGCTTGGCCCGCCCCAACCCGACGCAATGGAAAACTCCGCCGCGGCACACCACCGCGAGCACTTCTGGACTCGCCCCGTTCCGCCGACTGCCGAGATCCGCCTGCCGCGCGGCCCCCGGCCACCCTGTTCTGGCTTCGTTCCCTTCGTTGCCTTCAGTCGGTTCCGACGGCGTTTCTCGTCCTCACCACTTCACCATCCACGGTCCCCAGCGCAGGTCGGACTCCACGGATCGCGCCGGCGCGAGTGCGAGGTCGTAGCGCACCTGCCGGCCGCCCTCCCAGCGCGCACGCTCGCAGCTGAACCCGAGGCTGCCGTACAGCGCGGTCGAGACCGCGTTGCGCTCGTTCGTATCGAGCGACAACCCCTCGCAACCCGCCGCCCGCGCCTCGCGGATCGCGTGCTCCGTCAACCGCCGCCCGATGCCCCGCCCGCGCGCCGGCTCGAGCACGAAAAGATCCTCCAACACCGCCGCCCCGCCGCCCGCCCAGAGCGAGAAACACCGCCGCTGCAACGCGTACCCGAGCAACGCCCGCCCCTCCGCGGCCACACCGATCGTCACCGCCGGGTCGCGCAGCAGCCGTTCGAGACGCCGTTCGATCTCACCGCGGGCCGGGCGCTCCTTCCCGAGCGAGTTGCGAAACGCGACGACCAGAAGCGCGATCTCGGCGAGGTCGCGCGGCCCGGCGCAACGGATGAGGAGCTGGCTGTTCATGCCCTCCTCAACGGTCTTCGCACCAGCCGATTCAAGCGCCCGGATCGGTTCCTTGGCGACACCGCCGAGCCCCGCCGCGCTCACCGTCGCCGCCAAAAGATCTCAATCCTTCGGTGCCAAAATCGCACCGTAGCCCGCGCGGTAGTCGGCAAATCGCGGCGACCACCCGAGCACGCGCCGGATCTTCTCCGCCTCGATGATCCGGTCCGGCGCACGCCGCCGGCCGAATGGATTCGCGCCAGCCGACGCACCGCCGTCGCCCGCCTCTCCAAACTTCGGACACGCCACGCCGAGCCGC
>DATGXA010000058.1:0-2336 GCA_035299125.1 Opitutaceae bacterium
GGCCGAGCGCCGTCTCGAAGATCATTTGGTGTGTGGCTTTGGTGCACTCGCATTGCACGTCGTTGGCGCGGGGGGGCCGGTGCTTGGCGGCGGGGCAGAAACATTTGCCTCCGCCGTAGCGGATGTGCACTTCGTCGCCCACGCGCTCGATGTTGAAGTTCTTCCGATAGGCGGCGAGCAGCCGGTCGAGGCCACCAGAGCCCTCGGCGGCGATGTCCTGCTTGAACTTGTGCCGGCGGAAACAACCGCGCCCGCAGGCCTCGAGCAGGCGCTCTTGCGTGGGCCGGTCGACCTCCGCGTCGATCGCGTCGAACAGATCCGAGAGCCAGTTGTTCGTGAAGGTGTTTTCGCCGGCGGCTTGCTCGAGCCGTCTCTGGACGGCGGCGACATCGTCGCCCTCGGCGGCGCCGAGCCGGTTGGAGCCGAGCACGGCGGTGGCACAGGCGGCGCAGGCGGTGCGACGGAGGAATTCGGAGCGGTTCATCAGGGGATTGGGGTGAAGACGGAAACAATCCCGCGGATCGCGCGAGCCCTTCAATCGAAGCTGCCGCAGCGCTCGTCCCGGACGGACTCAACCGCGCGCCTCGTAGGTGCCGTCGAGCCGTTTCGCGACGAGCTTCTTCAACTCGAGCATCATCAGCGCCGGCGCGAGTTCGGCGTAGGGCAGACCGGTCCTCTCGAGGAGCGCGTCGAGCGTGAGGATTTCGCCGCCGGCAAACATCGCGTGGATTCTCGCCTCGTCTTCGGTGAGCGCGGGATTCGCGGCGGCTGCGGCGCCTTTGGCGAGTCCGGTGCGCGCGGCGGGATGCAGGCCGGGCAGCGACTGGAGTTCGGCGAGGATGTCGTCTACGCTGGTGCAGAGCACCGCGCCGTCGCGGATGAGTTGGTGGCAACCGGCGCTGGTGGGCTGGTCGATGCGGCCGGGAACGGCGAATACGTGTCGACCCTGTTCGCCGGCGAACTTCGCCGTGATCATCGAGCCGCCGTCGACATCGCTCTCGACCACGACCACCGCCGCACAGAGGCCGGAGACGATGCGGTTGCGCATCGCGAAGCTCTGACGATCGGCTCGCCGGCCGAACGGGAACTCGCTCACGAGCGCGCCCCCGGCTTCGACGCGACGGTACAGCTCGAGGTTCTCGGGCGGGTAGATGAGATCAATGCCGGTGCCGAGCACGGCCGCGGTGGCGCCGCCCGCCTCGAGCGCGCCTTCGTGCGCGGCGGTGTCGATGCCGCGTGCCAGTCCGCTGATGACGCAAAAACCGGCGCGAACGAGCTCGCCGGCGAAACGTTTCGCGACTGTCTGGCCGTAGAGTGTGGTGCGGCGGCTGCCGACGATGGCGACAGCGGGGCGGTCCCAGCGGTAACCACCTTTCTGGTAGAGCCCGATCGGCGGGTCGTGGATCTCGCGCAACGCGGCGGGGTAACGCGGATCGCGCGCGGTGATGAACTCGGCGCCGGTTTTCGCGAGGCGCTCCTCCTCGCGGGCGAGATCGAAATGGTTTTCCCAGCCGAGGATCGTGTCGGCGATGACCGGGCCAACACCGCGCACCGCCTGCAACGTCTTCGCGTTGGCGGTGAACACGCGGCGCGGATCACCCGCGAGCGTTTCGACCAGCCGGTTGGTGGTGATCGGGCCGATGTTGGGCAGCGCGTTGAGGACGAGCAGCGCCTGAAGCTCGGTCAGTTCACGGCTCATGGGCGGAGTCGCGGAGTGCGGGAGCGAGGTGGGCGAGGAGATCGGTCGCGACGGCGGACGACGCGCCGTGCGCGCGGGCGAGGTGATCGGCGGCGAGCCCGTGCCAGACGAGTCCTTGGGCGACGCGGACGAGCAACTCGTCGAGTCCGCCGCTGGCGACACGGCCGGCGACGAGCCCGGCGAGGATGTCGCCGCTGCCGCCGCGAGCGAGGACTGGGCCGCCGAAGAGACTGTGCCACACGCCGTGCCCGTCGGAGAGTCGCGAAACGGGGCCTTTCAAGATCGCGGTGAGATTTCGCTCCATCGCGAAGTCCATCAGCTCGGCGTTTGCCACGGTGGCGCGCGCCTCGGTGCCGCGCAGGCGGGCGAACTCGCCGAGGTGCGGCGTGATGACGAGGGGCCGAGTGCGTCTCGTGCCCAGCGCCTCGATCACCGGCGGATGCAATGCGTCCGCATCCAACACGGCCGGACACTCGGCGAGCGAGAGCAGGCCTTGGGCGAGGGCGAAGGTCTCGCGTTCGCGCCCGAGGCCGGGGCCGAGGAGCAGAGCTGTGGCGCGCGCCAGGTGCGGGCGGAGCTCGGTGAGATTCTCGAGGGCGAGGCCACCGTCGGGAGTCTCGGTGGCGGGCACCCACAT
>DATGXA010000059.1:0-4425 GCA_035299125.1 Opitutaceae bacterium
CTCCTCCGCCCTTCTGCGCGTTCTGCGCCTTTTGTGGCCCTCTGAATTTCTGAGCGCATGAACTCCCTGCCGCTCCTCTCGCTCATCATCTTCGTGCCGTGGGCCGGTGCGCTCCTGCTCGCCCTGCTGCCCAAGCTCCCCGCTGGTCCCACCCGCGCGCTCGCGCTGATTTTCAGCCTCTCGACGCTCGGACTGGGCACGACCGTCCTCTCCGGCTTCGATCCGGCAACCGGTCTCCAGTTCGTCGAGAAGCACGCGTGGATCTCCGCGCTCGGCGTCAATTACCACCTCGGCATCGACGGCCTGAGCCTCGTCCTCGTGCTGCTCACCGGCCTCATCGCCCCGGTCGCGCTTTTCGGCACCACTCGCGCCGCGAAACAGCCCGCGCTCTACGCCGCGCTGTTCCTGTTCCTGCAAGGCGCCGCGCTCGGCGTGTTTCTCGCGCTGGATTTCTTCGCGTGGTTCATCTTCTGGGAACTGAGCCTCGTCCCCGCGTTCTTCCTCATCAAACTCTGGGGCGGACCCGGAGCGACGCGCGCGGCCTACCAGTTCGTAATCTACACCATCGGCGGCAGCGCGTTCATGCTGATGGCGTTCGCCGCGCTGTTCGTCGCCACGGGCACTTTCGACTTCGTCGCCCTCGCCGCGCTGGCCAAGTCCGGCGCGCTGGCCGCGAAACTCGGCGCCGTCGGCAGTTCGTGGTCCTTCATCGTTTTCCTCGGCGTGTTCCTCGGCCTCGCGGTCAAGGTCCCGCTCTTCCCGTTCCACACTTGGCTGCCGCCGGCCTACGCCGAAGCGCCGACCGGTGCGTCGATGTTCCTCACCGGCGTGATGTCGAAGATGGGCGTCTACGGCTTCCTCCGCATCCTCTGGCCGATCTTTCCGGCCGACCTGCATGCCGCCGCGCCCTGCCTGATCTGGCTCGCCGTCGCCGGTGTCGTGCTCGGCGCCTACGCCGCGATCAAGCAGACCGACCTCAAGCGCATGGTCGCCTACTCGTCGGTCAACCACTTGAGCTACTGCCTGCTCGCGCTCTTCGCCGTCGCCCTCGCGGGCAAACCCGGTGACGCCTCTGCCTCGGCCCTCAGCGGCGCGATCCTCCAGATGTTCAACCACGGCCTCTCCGCCGCCGCGTTGTTCTTCTGCGTCGGTGTCCTCGAGAACCGCTCCAACGGTCTCCGCGGCCTGAACGACTTCGGCGGCATCCGCACCGCGGCCCCGGTCTTCGCCGCGCTGTGCGGCATCTCGCTGTTTTCCTCGCTCGGCCTGCCCGGCCTGAACGGCTTCGTCGGCGAGTTCCTGATCTTCCGCGGCGTCTTCGGCCTCGCGCCGATGACCGCCGCCGTCTCGACGCTCGGCCTGCTCGCCACCGCGCTCTTCCTGCTCACTTTCTGGCAGCGCGTCTTCCACGGCCCGGCGAAGGGCGCCGGCGTGAATTTCCGCGACCTCGACGCTGGTGAAATCGTCACGCTGCTCCCGCTCATCGCCCTGATGTTCGTGCTCGGCCTGCTCCCGCAACTCCTCGCCGGCTTGGTCAACCCGCTCGTCACCTCGTGGGTTTCTTCTCTCCCGTAATGAACGCGCTTCCCTGCACCATCTACGTGTCCTTCGCCGGCGCCGCGCTCGCGCTGCTGGCCGGCGCGCGCTCGGCGCAACTGGCGCGCGTCGTGGCTCTCGTCACCGCGCTGACGTCCCTCGGCCTCGCGCTCTGGGCGGGCGCGCACTTCACGCCGACCAACGGGCTCCAGACCCTGGTCGACGTCCCGTGGATCGCCGAACTCGGCGTCCGCTACCACCTCGCGGCCGACGGCATCAGCATGACGCTCATGGTGCTCACCGGCCTCGCCGCCACCGTCGGCGTGCTGTTTTCCTGGAACATCGAGGAGCGCACCGGTGAGTTCTTCGCGTTCTACCTCACGCTCATCGGCGGCGTGTTCGGCGTGTTCCTCAGCGTGGACGCGTTCCTGTTCTTCGTCTTCTACGAAATCGCGATCGTTCCGAAGTATTTCCTCATCGCGAACTGGGGCTCCACCAACCGCGAATACGGCGCGATGAAGCTCGTGCTCTATTCGTTCGCCGGCAGCGCGCTCGTCATGGCCGGCCTGCTCTGGGCCTACGCCGCGTCGGGCGGGACGAGCTTCGCGCTCTCCGATCTCGCGCTCGCCGCGACGCAATTCTCGCGCTTCGAGCAGCTCGGCATGTTCGCCCTCGTGTTCACCGGCTTCGCGGTGCTCGCGGGCATGTTCCCCTTCCACACGTGGGCGCCCACCGGCCACGTCGCCGCGCCCACCGCCGCCTCGATGCTGCTCGCCGGCGTCGTCATGAAGCTCGGCGCCTACGGCTGCCTGCGCGTCGCGATGGCAACGTTTCCGACCGGCCTCGCGTATTTCGCACCGGTCATCGCGTGGCTCGCCATCATCGGCATCGTCTACGCCGGCCTCGTCGCGCTCGTGCAGGAGGACTTCAAGTTCGTCATCGGTTACTCGAGCGTCAGCCACATGGGCTTCGTGCTCCTCGGCCTCGCCGCGGCCAACTCCGTCGCGGTCAGCGGTGCGGTGCTGCAGATGTTCTCGCACGGCATCATCGCCGGCCTGCTCTTCGCGGTCGTCGGCCGCATGGTTTACGAGCGCACACATACCCGGAAACTCGCCGACCTCCGCGCGATGCCCCTGCACAAGCTCCTGCCTTTCGCCGCCGTCGTCTTCGTCATCGCCGGCCTCGCTTCGATGGGCATGCCGGGCTTCAGCGGATTCCCGGCCGAGCTGACCATCCTCGTCGGCACGTGGAAGACCTCGCCGCTCTGGGCGCTGATCGCCGCCACCGGCGTCCTCGTCGCCGCGGCCTTCACGCTGCGTGCCATCCAGGTTTCCTTCTTCGGCAAGACCGACACCGCCTCCGCGGCCGCGCACGGTCACGACGCGCACGCGCATGACTTTCCGCCCATCACCTGGGCCGAGAAGGCCGGCGCGATCATCCTGATCGCGGCGATGGTCTACCTGGGCCTGAATCCCGACGCGCTGCTCGACTGGATCCGGCCCGCGCTCGAATCGCCGCTCTTCCGCGCGGCGCTCACGGGAGGTGCGTCATGAACGGACTGATTTTCTCAACACAGAGGAATTCATCTCTGGTTTCTGCACTCTGTGTCCTCCGCGTCCTCTGTGTTAAATTTCTCCGCCCGATTGATGGAGGCGCCTCATGAACGCTTTGAGCTACGCTGAACTCGGACGGGCCTTCCTGCCCGAAATCAACCTCACCGTCGGTGCGCTGGTCGTGCTCGGCTTCGACCTCGCCACCGGCCGGAAAAAGACCTCCGCGCAACGCCTCAGCTCGGCCATCTTCTTGGGCCTGATCGCCATCGTCGCGGCGCTCTACGCCTCGATCAACGCCGGCATCGGCGGACCGGTCTTCGGCGGCGTCTTCTCACTCGACCAGCTCACGCTCGCCGCGCGCCTCGGCGTCCTCGTGCTCGCCGGCCTCACGCTCGGACTGCTCCACGGTGTCGTCACGCTCCGCCACCCCGCCGAATACGTCGCGATCCTTCTGCTCTCCTCCGCGGGCTTTACCCTCATGGCGGGAGCGCAGCAGCTGCTCGTCGCTTTCCTCGCGCTCGAGCTTGCCAGCCTCGCGCTCTACGTGCTCGCCGGCTGGGACAAGACCTCGCCGCAATCCGCCGAGGCTGCGCTGAAATATTTCCTCTTCGGCGCGATGTCGGCTGCGTTCCTCCTCTTCGGCTTCAGCCTGCTCTACGGCGCCACCGGCTCGATCGACCTGCCCGTCATCGCCATCCAGATTTCCCTGCAAGGCATGACACCGCTCGTGGTCGTCGCGCTCGCGATGATCATCGTCGGCTTCGGCTACAAGGCCGCCGCCGCGCCGTTCCACCTCTGGGCGCCCGACGCTTATCAGGGCGCGCCGGCCTCTTCCGCCGCGCTGATTGCCTCCGCCTCGAAACTCGCCGGCTTCGCTCTCTTCCTGCGCCTGCTTTGGCCCGGACTCGGCTTCACCTCCGGACGCATCAGCGAGCTGCCGCTCGTCGTCGGTTGGACGCCCATGGTCGCGCTGCTCGCGCTGGCTTCGCTGTTCGTCGGCAACTTCGGCGCGCTCGCCCAGTCGAACGTCCGCCGCCTGCTCGCCTACTCGGCCATCGCCCACGCGGGCGCCATGCTGCTCGGCGTCGTGGCCGCCGGCCGCGCGGGTCCCGGTCCGGTGTTCTATTACGCCGCCACCTACGGTCTCGCGACCGTCGGCTGCTTCGGTGTCATCGCGATCGTCGAGCGTGCCGGCCGTTGCCAGGACCTCACCGATCTCGCCGGCCTCTATAGGCGCTCGCCGTTGCTCGCGGGCTGCCTCGCCGTCTTCACCCGTCTGCTCTGGCACGGCGTCGGCCCCGCGGCCGGTTTGCCGGTCGCTGTCTTCTCGCACTCC
>DATGXA010000060.1:0-2140 GCA_035299125.1 Opitutaceae bacterium
GCGCCGGCTTCGGGAATCGTGGCGTTGCCAACGAACGCGTAGTCGGCGGCGCTAGTCAGATCGACGTAGTCGTCGGTCGTGCTCTGGGGAAGCGGCTGGCCGGCGGAGTCCACGAGCCGGTAGAGCCGCACGCTCGCGCCGTTGTAGAGACCGGTGGTCGTGAGTTCCCAGCCAGTGATGCCGCCGCTCTCGTCGAACTCGAACCACGGGTAGCCATTCTCGGTGCCCGAGCGGGAGACGCGCACGCGTCGGCGCATCGAGATCGGTTCGTTGCCGGAATCAGGGATGAGGTTGCCCGCCGAAAACATCGTGCCACCCGGATCGCCGAACTCGTTGGCGCCAAGCGGAGGATTCGAGGCGGCGGTGCAGACGAGGCTCACTTCGACGCGAGCCGGAGTATCGGGGGCGGCGACGAGAGCGACCGGACCGAGAGAACCGGCGAGCAGGCCGGCGACGAGCAGGAGACGCTGGGCGGTCATGGCGTGTGCGAGGGAACAGGGGATGCGGACACGCGTTGGCTGGCACGCGGATGCCATCGGGATGGGAGGCGGTGCACCGAATTGCAGCCCGAGAAACGGGCGCGACCGCGCCGCGATGCCATTTTCACACGACCCTGAAAGATCCCCGGGACGTACCCGACGCGAGAAACGAAAACGGGTGCCTATTCCAGAAGCGTCACCGGACAGAATTACGGATCTCCTGCTTCCGGCGCGTCCAGTTCCTTCAACGTAACCTCTTCGTGGGTGGTGACCCCGGGGCCGATGCCGAAGTCCAGAGCGGCGGTCTTGTATCCTTCCAGTCGCAGCTGGAGGTGTCGGTATCCCGGGCGGGCCTCTGCGACGGTGTAGGGCGTCGCGCCGATGCGTTCGTCGTTCTCGAAGATCTCGGCGCCTGCGGGCGTGCTGACGATTTCCAGCCGGCCGCCGATCACCTCGATGCTTTCGACGGCCGTCTCCCCGCGGTTGACCTTTACGTCGCGCTCGTAGTCGTCGAAACCGTCCCGTTTGACAGTGACGGTGTAGTAAGCGGTCGGAAGATCGACCGCGATGGGCGAAGTCAGTTCCAAGGGCGAAAAACCTTCGTGTGCGTCGGACGACGCGGACCAATGCAGCCGAATGTGGACGGGGAGGTGATCGGGTGTGGTGGTGAGCTCGAGTCGGCCCGTGGAACGGGTGAGCTTCACCACGACCTCCGCCATCCGCGCCTCGTTGAGGTCGACTTCGACTTTCCCGTCCTCGAAACCATCGCGGCTGGCGCTGACGATGTATTTTCCGAAGCGCAGACCGGAGATCACGTAGGGCTGCCCCCCCTCCGAGGCAAAAGGATGATCGTTGATGGCGATGTTGGCGTAGTCGGGATCGCTGCGGACCGAAAGGCCGCCACGGCCATGGGCGTAGCGTGCGGATTCGACCGCCGCTGCGTGTTGCGCTGTCTGGCGCGAGCGAAACGCGGCCTCGGCTTTCTCCGTCTCGGGAGCGAGATGGGCCATGAGGGCCGCGGTGGCGGCGGCGTCGACCGACGGTGGTTGCGTGAGGCGCGAAACCCAGAAGACGGTGAAGATCAGGAACAGCGTGAGGCAAGCGGCGCCGGCGAGGATCGCCCTCAAGCGGTAGTTGGGAAGTGATGGCGGCTTTGTTTCGGGGCGGGAGGAGCGGGGCGAGGGTTGTCGTGAAGGCGGGGATAGCGGGGTGGGGGGCGGTCGAGCCGACTGCGATGCTGACGGCATTGATGGCTGGGCGGCCGCGGGCGCGGGTTGCGACGATCGGAGGCTTTCGCCTTGGGACTTCGCCTCGATGTGGTCGGCGGCCTCGTTCGCTCGCCGGCGGAGATCGGCATCGGCTCCCTGTGCGGCGACTTCGCGCAGAAAACCGAGGGCGGATGGCGCGCCGAGCGAGTCGAGCGCGGTGATGATGGTGTCGCGAAGCATGGCTTCGAGGCTCCCCGCGTTGGCCGCGCTCAAGCGTTTGTAGAGCGGGATGAGGCGGTCGACATCGGTCTCATCGCCGGTGGCGCCGAGCGCACCGACGACGGCAGCGCGCGCCTTGAGATCGCGCTCGGCGACGAGGCGGCGGCGTAGTGCAGGCAGCGCCCGTTTGTCTGCGAGGCGGCGCAGTTCGAAAGCCGCGGCTCCGCGCAAGTC
>DATGXA010000061.1:0-8178 GCA_035299125.1 Opitutaceae bacterium
GGTGGCAGTGTTGGCACCGCGCCGACGGTAGCGGATCTCGGTCTCCGGGTCGTCGTAGGCGACGCCGGCGACCCGGGCCTCCGTCGTTTCGCCGGCCGCCAGAAATACGAGCTGGGCGGTGGCGGCGAGCAGCGCGGCCAGGCCGAGGATGAGCGACACGAGCGCGACGGTCCTTCTCATGCGGGCGTTGATAGCAAACCGCCGCGCGATGCGGAAGGGGAGAGTCGCGCGGCACGGATTGCCGCTCGACAGCACGGCCGGCCCGCTAAACTCCATTGGGCGCCGCCGCCCGGTTCTCGGTCCGATTGGTTCCCCCCCTTCCGCTATGCGACTGCTCTCCTTGCTCGGCCTGTTGCTTGTCTGCTGCCTGTCCCTCCGCGCCGACTCGGTCGAAGAGGCCAATGCTGCGATCAAACGCGGAGAAGCCTTCGAGAAAGAGAGGAAGTACGCGGAGGCGATCGCCGAGTACGGCAAGGCCGTGAAGGTCGCGCCCTACGCGGCCGGCCCCTACATCTTCCGCGGTTGGGCCCGCCATCTGGCGAAAGACGACGCGGGCGCGCTGGCCGACCTCGAGATGGCCGTCGCCTTCGACGAAGGCAGCGCCATCGCCCTCTACCGTCGCGGCCTGGTGCGCGTGGCGCTCGGCGAGCTCGGCTCGGCGATCGAGGATCTCGAGCTCGTCGGCGAGATGGAGAAGACCAATCCGCAGGTCCACTACGAGCTCGGCAACGCGCTTGCCCGCAACCGCCAGTTCGCCGAGGCCCGCGCGGCCTTGGACACCGCCATCGGCCTCGCGCCCGAGCGGACCGACTACTACATCCTGCGCTCCGCCGTCGCGCTCCGGCTCAAGGACTACGACGCCGCCCTCGCCGACAACGACAAGGCCCGCAGCCTCACCACCAAGCCCAAGACGCTCGAGATCCTCGACAAGGGGCGCGCGCAGATCCTCGCCAAGAAGGACGGGCGCGCGCCCGAGGCATCCGCCGGTTCGCTGCTCGGCGGCGACGAGCGGCCGGATCCGGCCACGATCGCCGCGCAGGCCCAGGCGACGGTGGCCCAGGCCGAGGCCCTGCCGCCCGCCCCGCCCATGCCCGACCTGCAGGTGCAACTCCCCGCGCAGATCGACTTCCGCCGGCTGTCGAAGGCCGACTACCGCGCCGCAGTATCCGCCGCGATGGAACAGCTGCGCATCGTGCTCGGGCCGCGCACCGAGGCCGAGAACGCGAAGTTCGAGCAGTCGTGGGCCGCCGCCTTCGACTTCCCCGCCGAGCCCGTGGTCGAGTACCTCAACCGCCTCAACCCGCTGCTGGCGCGCTTCCTCACCCTGCGCACTGCCACGGCCTTCACGCTCGAGCGCTTCAACCAGACCTGGCAGGAGGCGATGACCGCCGCCGGCTACGGCCACGCCGACGGGGCCGACGCGCTCTTCCAGCAGGCGCACGGCTACGGCCGCCAGTTGCGCACGCTGCGCGACGACCTCGCGAATGTCGCCGACGCCATCGCCGCCCTCGGCGATCCGCCCGACGCCGTCGGCCTGAAGAAGAAGCGCCGCACCCAGGCCGACGCCGCGATCCAGTACGTGCAGGACATCGCCGACGGTGAACTCTGGACACGCCTCCGCACCAAAAACCACCTCAACCTCACCATCAAGGCCACCGGAGAAGCCCGCGTCACCGGCACCACGCCGCATTTTTCGGAGGCGAACCTCGTTTGGAACCAAATCCCCTCGGCGATCGTGCCCACCGACCAGACCAACCCCGATGCGTTCGTCACTCGCTACGAGTCCAGCCCGATCGAGTGGGCCGACCGCTGTTTCTTCGGGCATATCAAGACCGCCAGCAACTACGACAAGACCACGACAATGGTCTGCGGTACGATCTCCGCGGACGGCCGCCGCCTGGTTGAACTCGCCTTGGTTGCGACCTTCGAGCGCGACAAGAGCTCCGGCCCCGCAAGCTTCACGCCCGACCGATCGGGCACTCAGCACCGCCGCGCGCTGCGCCTCGTCGGTCTCCCCTATTTCGACGACCCGGCCCACGCCTCGTGGGTCAACTACGGCATCGTCGAAGACCAGCCCGACCTCGAAACAAAGGAAGGCCGCAATTTCGCCGCCCGCCAGTTCGCCGGCGGTCGCCTCACCGAATGCCTCCAAGCCTACTCCGCCGAGACGACCGAGCGCTGGATCGGCCAGCTCGCCAGCGGCGATTCGGCCAAGGCGGAAAACCGGTCGGTCCTCACCCGCGTCGCCCCGCGGATGATCGAAGTCAGCTTCAACCTCGTCGATCCCGTGCAAGCCCCGCTCGAGCCCGATGCCGTCGCCGCTGGCGAGGAGGCACGGCGGTTCTTCACGGAGGATCATCCGTGGGCGAAAATCGGCCGCGACAAAGTGAGTGATCAGTTCGCCAAACTCGCAGCGCTCCTGCGCTCCGAGGCCGACGCCGCGCTCGCCGAGGCCAAGCGCCGCGCCGCCGAACAGGCCGCTGCTGAAAAAGCCGCCATCGCCGAGACGACCGCCACCTACCGGAAGGACATCGAGTGCATCGAGAAGTACCTCTCCGGCCTCCAGACCGACCGCGACCGCGCCGCCGCCGCCAGCCCGTGCGACGACACCCTCGTGCGCGAACTCGATTTCCGCATCACCGGACAGCGCTCCGAGATCCAGGCCAAACAGGACCTGATCCGCTCGCTCGAAACGGGCGTTATCGTCCACACCCGCTCCGCCTTCGACGACATGTGCCGCGCCCAGATCGAACGCAGCGCCCAGGAGGACGTGAACCGGCTCGCCACCGTCGACCGGGCCCGCCGCACCCAGGAAGCGCTCCTCGCCAAACTCGACGACTCCGACCGCCGCGCCCTTGTCCAGAAGACCGGCGCCCTCCTCGACGCCGGCAAGGGCATGGATCCCGCGATGTGGCGCGAGGTGAACGCCGAGGCGTACCAGAAAGTCCAAGCCAAGCTCGGCGCCGACAAGGACGTCGCCGACGCGGAGACCGCCGCCTGGGAGCGCCGCGTCTGGGCCGCCGAGACCACCGAGACCGCCGCCGGTTTCACCTTCGGCCTCCTCTCCGGCACGGGCGGCTACCAGGCCGCCGGCCTGCTCTACAGCTTCACCACCTCGGGCCTGAACAACGGCCTCGACCAGTACTACACCACCGGCTCCGGCACCGCCGGACTCAAGGCCGGCCTCTTCGAGGGCACGAAAGCGGTGGTCACCAGCCTGAGCGACACCGTCGACTACACCTGGAGCGCCGTCGACGCCTACAACCAGGACTCCAAGGCGCCGTTTCGCGACCGCCTCCAATCCGTCGTTACCGCCACCGGCTCGAAGTGGCTCATGGGCAAAGCCACCGGCTACGTGGGCGACGCCATCGCGGCCAACATCGACCTCGGAAAACCCTCCGCCGAGTGGAAACCCTCCGCGAAGCAGGCCATCGCCGCCGCGAAACACCAGCAGCAGATGGAGCTCGATGCCGCGTTCGCGAAGGACTTCCTCGATACAGCCAAGCGCTACCGCACCGCCCAGCTGCGCAGCGGCGGCACCGCCTCGCCGGAACTCGACCAGCTCGCCGCGGAGGTCCGCCGCAAGGCCTGCTCGGTCAACTCCAGTTTCGGCGCCAAGGTGTATCTGAAAACCCAGGCGCTGCCGGTCGAGCAGCGCCTCTACACCCGCACCATCGACCAGGTGCATGCCGACCTCGTCCCGCAGTTCCAGTCGCTCATGCGGGGCGGGCGCGACGTGAACGGCCGCGCCATCGGAAAATGGGGACCGATCGAAGTCGCCCCGATCCGCAACGCCTCCAGCACCGGCACCGTCTCGATGGACTTCGACCTCGCCCTGCGCCAGCAGCCCGACTGGGTCCCCGACGGCGCCAGCGGCCTGCGCCGCAACGCCTGGCTCACCTGCGACGGCCAGCCCGTCTCGCCGCGCGAGTTCCAGGAAACCGGCCAGAAGGTCTGGGAGGATCTTTACCGCCGCCAGACCGGCTACTCGCCCAAGTCGGCCTTCGAGAACATCACCACGCTCTCGCACTCCGAGGCCTACCGCGATCTGGCCTGGACCAGGATCACCCGCGGCCGCGACAGCAAGGTCAGCGGCACCGATGCGATCGACTGGCGCTGGTCACAACAGGCGGGCGACGTCACGCGCATCAAACACTACGAGATGCTCGATCGGCAGCCGCAGCTCGGCCACTACGAGAAACTCCAGGAATCCTGCCGCGGCACCGCAAAGGACGTGAAGACGAAGGTCGTGACGATGCTCGACGAACTCGCGCAGACCAAGGGCCGCACGATGAACCTCGAGGACCGCACCCGCCTCGAGGAGACGCGCGTCTTCTGGAACCGCGTGCAGACCGTGCTGACCGATTTCGGCTCCGGCAAGATGCACCCGCTCGAGGCCGAGAAACAGATCCACCTGCTCTCCGGCGGCCGCGGCATCGACGACCTCACCGACCGTGTCGGCACCGTGATCGAGAGCCTCGGCAAGGCGCAGAAATGATCACCTCGGTTTGATCGCATCGCCCGGGCTCGGCTCGTGCCGGCGGATCTTCGCCCCGCGTGTCTCCGGACCTGTATTATGCCGACGCGCCAGTTCGTTGGCATAGGTGCGGCCCAGTGTGGTAGCGTGCTCTCTGGCCCAGTCGGTGAGTTTCGTTGTCCCGGCCGGAGCGGCAGCCACGTAGAGACGATTCTCCATCAGGCCGACAATCTCCTCGCGGGTAACGAACTCGTCGCGATGCCACCAGCCGACGATGCGGGCGGCGATGTAGCCGAGCCACGGCGGCACGCCGAAGATCGGGCGCTGACACCCGATGATCTGGCCGATGGCGCTGGCGAGTTCGCGATAGGTGAATGTTTCGGGGCCAATCGCTTCGATCGTTCGTTCGCCGGCCGCGAAAGTCTCACGCACTGCGAGCGCCGCGAGGTCGTCGACGTGGATAGGCTGGAGCTTGTACTCGCCGTCGCCGAAAACGCCGAAGCACGGCAGGTGACGCAACGCCCACGCGATGTTGTTGATCAGGATATCGCCTTCGCCAAAGAGCACCGCCGGCCGGAGAATCGTGTGCGGCAGGCCGCTTTCACGAAGCGCGCGTTCGAGGCGGCCTTTGCCGTGGAAGTAGGGCAGGGCCGAGCCTTCCTCGGGATTCGTGATGCTCACATGGACGATCCGGCCCACGCCGGCACGCTTTGCCTCGGCGATGAGTTTCAGCGTGTTCTCCACCGCGGTGGCATGATTGAACCGCCGATGGTCGAAGCGCACCCAGTAGGTGTTGATGAGCGCTGCGCAGCCGGTGAGCGCCTCTTGCAGCTTCTCGGGTTCTTCGAAATGGAACGGCACCGCGCGAACTCGCCCGGCGAGCGGGTGGTTGCCCGCCGGTGTGTTGGTCAGCGTGAGCACGTCGTACCCAGCCGCGAGGAGGCGCAGGGCAATGTGGCTGCCCGAATAGCCAAACGCGCCGGTGATTGCGATGGTCTGTTTCATAATTTCAGAAATTACGGTAGAAACAGAAAAATGGAGGCAGAAGGAGCCGCGCTTCAGCGCAGCCACTGACTGAGCTTGGCGCCCAGCGACACCAGCTTGACCCGCGCAGCGCGGGGCAGGCGGCGGACTTCGCCGTACCACACGTCGACGGACTCCATGAACGCGAGCAGATCGCCGAGCCGTTCCTTGGTGTAGCTGTCGTGCTCGGTCTTCTCTTCCGCGAGCATCGCAGCCGTCTCGCGCAGGACTTTGATCGTGGGATCGACCTCGCGACGTTTCCGCTCATCGAGCAGGATCTCGAAGGTCTGCCAGACGTCCTTCAACGACTGGAAATGATCCCGTCTGTCACCCATCACATGGACGACGCCTACCACGCCCCACGTTTGGAGTTCCTTCAGGCTGTTACTCACGTGCGAACGCGCGACCTGAAGGATTTCGGTGATCTCGTCCGCCGGGAGCGGCTGGGGCGAGAAGTAGAGTAGCGCGTGAATCTGGGCGACCGTGCGATTGATGCCCCAGCGGGCCCCCATCTCACCCCAGTGAAGAATCAGTTTTTCCTGCGCAGCGGTGAGTTTCATTTCGGTTTAGACAGAAATGAACGACGGGAGGTCCTGCAAGTCTGATTTGTAGAACCGATCTCACACGTGCGCCGGCGTCGCGCCGCGGTGGCGGGTGACAGCGAAGGAACTGGAGAATCTGGGCCCGCTCATCGCGGGCACTGAGGTACGGTTGGCGAACACCGCGTTCACCAGCAAGGCCCCGTCAGCGGTCCTCGAGGGCGCGAAGAAACAGCTCGCCGAGCTCCAGTCCAAGCGCGCCGAAGTCGAGCGCCTCCTCAAGGCGCTCGGCTAAGCGACCTTCTCTTTTTCAACCAGCTGTTCCTGCCCAAGGCGCAACTTCTCGGACGCGCCATTGTTTTGCGGCAGATAGAACAGTCCGAACGCCAGCAACAGAGCGGCGCCTCCCGCGACGTGCCAGACCGAGTGCCCTTGGATGATAGCCTGTGGATCTGCCCAGAAGCCGCGGAAACGGTCGCCTTGGCCACCAGCGCCGGCGAGGGGACCGAAGACCGCGAGTGCGCCGAGCAGCGTCCAGTGTGGAAACAGCCGACGTGTCGCGAAACGAGTAAATCGGTAGAGCACCAAACCGGAATTCAGACCGATCATGACCAGGACAACGGTGGTCGAATCGAGCGGCTTGAATCCCCACCAACGAAAATCGTTCCGATGGATCGTGCACCAAAACGCGAGTACCCAAGTGCCACCTGCGACCAGAAGCGAGGTGCGGAGCGATGGCCGGATGTGGCGCACTTCGGTCAAGCCGCAAAGGGCCAACGAGAACAGCACGGCGTAGACTCCCATCATGTCGATCAATCGCCACTCCGGCAGCAATGAGGCATGGTACATTCCGCTGCCGAATGCGAGGAACACACAGGCGAGGGCGAAGGAACGTGCCAGCGGTGTGACGCCGAGAGATAACGCGACAACTCCGGCGACCGCGTAAGCCAAGTTGGTGACCGTGTTCTGCGGTTCGCGAACCAATCGGTTCAGCGCTTCCGCCGAGTAGATTTCGCTCGAAAGCTTGGTGAGCGAGCTGAGCCGATCAGGCGCGTAGGCTTCGCATTGCGCCTTCGGCGGTTCGACCCCGCCCCAGAAATCTCCGCGCGGGTTGTATCGGCTCACGAAGAGCGAAACTATCGCGATCAACACGATCGTGCCGATGGTTGCGGCAAGCATCTGCAGGGCGCGAGTCCCGGGTGATGGCATATGCTACGAACTAACCGGGTGGTTCGCCGGCGAGCGAGCCGCATTCAGCGAATGGATTTGACCGGCATTCGCCAAATCCCTGCCGTCAACGAATGGGTACTGGTACACGGCTGCACAGAGTATGGTTGTTTTTTTGTTCGGTGGTGGCGCTGACCCTGACGAGCCCGGTCGTGGCTGCGGATGTTGGCGCAGCTCCGCCCGGGGAGCTGCAAACAGCCATCGACCTCTACCATGCACGGCGTGATTCGGAAGCGAAGGCGGCACTGGAGGCGATTTTCGCGAAAGAGCCTCAGAACCATGCCGCGTTGTCGTATCTGGCGAGACTCGCGAAGCGGCGGAAGGACTGGGACGAGGTGATCGAACGATATGAATTCTGTCTACGACTCGCTCCGAACAACGCCGAATACTGGGCGAATGCGTCCGAGGCCTACGCGCGAAAGGCGCAACGTGACCCTGTCTTCAGCGGGCTCCCCAACATCAGGAAATGCCGCGAAGCGATTGTGAAGGCCGTGGAACTTGATCCGGAGACCGTCCAATACCGCGTGGGACTTTTTGAGTTCTACCGGGCAGCGCCGCGTCTCATCGGCGGGAGCATGAAGCTGGCGCGCGAACAATTGGCTGAAATCGCCAAGCGGGATGCCGGAACCGCTCGGATGCTCGAAGGCAAGATGGCCCTTGATGAAGACGATTGGGCGGAAGCCGAGCGTGCTTTTCGAGCGGCTGCGGAGTTGCAGCCGGAAAAACTGGAACCGCGGATAGCGCTCGCGGAGCTTCTGATTCGTCAGAAGAAATACGGGGCGGCGCGGGAGTTCTTCGCGCAGCTGCTCGAGAGCACGCCGGACAGTTTTCTGGCGCGCTACCAGCTGGGTCGGCTGGCGGCGTTGTCGGGCGAAGATCTGGAGCGCGGTGAGTCGTGTTTGCGGACGTACC
>DATGXA010000062.1:0-13436 GCA_035299125.1 Opitutaceae bacterium
CGGAACTCGTGGCCGGCCATGAACCGGTAATGCCAGTTGCGTGTCGCGCACCAGAAATGCACCGCCGCCGCCGCGCAGAACAGCACGACGAGCAACACGGTCAGACGACGTTCGGGGATGGCGGAGCGCATACGAGGCGACGAAGCGCGAAGCTCAGACGAGCCGGACGGTCGGGGCAATAGCGCACCAAGCGTCGCGCGAGGGCGAGGCGGAGGGGGGAGATCCTGCCGATGGACTCCGTCGGTGTCCCTAAGATTGAGTACACTTCGGATGTCCCAACGCACCTGTGGGCGGTTGACAGTGCCAACGGCGCGCCGCTGTCCTTTGGGTGGTTCTCCCATCAAACCCATGAAACTATCCCACACCCTCGCGACTTTGGCCGCGGTTGCCGCGTTGGCGACCTCTGCAACGGCCGATGTTCTCTATTCTTGGGATTCCGGTCTCGACGGCTGGAGTCTCAACAGCGGCTACTCCTACACCAACTCCACCACCGTCGGCGTGACCGAGGGCACAGGATCGCTCCAGATCACGGCGCCCATTGGCGATATGTGGTGGGCGCCGCTGTCCATCGGACTCGATGCCACCCAGCGTACGCAGGTTTTCTCCGGCACCACCGGGTTCTCCGTGGATATGACCTACCTGAACCCGGGTTACACCTCCTGGTACAACCCCGCCAGTGTGTCCCTGTTTGTGCAGGGAGATGGTGTCAGCTGGACATCGCTCGGCAGCGTGGAGGTTCCGGTCGGCGCCACCACGCCCACGCACGCGACCTTCTCGATCGATTCCGCCACCGCCAACCAGCTCGCCACCGGTACCTGGGCACAGATGTTCCTGGCGTTCACCTACGGCAACGATGACAGCACCGGCGTCGTGCGGCCGGCATCGGTGAACATCAACGTGGACAACTTCTCCAACATCACCGCGATCCCCGAGCCCTCGACCTACGCCGCGATCGGTGGCGTGATCGCGCTCGGTGCGGCGCTGATCCGTCGTCGGCGTCGCTGAGGCGCGAACGAGATTCCGATTTGCGCTGCTGCGGCAGCGGACGACCGCCGGCTTCCCCGCCGGCGGTTTTTTCGCGTCCGGGCCGAGCGTTTCGTGGCTGCGCGGCGGAAGAGTCGAGCGGTGATGCATCGCGGCGCCTTTTTGTTGCCGACAATCGGATTGCTCCACGCGGGGCGGGGAACGAACCTCGGCGTTCCATTCCCCTGTGAAAACGAATGCCGTTCTTCGTCCTGTCGACAAAGCGCTGGCCGGTTACGAGGGCCTGATCCGCCAAGCGGAAGGCCGGCGCGGACAGCCGTTTCCGACCGAGAAGGTGCTCGCCGCCGAGTGGGGCGTGAGCCAGGCGGCGGTGAACCGCGCGGCGCTGCGCCTGATCGCGGCGGGGCGGCTGCGGCGCGAAGGCTACAAGCTCCTGCCGGTCGCGGCCACGACGGTGTCGCTGGTCGGCGCGCGGCTGGCGGTGCTCTCGCATCGCTCGGTGCGTTTCCCGGGGATCGCGGAGGAGGCGGCGCGGCGCGGCGTGCGCGTGGAGGAGCTTTTCTTCATCGGCCGCGACACCCTGCGCAACGCGCTGCAGAAGGCGATCCAGCACCGGTTCGACGCGGTCATCACCCGCATCACCGACAGCGGTTGGGAATGGGACACGGAGGCCGCTGAGTTCGACCGGCTGCGGATCCCGTACGTCGTCGCGGAGGAGGCGCCGGCGGGGCACAACATCGCCGCCGAAGATCTGCGCACGGCGGCGGCGCAACTCGTGGGGCATCTCTTTGCGCATGGGCATCGCGAGATCGTTTGCCTGGGCTCGATGCGGCGGTTGCTGCGCGCGAGCGCCGTGCGCCAGGGGTTCGAGGAGGCGTGCCTGCGGCTGGGCCTCACCTCGGCGGCGCGCAATGTGTACGAGATTTCCGCTCACACGCCCGAGGCGGTGCGCACGGAGTTCCAGCGGATCCGCCGCACGTGTCCGCTGGCGAGCGCCGTGGTGCTCTTCGACGCGGAGATCCTGAAGAGTTTCGTCGCCGCGATGCGCAAGGAGGGCCTGCGCATCCCGCGGGATCTCTCGGTGGTGGTGGTGGGCGACTCGGCCGAGGCGCGCACGAACGAGCCGCCGATCTCCTGCGTGGGCTTCGACGGGCGCACGATCGCGCATCTCGCGCTGGATCTCGCGTGTCAGCAGATGCTGGAGGTGCGCCGGCTCGGGCGGTTGCCACCGCGCCAGCGGCTGCGGCTGGAGGGATCGTTGCGCGAGCGCGGCTCGGTGCTGACGCTGGCGAATCCGCCAGCGGCGCGGCCCGAGGAGGCGGCGCGCGGCGTGAACCGGCTCGCGCGCGTGTGGCCGCATGCGCTCGAGCAGCGCCTGCGCGAGGCGGCGGAGACTTGGCATTGGTCGCACCGCCTCGTCGAGGGCGGCGCGCCGGCGACGTTCGCGCCGATCGACCTGACGGGCGTGGTGAACCGTTCGCTGCGCCGGCCGCATGGCTGGCTCGGGCACCTGCCGCTGCTGCACCTCGGCACGGGACTACTGCGCATCCACGGCGTCGATTTCCAGTTGATCGACGAGCGGCAGAACCGCGGCCGGAGCGTGGCGGTACTGCGCTCGAGCCGTTTCCCGCCCACCTCGCGCCGGTCGCTGCCGGACGAGCTGGTCCTGCCGGTCGGGCGCAAGGTGCGCGCGGTCTATTTCCTCCACGGCTGCGGGTACGCGGGCGAGCGGGTTCCGTTTGCCTGGTACGAGTTCCGGCAGGCGGGCCGGCCGCCGGCGGTGATACCGCTGGTGGCGCGCGGTGTCGGCCCGGCGCACAGTCCCGACACGCCCGCGGCGAACATCCAGGACTGGTGGCCGGAGTTTCCGCAGTTCAACGTGGACGGTGTGCGGCACGTGGTCGTGTCGGAAAACGGCGATCCGTTCGCGTATGAACGATACCTGTACACGCTCGAGTGGGCGAACCCGGCGCCGGAGGTGGCGCTCGACGAGATCCGCGTGCGCTCGAACCCGGTCGTGCCGACGACGCTAGGCCTGCTCGGCGTGACGTTGCTGCTCGCCTGAGCGGCGTGTGCCCGGACCGGGCGCGCCGCGTGCGGCTTCAGTCGAGACGCCGAATGACGGGCCGTGGCGTGAGCGGCGCGGCGACGGAGCTGCGTTTCACGACTTCGACGGGGAAGACGACGGTGTCGGGCGCGATGGTCTGGCTGGATTCGCGGTTCTGCCGGATGCGCTCCAGCAGCAGATCGACCGCGCGCATGCCCATCGCGCGGAGCGGCTGGCGGATGGTGGTGAGCTGCGGGACGGTGGTGCGCGCGGCGAGGGTGTCGTCGAAGCCGATGACGGAGATGTCGCGTGGCACCGAATAATGGGCACGGGCGAGCACATCCATGCAGCCGAGCGCGATGGCGTCGCTGCCGGCGAAGATCGCATCGGGAAGCGGTTTGCCGATATGGCGGTGCAGCCAACCGCGGAGCGCCTGACGGCCGGCCTCGAGCGAGTAGCGGCTGTCGATCAGTAGTTCGGGGTCGACCGGGATCCCGTGCTGCGTGAGCGCGTGCTTGTAGCCCAAGATGCGTTTCTCGGAGCCGGTGAGCCCGCGGGTGCCGGTGATGTGCAGGATCCGGCGGTGGCCGGCGGCGATGAGCTCGTTGACGGCGGCCTGCGCGCCGGGCAACTCGTCGCTCTCGACGCAGACGACGCCGGGCAACGGGTTGTTCGCATGCAGTGCGACGAAGGGCGTGTGCGTGGGCAGGTACCGCGACGGATCGGAGTCGAAGACCGGTGCGATCAGGATGATGCCATCCACGCGGCCGTCGCAGAAGCCGGGGAGCCGGTGGGCATCGTGGTGCCAGTCGTGGAGCGCGAAGACGGTCGTCGTCTGGTTGTGCGTGGCGGCGCTGGTGATGATCCCGTTGAACGCCTCGAGGAAATAGTGATCGAACTCGACGCCGTCGTTGATGATTGCGGCCACGCCGACGGTGTTCATCCGGCGCTGGGCGAGCGCGCGCGCCGCGGCATTGGGACGGTAGGCGAGTTTGCGCGCGGCCTCGATGATGCGTACGCGGGTCTCGGGCGAGATGCGCGTGGAGGTGCGCGCGCCGTTCAGGACGGCGGAGGCCGCCATCGCCGAGACGCCCGCCTCCCGGCCGACATCGGCGAGCGTGGAGGGGCGGTTGTGGCTCTTGCGGGCGGACGACATGGTGGGGTAAAAAGCAAACACAGAGACTTGGCGCCCGAAACCGCAAGCCTGATGCACTGCGCGTGTATCGGGCGTGGAGGCAGAGCGTCGTGCACGGACCCGACGCGGGGCGCCGGACTGCACGCTTGACACCTCCCGGCGATTTTGAGTTCTCGACCCCTCTTTCGATCAATTTACGTCATGGCCAACACCAAATCTGCCATCAAGGCCGCCCGCCAGGCCCTCCGCCGTCAGGAACGCAACAAGACCGTGAAGTCGCGCCTGAAGACCCTTTCGCGCAAGGTCGCGACGCTCACCGCCGCGAGCAAGACCGAGGAGGCCCGCGCCGCTGCCGTGGAGTTCATCTCCGCGCTCGACAAGGCGGCCAAGAGCAACGTCGTCCACAAGAACGCCGTCGCCCGCCACAAGTCCCAGCTCAGCAAGCTGGTGCTGGCGAAGGCCTGAGGCGCCGTACCGGCGCTCGTTCCGCACCCTCACGCCACCGCGTGGGGGTTTTGTTTTTCCCGAACAAGCCGCGCCGACACGCTCCGGCGGCTCCGCACCGAGCGAGAGCCGCACACTATTTCCAACCCATGGCCGCCGACGATTTTCTCAGCTTTCCGCCCGAGACGCTCGGGCGCGAGCCGTTGCGGCTGCCGATCATCGCGCGTGGCGGCGACTGGCTGGTTCTGAACAAACCGCCGGGCGTGCCGTGGTCGCCCGATCCCTGGATTCCGCGGCCGACCGACCTCGTACGCGAGGTGCGCCGCCAGCTGCGCGAGGGCAAACCGCAGCTCGCCCGCCTCGGCGTGGGCGCGTTCCATGGTATCGTGGGGCCGGACCTCGTCGCCTCGGGCGCCGTGATGTGCGCGCTCACCGACGCCGAGAACGCCCGCCTCGCCAACGCGCTCGGCTCCGAGCAGATCGAGCTCACCTACCGGTTCGTGACGATGGGCCGGCCGACCCAGAGCGAGATCGTGTGCGATCTGCCGCTCGCGCCGCACGCGATCGAGCCGCGTATGCTGGTCTCGCACACAACGGGCAAGAAGACGGTCACAACTTTCCGCCTCGAACAACGTTTCCGCGGCTACGCGGTTTGGACTGCGACGACGACCTTCGACCGGCTCCACCAGATCCGATTGCACGCCGCCGAGAGCGGCCTGCCGATCGTCGGCGAGTCCCGCTACGCGAAAGCCGCGCCGATCTTCCTCTCGGAGATCAAGCGCGACTACCGCCCGGCCGGCGACGGCACCCGGGTCGAGCAACCGCTCTACGGCGAGCTCTGCCTGCATCTCGCGCGGGTGGAGTTTCCCGGCGGCGACGGCCAACCGGTCGTGGTCGAAGCGCCGTTGCCGAAGCCGTTCGGCGTGTTGTTGAAGAAACTCGGCGAACACCTGCCGGTGTGACGCGCGCGGCGCCGAGCGGCCGCTTGGCCCGCCCGCGCTCTCGACAACGGCCGCGTTTCGTTTTCCCATCGCTCCTCCCATGAGCGGTGCGCGTTTCAGCTTCATCTGCGGTTCCGACGACTTCGTCGTGGGCCGGCTCGGCAAGGAACGTTTCGCCGCGCTGGCCGCGGACGCCGCGGATGATTTCTCGCGCGAGATCGTGAGCGGTTTCGCGAACAACGTCGGCGAGGTCGAGGCGGCCGTGAACAAGTTTCGCGACGCCGTGCAGACGCTCGGGCTTTTCGGCGGCCGGCGCTATGTGTGGCTGAAGGACGTGAACTTCCTCGGCGACTCCGTCACCGGGCGCGCCGAGAGCACGCTCGCGCAGGTGGAGGAGCTGAAGAACATCCTCGCCGGCCTCGATCCGGAGCAGGTGGGCGTGCTCGTGACCGCTGCGCCGATCGACCGGCGACGGTCGTTCGCGAAATGGGTCGAGGGCAACTCCGACTTCACGCTCGCCGGCGGCGAGGCGGGCGACGAGGCGATGCTGCAGCAGGTCGCGCTCGGCGAGGCGAAGGAACAGGGCGTGACGTTCGAGGGCGAGGCGCTCCCGGTCCTGATCGCGAAGGTCGGAGCGAATACGCGGCTGCTCGTCGAGGAGGTGCGCAAACTCGCGGCGTATGTCGGCGGCGAGGGCCACGCGATCAATGAGGCCGCCGTGGCGGACATCGTCGTGTCGACGGCGGAAGGCGACTTTTTCGAGGCGGCCGAGGCGTTTTTCTCGGGCAACCTGCAGTGGACGATCGAGGCGTTGCACCGGCACTTCTTCGCCGGCGGCGACGCGCGGCCGATCCTGTCGTCGCTCCAAAACCGCAATCGCCTGCTCATCCAGGTGAAGATGTTGATCGACGCGGGCGAGGTGCGCCTCGGCCCCGGAGGACTCGACAAGGCCGGCTTCGGCCGCGCGCAACAGGCGTACGGCAAGGCGTACGGCGATCTCACCGAGAAGAGCGCCTGCAACATCTTCACGCAGAATCTCTGGTATCTCGGGAAGCTCGCGTCGTCGTCGAAGATGCCGTCGTTGAAGCGGATGATCGACAACCAGCAGGAGTTCTACGCGACGTTTCAGCGCATCCTCGATCGGCCCAACGAGCAGGAGGAAGTCCTGCGCGAGATGGCGGTGCGCTGCCTGAGCTGAGCCGACGATTCGGTCGAGAGCCGAACGACGACAGCCGGGTGCCGAACTTCTCGGTGCACTGCCGTCAACGGCTCGCGTGTTCGAGCGCCGCTCGAGCTTCGGGCTCTCGTCTCTCGACGCTCGACGCTCGACGACCCGATGGCTGGGTGGATGACCGTCTGTGGAAACTAGGGCGCTTGCGGGATTGTCAGGCCCGGGACGATTCGTTTTGGCTGGGCGCTGTGCCCGCCAAGAACACTGACAAACGCTCCGCCGAGACCGCGCCCGCCGCGACTCCCGTTTCCGTGAAGACCGCCACCGCGTCCGCCGAAGCCATCCCGAATGTGCTCGCGGAGCGCTATGCCTCGGCCGCGATGCGCACGATCTGGTCGGGTGAAGGGCGCATCCTGCTGGAGCGCGATTTCTGGATCGCGGTGATGAAGGCGCAGCGCGACCTCGGCGTGCCGATTCCCGCGGAGGCGATCCGCGACTACGAGCGTGTGAAGGGCACGATCGACCTCGCCTCCATCGCGGCCCGCGAGCGCGCGACGCTCCACGACGTGAAGGCGCGCATCGAGGAGTTTTCCGAACTGGCTGCGCGCCAATTCATCCATCTCGGCCTCACGAGCCGCGACCTGACCGAGAACGTCGAGCAGCTGCAGGTGCAGCGCAGCCTGCGCATCGTGCGCGACAAGATCATCGCGGCGTTGGCGGGTCTCTCGGCGCGCGCCGAGGCGTACCGCGATGTGATGATCACCGGCCGCACGCACAACGTGCCGGCGCAGCCGACAACGCTCGGCAAACGCATCGCGATGTTCGGCGAGGAGCTGTTGCACGCGTTCGACCGGCTCGAGAATCTCCTCGAACGATATCCGGTTCGCGGGCTCAAGGGCGCCGTCGGCACGCAGCTCGACCAGCTCACGCTGCTCGGCGGCCGGGCGGATCGCGTCGACGAGCTAGAGTCGCGCATCCTCAAGCATCTCGGCTTCAAGGCGGTGCTCGGCTCGGTCGGCCAAGTTTACCCGCGCAGCCTCGACCATGAGGTGGTGACGGCGCTCGGCCAGATCTCCGCCGCCGCCGCGAGCTTCGCGACGACGTTGCGCCTGATGGCCGGCCAGGGCCTGCTCACGGAAGGTTTCCAGAAAGGGCAGGTCGGTTCTTCGGCGATGCCGCACAAGGTGAACGCCCGGAATTGCGAGCGCATCTGCGGTTTCCACACGATTCTGCAGGGACTCGCGGTGATGACCGGCGGGCTCTCGGGCCACCAGTGGAACGAGGGCGATGTCTCCTGCTCGGTGGTGCGCCGCGTCGCGTTGCCCGATGCGTTCTTCGCCATCGACGGCCTGCTCGAGACGTTCCTCACCGTGCTGCAGCGCATGGACGTCTTCCCGGCGGCAATCGCGGCCGAGAACGAGCGCAATCTGCCGTTCCTCGCCACCACGACGATCCTCATGGAAGCCGTGAAGGCCGGAGCCGGCCGCGAGACCGCGCACGAGGCGATCAAGGAACACGCGCTTGCCGCAGCGAAGGCGATTCGCGAAGGCGGTTCCGGAAACGGCGACGGCGACATGCTGGACCGTCTTGCCGGCGACAAGCGCCTGGGGCTGTCGAAGAAAGCGCTGCGTGCCATCCTCTCGGAGAACGAACGCTTTGTCGGAGCCGCCCCGCATCAAGTCGATGCTTTCGTCTCCCAAGTGAAGCCGGTCCTTCGTCGCAATGCCAAGGCCGCGGCCTACGAGCCTGCGCCGTTGCTCTGAGGGCCGTGTGCCCGCCGACCGGTGGGCTGATCGGCTTGTGGCAGGGTCTTGCAAACCAGCGACTTGCACTGTTCTCGTGGCGTTCGGTGAATCGGCCATCCTATTACAAAGGCGACGTGTATCGGATGCGAGATGATGCTTGCCTGTGGGGAAATCCCCTAGAACCTCACTCGGGTTAATAGGTGAAACCCCGAGTCTGCATCGGGGTGGCCATGAGAACTACAGCAGGGCGTCCGCGCTGCTCTGCTTCGCCCCGTAAGCCAAAGCATCCCTTACATCCCATGAACGTCCTGCGTCGTCCTGCTTCAGCAGTGGGGATCGTCCCACTCGGACGCTAGATCGTTACTGGCTTGTTCTGACCGTAGCTAGCAGTCCCCACACCAGACCATGAAAGCAGTCTCAGTCCTCCTCCTCGCCGCCGCCGGCCTTGTTCCGGCGTTGGGCTATGCGCAGTCGACCTCGAGTATTTCCTATGACGTGAGCCCAGTCTCGCTAACCAGCGGCTCGACCGTGAGTTTCTACATCCCGAAATTCGACAACGCAGGCGGCCTCTACGACCTGACGGGCGTCACCTTGACCTTTGACTACAGCGTCAACGATTTTGGCCTCACGTACACGGCTGGAGGTACGTCGCCCGCCCGGATTACGCAGTCGTTTACGAACACGATCTGGTCGATCTCCAGTACATCCGCTGGTCTCACGAATAGCCTTTCGTGGGTCCAGTCGGGCGGTGGCCTCGATTTCTCGGTCCCCTCGCGCACAATCAATCTTCTGGCAGGCCAATCAGGGGCGTTTAACTACGAAAATTTGGACGCTACTGTCACGGGTGACATCGCGGCGGGTTACGTCGACCTCTATTCGGGCGCTGGCAGCGTCCAAGTGAATGTGCAGTCTCTCTACGGTCTCACCACCACGATCTTGGGTGACGGCGTGACTGTGGATGGAGCAACCGGCGGCGGTACGATCGCGGCGAGCGTTACCTATACCTACGCCATTCCGGAGCCCGCGACCTACGCGCTTGTCTTCGGCGCGCTGACCCTTGGCTTGGTCGGCTGGCGCCGGTTCCGCAAATAGGCGCGACCATTTTTGTGACCTACGGGCCGGAGCGATTCGCTCCGGCCTTTTTGTTTTCCGGAACCGGCGTCGCGGGTACGGTGCGACGCAGGGGCTGACCTCGACCGCGGTAGCGCGCCGCCGATAGCGGTCGGGCGGAGAGTTCGATGGTGCGGTCCGTGGCGGAGGTGTGGCATGTGTCGGGCGCGGCCGTTCGGCGCGGGCGGTCCTTGCTCTCACCGATGCGTCGATGACAGCGAAGAATCGCGTCGCGGATGATCGCGACATCTGGAAAGTCGAGATGCCAATGACCTTGGATGCCGATCGCGTCGACGGCCGCGCCACGCTCGCGAACCGGGCGCACCAGCCGCAGGGTTCTTAGGAGCTTCGCGGTGTTGCAGTCGTTGTAGTAGAGCTCGGCGCTGGGAGCGGCGGCACGGGCGAACCGGAACGCCGCCGCAACGTAACCCTCACTGATCGCGCGGAAGGCGGCCGTGGGGCGAGGTATTCCTCCGGTCTGCCGCACGCGCAGGCGCTCGCAAATCTCGGCCGCGAGCGGTGCGATCACCACGGGCAAACACGAATCGACCGGTATCGTCCACGAGGTACGAGGACATCATCTCGTTGTCCGGCGTGAGGCAGCTGAACTGCTGCGATATCAGCGACACCAACCGCAGATCCCGGGAAGGCGCCGCGCAGCCGCCGGGATCCGTTCGGCGCACGGGGTCTGCTACGAGGGCGGCGTCCTTATTTCCCGGGCCTGCCGTGCGACGCTTTCTCACGCGGGAGGCGAGCGTCTGCTGTCGTGCGCGACCATGTGTTGTCCCGGAGCGGCTCGCGGCGGAGAATTGGGTTGCCACTCCATTTTGCGGGGCGTTTCGTGGCACCTCTTTCCGAAATCCAACAACTTAATTCGCACTGCCATGGCTGAACTCGTGGGCAATCTCTTGGTGGGTCAATCCGGCGGACCGACCGCGGTCATCAACGCCAGCGTCGCGGGCGTCGTCAGCGAGGCTCTCAACCACTCCTGCATCGAGGAGATCTATGGCGGCCTGAACGGCGTGCTCGGCATTCTCAACGAGGAGTTCATCGACCTCGCCTCCGAATCCCAGCAGACGATCCGCGGCCTCCGCTACACGCCCGGTGCCGCTCTCGGCACGTGCCGCTACAAGCTCAAGAAGCAGCAGGATTTCGAGCGCGTGATCGAGGTCTTCAAGGCCCACAACATCCGCTACTTCTTCTACGCGGGTGGCAACGACTCGCAGGACACCGCCGACAAGATCTCCAAGCTCGCGCAGCAGCAGGGCTGGGAGATGCGCGTCATTGGCGTGCCGAAGACGATCGACAACGACCTCGTCTCCACCGACCACTGCCCGGGCTACGGCTCGGTCATCAAACACATCTCCTCGACCGTGCGCGAACTCGCCTGCGACCACCAGGCGATGGGCCAGGGCGATCTCGTCTCGATCCTCGAGGTCATGGGCCGCTCCGCCGGCTGGATCGCCGCGGGCGCCTCGCTCGCCAAGCGCCGCGACCACCCGCACGATCCGCCGCACATCATCGCGTTGCCCGAGGTGCCGTTCGACTCCGAGAAGTTCCTCGAGGACGTGCGCCGCGTGCTCAAACGCGAGAAGTACTGCCTGATCGTCGTCGGCGAAGGCCTCGTCGACAAGGACGGCAACTACGTCTCCACCTCCGCCGGCACCGATGCCTTCGGTCACGTGCAACTCGGTGGCGCGGGCGAGTACCTCGCCGGCCTCGTCGACCAGGGTATCCCCGGAGTGAAGTCGCGCGTCGCGAAGCTCGGCATCGCCCAGCGTGCGGCTGCGCTCGGCGCCTCGAAGACCGACAGCGACGAGGCGTTCATGGCCGGCCAGGCCGCCGTGAAGGCCGCCGTCGCCGGCGAGACCGACAAGTGCGTCATCCTCGTCCGCGGCACCACCGACCAGTACAGCTGCGAGACGGCCCTCGTGCCGCTCTCCGAAATCGCCAACGGCGTGAAGCACCTCCCGAAAGAGTGGATCAACGAGGACGGCGTGAGCATGAACTACCAGTTCCACCGCTACGCGCTCCCGCTCATTCAGGGCGAGGTGCAGGTGCCGTTCGAGAACGGCCTGCCGGCGTTCGTGAAGCTCGAGAAGGTCGGCGTCGACAAGCTCCTCCAGCCCTACGAGGTCTGAGCGAGCGACTCGCATTTTCCCCGAGGCGCGGCCCGCGATGGCCGCGCCTTTTTTTGTGCCCGGCGTGCGCTCGCTGACGGGCGGCGATCTCAGCCAAGCCCGAGGTCGAGCTGCCGGAGCACCGCTGGCGGAGGCTCGAGGCAGGCGGGCTCGTCGCAGGTGACTTTGTTCAGCCGCGGGTGCACGGGCCTCGCGCGCATTCTTTGCGCGGGCCAAGGTGCCAAAAGCTCTGCCACCCGCGCCGGCGACGTGGTGGGATCGAGCCACGCATCCAGTGTGTCCGTTGGGATCAGCACGGGCATGCGATGGTGCAGCGGCGCGACGAGCGCGTTCGGCGTGGTGGTGAGCACGGCGAACTCTGTTTCCGCCGCCGCCACCCACAGTCCCGCCAACAACAGGAGTTCGCCCTTGTTCGCCGGCTCGAAGAGCCAGGGCTGTTGCCCTCCGCCGGTGCGCTCCCACTCGTAGAAACCGTCCGCTGGCACCACGCAACGCCGCACGCGGAACGACTCGCGGAAGGTCGGCTTCTCGGCGGCGGTTTCGGCTCGCGCGTTGATCAGCGGCGCCCGGTTCGCGGCGGCTTCACCAGTGCGCTCGGGCTCGAAGCCCCACCGCGCCAACACTGCCTCGCGGCGCGCGGATTTCGCCGATCCGCGGCGAACGATCGGCAGGAGTTGGCGCGGCGCGGCGTTGTAGCGCGGAGCGGTTTCGGGCGCGTCGACCAAGCCCAGCTCCGCCGCCAGCGCCTTGGCGTTTCGCAGCAGTAGGAAACGGGTGCACATGGGCGCGGCGAGACGCTCCTCGCTTCACTCGAGCTCTGGGCGTTCGCGCGTCCGTGCGGGAGCGAACGCCTGTTCGTACGCGGCGGTGAAACTCGCGAGCGCGAGCGCCGCGACGACGAAGACGCCCACGCCGAAGCAGAGCAGGCCGGCGAGCGCGAGCGGGAAGAACGCGAGATGGAGGAAGAAAAGCCGGAACCAGCGGCGATTCGCCGCCCGGCGACTCAGCGCGAGGGCTTCGACTGGGCCGACCCCGCGATCGATCACGAGGATGGGGGCAAACGTCCACGCGACAGATACGTACAACAGCGGGATCATCAGCACCGGCATCGCGAGCAGCGCGCCCGCGTGCGACCCGATCGCGGTGAGCAGGCCTTTCTCGACCGAGAGCACAAAGAGCTCCGAAAAGGGATCGCCGCCCAGCGCGATGCGGGCGAGCTCTGCGGTGCCGAGCGAGCCGCTCGTGTGGAGCTGCCAGAGCAGCGGCCCGAGCGCCAGCAGCGCGAGCACGCGCGTGGCGACGGTCGCGAGAAAGGTGAGCGCCAGCAGCGGGCGGAACGCGCGGCTGAAGCCGGCGAACAGGTCGCCTGCTCCCGCCGGTTCGCCGCGGGCGACAGACAGCATGATCCGATACGCGCCGGCGATGAAGACCAGGTTCAAGGCGAACGTGACCGCGATGCCGGCGACCGGGACCGAGCCGAGCAGCCCCGTGAGCAACACGAGGAGCGTCGTGGCTCCGACCGTGAGCCAGAAATTGCCGACCACGATGCTCCAGCCGCGGCTCAGCGTATCGAATACGCTGAAAGGGTAGTTTCGGCCGGCGACCGCGCGCGCTTCGGCGGCGCGATCCACCGGGACGGTCTCGCTCGCGTGCGGGACCGACGCAGTGTCGTCCGCGATCGGCTCGGGCACGGAGGCGGTCGTCGCCGGTTCTGCAGG
>DATGXA010000063.1:0-9488 GCA_035299125.1 Opitutaceae bacterium
CACCCGCCGCGGAGATGAGTTGGCGCGCGTATGCGACGGCGCTGCTCGTCTTCCATTTCTGCGGTTTCGCCGCGCTCGTGGCGTTGCAACTCCTCCAAGGTCGCCTGCCGCTCAACCCCGCCGGCTTCGGCGCCGTGCCGCCGGGCGTGGCGGTGAACACCGCGGTCTCCTTCGTCACCAACACCAACTGGCAGGCCTACTCCGGCGAGGCGTCGCTGAGTTACCTCACGCAGATGGCCGGCCTGGGCGTGCAAAACTTCCTCAGCGCGGCGACCGGGCTCGCGGTGCTGGCGGCGGTCGCGCGCGGTTTCAGCCGCAAGTCCGCCGCCGGTCTGGGCAACTTCTGGGCCGATCTCGTCCGCGGCACGTTGTACGTGCTGCTGCCGCTCTCGTTCGTCTTCGCGCTCGTGCTCGTCGCCGAGGGCGTGCCGCAGTCGTTCTCGCCGTACGTGCACGCGACGTCGCTCGCTGGTGGCGAACAGGTCGTGCCGCTCGGACCAGCCGCCTCGCAGATCGCGATCAAACAACTCGGCACCAACGGCGGCGGCTTCTTCGGCGCGAACTCCGCGCACCCGCTCGAGAACCCCACGCCGCTCTCCAACTTCTTCGAAACGCTCGCGATCCTGCTGTTGCCCGCGGCGTGCGTGCTCGCCTACGGCCGGCTCGTCGGCGCGCGGCGCCACGCGTGGGTCATCTTCGGCGTGATGTTGGCGTTCTTCGTCACCGCGCTCGCCCTGTCGCTCCGGGCCGAGCTCACGCCGCATCCACATCTCGGCGACGCCGTGGCACTGGAGGGCAAGGAGCTGCGTTTCGGCCTCGTGCCGAGCGTGCTCTGGGCCGACGCCACCACCGTCGCCTCCAACGGCTCCGTCAACGCCATGCATTCCTCGCTCTCGCCGCTCGCGGGCGGCGTGGCGCTCTTCAACATGCTGCTCGGCGAAATCATCTTCGGCGGTATCGGCTCCGGTCTCTACGGCATGGTCGCGATGATCGTGCTCGCGGTGTTTCTCGCCGGCCTGATGGTCGGCCGCACGCCCGAGTATCTCGGCAAGAAGATCGAGGCGCCCGAGGTGAAGATGGCGGCGATCGCCGTGCTCGCGCCGTGCGTGGCGGTGCTTTTCGGATGCGCAGTGTCGTTCCTCGCTCCGGCCGGCCGCGCGGCGGTGGGCAGTGCCGGCCCGCACGCGCTCTCCGAGGTGCTCTACGCCTGGGCTTCGCTGTGCAACAACAACGGCTCCGCCTTCGGCAGCCTCACCGCCACCGGCGCGCTCTACACCTGGGGCGGCGCGCTCGCGATGCTGCTCGGCCGCTTCGCCGTGATTGTGCCGCTGCTCGCACTCGCCGGCAGCCTGGCCGCCAAGAAAACCGTGCCGCCCTCCAGCGGCACCTTCCCGACCGACGGTCCGCTCTTCGCCGTCCTGCTCGGCGGCACGATCCTTCTCGTCGCCGCGCTCACCCATTTCCCCTCGCTCGCGCTGGGCCCCGTGCTCGAGCACCTGCTGCTCGCGCGGGGCGCAACCTTCTGAGGCAGGGCGAGGCGTCCCCGCCGAGCCGCGGCTCACCGGGGACGGTTCGCCCCACCAACCGACACTCGCCCATGAAACCTGCCGTCGCCTCTTCCTGGAATTCCGCCCTCCTGCGTCGCGCCGCCCGCGACGCCGTGCGCAAGCTCGACCCGCGCGCTCTCCGGCGAAACCCCGTCATCTTCGTCACCGCGCTGGGCGCGCTCGCCGTCACCGCTGTTGCGTTACGCGATCTGTTCGCCGGCCGGCTCTCCGGCTTCACCGTCCAGATCACGCTCTGGCTGTGGTTCACGGTGCTCTTCGCCAACTTCGCCGAAGCCATCGCCGAGGGCCGCGGCAAGGCCCAGGCGGATTTCCTCCGCCGCTCCCGCTCGCACACGCAGGCCCGGCGCTTACGCGGTGCCGCCGAGGAACGCGTCGCCGCCACCGATCTGCGCAAGGGCGACCTCGTCGTCTGCGAAGCGGGCGACGCCATCCCGGCCGACGGCGAGGTGCTCGAGGGCATCGCCAGCGTCGACGAGTCCGCGATCACCGGCGAATCCGCGCCCGTCATCCGCGAGAGCGGCGGCGACCGCAGCGCCGTGACCGGCGGCACGCGCGTGCTCAGCGACCGGATCGTGGTGCGCGTGAGCGTGGAGCCCGGCGGCGGGTTCCTCGACCGCATGATCGGCATGGTCGAGGGCGCCGCGCGCCAGCGCACGCCCAACGAGATCGCGCTCGGGATCCTCCTCACGAGCCTCACCCTCGTCTTCGCCGCCGTCGTGGTCACGTTGCCGGCGTTCGCGCAGTTCTCCGAAACGCTCGCGGGGCAACCCGGCGCGGTCGACACCTCGCTGCCGGTCCTCGTCTCGCTCTTCGTCTGCCTGATCCCCACGACCATCGGCGGCCTGCTCAGCGCGATCGGCATCAGCGGCATCGACCGGCTGATACGGCGCAACGTCGTCGCCACCTCCGGCCGCGCCGTCGAGGCCGCGGGCGACATCGACGTGCTCCTCCTCGACAAGACCGGCACGATCACGCTCGGCAACCGCCAGGCCGCCGACTTCCTCCCCGCGCCGGGCGTCGCCGTCGCGCACCTCGCCGAGGCCGCGCAGCTCGCCTCGCTCGCCGACGAGACGCCCGAGGGCCGCAGCATCGTCGTGCTCGCCAAGGAGCGCTTCAACCTCCGGCAGCGCGAACTCGCCGCACCGCACGCGCAGTTCGTGCCGTTCACCGCGCAGACGCGCATGAGCGGCGTCGACCTCGCCGCACACGACGGCCGGCGCGCGCGCCGCATCCGCAAGGGCGCCGCCGCCAGCGTGCGCGACTGGGTGCAGGCGCAGGGCGGCGCGTTTCCCGCGGCCGTGAGCGAGCTCGTCGAAACCGTCTCCCGCTCCGGCGGCACGCCGCTCGTCGTCGCCGAGGAGCTCGCGGTGCTCGGCGTCGTCCACCTCAAGGATGTCGTGAAGGGCGGCATAAGGGAGCGTTTCGCCGAGCTGCGCCGCATGGGTATCCGCACCGTGATGATCACCGGCGACAACCCCCTCACCGCCGCCGCCATCGCCGCCGAGGCCGGCGTCGACGACTTCCTCGCGCAGGCCACGCCCGAGATGAAGCTCCAGCGCATCCGCGACGAGCAGTCGCAGGGCCGCCTCGTCGCCATGACCGGCGACGGCACCAACGACGCGCCCGCGCTCGCGCAGGCCGATGTCGGCGTGGCGATGAACACCGGCACGCAGGCCGCGCGCGAGGCCGGCAACATGGTCGATCTCGACAGCAACCCGACGAAGCTCATCGAGATCGTCGCGATCGGTAAGCAGCTCCTGATGACACGCGGCGCGCTCACGACCTTCTCGATCGCCAACGACGTGGCGAAATACTTCGCGATCATCCCCGCGCTGTTCGCCGCGCTCTATGCCACCGGTGTCGCCGCCGGACCGCTCGCACGGCTCAACCTCATGGGCCTGCATTCGCCGCAGAGCGCGATCCTGAGCGCGGTCGTCTTCAACGCCCTGATCATCGTCGCGCTCGTGCCGCTCGCGCTGCGCGGCGTCGCCTACCGCGCGCAGCCCGCCGCCGCGCTGCTGCGCCGCAACCTCCTCGTCTACGGCGCGGGCGGCCTCGTGGCGCCGTTCGTCGGCATCAAGCTGATCGATCTGCTCCTCGTCGCCGCCCGCCTCGTCTGAGCCGCCATGAAGACCGCCGCCACCCGCCTCCGCACCGGTTCCCTCATTCTGGCAGCACTCGCCGGCTTGATCCTCGGACTGATGCTCGGCCAATGCAGCGCGGGCGACCACGGCGGCTCGCGCATCGACTGGCCCACCCACGAATCCCTCGAATCTCAGCCGCCGAAGAAATGAAAACACTCCTTTCCGCCCTGCGTCTGCTGCTCGTGCTCACGCTCGTCACCGGCGGGCTGTACCCGTTCGCCGTTTGGGCGGTCACGCGCGTCGCCTTCACGCGCCAGGCCGAAGGTTCGCTCGTCGTGCGCGACGGCGTTGTCATCGGTTCCGCCTTGGTCGCGCAGGACCCCACCGGTGACGCGCGTTATTTCCACCCACGCCCGTCCGCCGCGAACTACGCCACCGTGCCCTCCGGCGCGAGCAACCAGTCCTGGACCAGCGCCGCCCTCGCGAAGACCATCGCCGCCCGCCGCGCCGCGTATCCGACCGGCGCCTCCGTGCCCGCCGAGCTGCTCACGGCCAGCGGCAGCGGTCTCGATCCGGATCTCTCGCCGGCCGCAATCCGCCTGCAGGTCGACCGAGTCGCCGCGGCGCGCCGACTCGACGCCGCCGAGCGCACCGCGCTCGACGAACTGGTTGCCCGCCTCACCGTCGGCGGGCAGCTTACCCCGGCGCGCGTCAACGTCCTCGCGCTCAACCTCGCGCTCGACTCCCGTTTTCCCGGCCAGTGAACTCCGCCGCCGATCGTCCCGATCCCGATGCGCTCGCCGCCGCCCTCCGCCGGGAGGAGGCGAAGGCGCGGCGCGGCCGCCTGAAGATCTTCCTCGGGATGTGCCCCGGAGTGGGCAAAACCTACGCCATGCTCCGCGCCGCCCAACGCGCGCGCGCCGAGAAGGTCGACATCGTCGTCGGCGTGGTGGAGACGCACGGCCGCGCCGAGACCGATGCGATGGCCGCCGGACTCGAGATGATCCCGCGCCGCCGCCTCGAGCACCGCGGCGCCACCCTCGCCGAGATGGACATCGACGCCCTGCTCGCCCGCCGGCCGCAGCTCGCGCTCGTCGACGAACTCGCGCACACTAACGCCCCCGGCTCGCGTCACGCGAAACGTTGGCAGGATGTCGTCGAACTCCTCGACGCCGGCATCGACGTCCTCGCGACGTTGAACATCCAGCACGTCGAGTCCCGCGCCGACGCCGTGCGCCAGATCACCGGCGCGACCGTGCGCGAGACGGTGCCCGATTCCGTGCTCGATCTGGCCGACGAGGTCGAGCTGCTCGATCTCACCCCCGGCGCGCTGCGCGAGCGCCTGCGGGAGGGCAAAGTGTACCTCGGCGACCGCGCGGCCACGGCCGCCGAGAACTTCTTCCAGGAGTCGAATCTCAACGCGCTCCGCGAGCTCGCATTGCGCTTCACCGCCGAGCGCGTCGACCGCGAGCTGCGCGCGCTGCGCTCCACCGCGGTGAAGACGACCGTCTGGCGCAGCGGCGAACGACTGCTCGTCGCCGTGGGCCCAAGCCCGTTTTCCACGCAACTCGTCCGCTGGACGCGTCGGCTCGCCGCCGCGCAGGGCGCCTCGTGGGTCGCCGCCTACGTCGAGGGTTCGCAGGCGCTCGCGCCCGAGGCGCAGCGCCTGCTCGACGCCAATCTCGCCCTCGCCCGCGAACTCGGGGCCGAGGTCGTGGTGACGCACGATGACAACGTGGCCGCCGCCCTCGTGCGGCTCGCGCTGCGGCACGACGCGACGCAGATCGTGGTCGGCAAACCGCGCGAGTCGCGTTGGGTCACGTGGCTGCGCGGCGGCTCGCTCGTCGAGCGCCTGCTGCGGCAGGGCGGCAACATCGACATCTACGTCGTGCCCGCCGAGCCGGGTGCCGCGCCGCCGCGGCGACGTCTCGATTTCGAGGCGGCGTGGCGGAGCCGGCCACGCGAATACCTCGTGGCCGCAGGTACCGTCGGTGCGATCACGTTGCTCGGCCGGCTCCTGCCTGCGGATACATATCTCGCCGTCGGACTCGTTTTCCTGTTCGCGGTTGTGGCGCTGAGCCTGCGGATCGGCCGCGGGCCGGTGCTCGCCGCCGGCATTCTGAGCGCACTGGTGTGGAACTATCTCTTCATCCCGCCGCATTTCACGTTCCGCATCTCGCGGGTGGAAGACGCCACGCTGTTCGGCGCCTATTTCGCGGTCGCCGTGATCGTGGGCCAGCTCACCGCGCGCATCCGGGCGCAGGCCCGCAACGAGCGGCTGCGCGAGGAACGCGCCACCGCCTTGTTCCACCTCACCCGCGCGCTCGCTGAGGCGCGCGATCTCGATGCGGCCGTCTTCGCGGCGCTGCGGCAGATCGACGGATTCTGCGGCGTGCAGAGCGCGCTGCTGCTTCCGGGCGACCGGCCGCAGGAACTCGTGCCGCATTTCGCCGGCTCGTTCGCCGTCGACGATAAGGAGCTCGGCGTAGCGGCATGGGTCTTCGCGCACCGGCGCGCCGCCGGCCGTTTCACGGACACGCTGCCCGCGAGCCGCGGCTACCATCTGCCGCTCGTGCGCGAGGCTCGTGCGCTCGGCGTGCTTGCCGTGTTCGCCGCCGACAAGGCGCTCACGCTCGCGCAGCGCGACCTGCTCGACGCGTTCGGCCGCCAGCTCGCGCTGATGGTCGAACGCGAGCAACTGCAGGCGGCGAGCGAGAGAGAGAAGTTGCTCGCCGAATCCGCGCGGCTCCACCGCGCGCTCCTCGACAGCGTGTCGCACGAGCTGCGCACACCGCTCGCGGTGATCACCGGCGCGTTGGAGAATCTCGGCGAGGCCGACGGCGCCACGCGCGCCGCACTGTTGCAGGAGGGCCGCACCGCCGCCCGGCGTCTCAACCGCCTCGTCGGCAATCTGCTCGACTCGACGCGGCTCGAGAGCGGCGCGCTCAAGCCGCGCTTCGACTGGTGCGATGCCAACGACATCGTCAACGCCGCCCTCGACGCCATGCGCGACGCGCTCGCGGGCCATCCGTGCACGGTCGAGGTGCCGCCCGATCTGCCGCCGTTCTACGCCGACTTCGCACTCACCGAGCAGGCGCTCGCGAACCTGTTGCTCAACGCCGCGGTGCACACGCCCGCCGGCACGGCGATCACGGTGACGTCGGGCGTCGAACCGGGCGACGCGCGGGTATTTCTCGCGGTGGCCGACCGCGGTCCCGGTGTCGCAGCGGAAGAGCGCGAACGCGTTTTCCGGAAATTCTCGCGCGGCGACACCGCCCGCGCCGGCGGGCTCGGCCTCGGCCTGTCGATCGTGCGGGGCTTCGCCGTCGCACAGGGCGGCACGGTCGACTGCCGCGACAACCCGGGCGGCGGCGCGGTGTTCACCGTTTACCTGCCGCACCGCATACCGCAGGGTGCGCCCGAGCCATGACCACGGTCGTTTCACCGCGCATCCTGATCGTCGACGACGAGGTGCAGATCCGACGTCTGCTCCGGCTCACGCTCGAGGCGGAGCGCTATCGTGTCGCGGAAGCGGAGACGGGCCAGCTCGCGCTCCATGAGGCGGCGGTGAACGCGCCCGACGGCATCGTGCTCGACCTCGGCCTCCCCGACCTCGACGGCACCACCGTGATCCGCCGCCTGCGGGAGTGGTCGAAGGTGCCCGTGCTCGTGCTCTCGGTACGCGCCGGGGAGGACGACAAGATCGCCGCGCTCGACGCCGGCGCCGACGACTACCTCACGAAACCCTTCGGCGGCCGCGAGTTGCTCGCGCGCCTGCGCGCGATCCTCCGCCGCACGCAGACCACCGCCGAGCCGGCGATCGTGCGGTTCGGCGACATCGAGATCAACCAGGCCGCGCGCGTGGTGCGGCGCGCCGGCGCCGAAGTGCGGCTGACAGCGAAGGAGTACGCGTTTTTCCACCTGCTCGTGCAACACCGCGGCAAAGTCGTCACGCACCGGCAGATCCTGCGCGAGATCTGGGGGCCGAACGCCGAGGAGGCCACGCACTACCTGCGCGTGCACATGGCGCATCTGCGCGCGAAGCTCGAGGCTAGTCCCGGCCAACCGCGCCACTTGCGCACCGATGCCGGCATCGGCTACCGCCTCGTGGCGGAGGAGTGATAACGCATTTGGTGGGCCCTCCGGGGCTCGAACCCGGAACCAAGGGATTATGAGTTTCTTGATTTGCGTAACCGTGTATTTGCGTAATTGTCCGTATGCGACTGCACAAAAAGGCGGTTTTTACCTATGAAAACACAAGCGGGATCTGCGGACAAAAGTGGAAATTTGAATGCAGATGAGAACTCGAAAAACCGGACAGAAACCGGACAGACAAACCGGACAGACAGAACCGCCCGTCTGCCGAAAACTCACCAGGATTTCTGGAAAACCCGCCTCAAGCGCCGCCGCTATCAGGACCGGGACGGCAAGTTGGTGGAGGCTCCGGAGTGGCAGGTGCGGATGTTCCACCTTGGCCGAGAGGCTTGGTTCAACCTCGACTCCGCCAACCAAGCGGTCGCTGCGGTCAAGGCTCGGGACATCTACCTCTCGCTCATCTCAAGCGGATGGGAGGCGACGCTGGTGAAGTTCAAGCCGAGCACTCCCGCCAAGAACGAGTGCTGCACGCTGGGCGAGTTCTTCGCCGATGTGGAGAAGCGCAGCCATCTCAAGCCTGCCACCGTCCGCCGCTATGCGCTGAAACTGCGAAAGCTCGTTGCCGATGTCGCCAAGGTGGAAGCCGGGTTGAAGGCGAAGGAACGGCGCAGCAAGTACGACTACCTGAACGGCGGACACCAGAGATGGCTCGCCCGGATAGATGGACAGCCGCTTTCACTGCTCACCCCGGAGATCGTCAACCAGTGGCGCAATGCCTACGTGGCGAAGGCGGGAACGGATCCGGTAGCGCGGAAATCAGCGGAGCGTACGGCGGCGTCGATCTTGCGGTGTTCACGGGCATTCTTCGCCCCTGACGTGTTGGCTATGCTGAAGGTTCCGCTTCCACCCAATCCGTTCGCGGGAGTGAAACTCAAGGATCCGGGGCCACAGCGTTACCATTCCGATGTGAACCCGGAATGGCTAATCGCCTGTGCGGAACGCGAGCTGCGGACCGCGCAGCCGCAGGAGTACATCGCACTGTCGCTCTGCCTGTGGGGCGGGTTGCGCCGCAAGGAGGCGGATACGCTGACGTGGGCCCAGGTCGACTTCGCCGAGGCGCAAATCAACGTCCGCCGGACAGAGCATTTCGAACCAAAGACCGAGGAGAGCCAGCGTACGGTCGATGTGCCCGTCGCTGTGCTGAACGTCCTCCGTAGCTTCAAGAAGGACAGCACGTCGGAATTCGTCCTCGATGGCGGAGCCGCCAATCCGGCAGCGACCTACGACTTCTACCGCGCGGATTGCACGTGGCGCCGATTGCACGCGTGGCTCAAGAGCCATGGCGTTCGGCAACAGAAGGCGATTCACGCCTTGCGTAAGGAGTCGGGCTCCCTTGTGGCCACTGCGTTCGGAATTGAGGCTGCCCGCCAACACCTCGGACATCGGGATATCACTACAACGAGCGCACACTACGTCGAAAAGCGACGCAGGATTGAGGTGCAAATCCCAAATCTGTCAACGGAGCCAGCTAGCACCGGCTCCTCCCGGATCAGCTCGAGGGGTGGGTCAACTTTACATGCTCGCACGTGGGTCAGTTCTACGTAGCCGCGCTCCACGGCTACGACCACACCGGCACGCCGGCCTGTTCTTTGACATCGCCATGCGCCCCGCGCGTGCAGCCACGCTGCATCGCAGCGCGCACAGAAGCTACGATGCCCGCGGCCACCTTTTCCGACGTCAG
>DATGXA010000064.1:0-13412 GCA_035299125.1 Opitutaceae bacterium
TGTTGATTGATTAGCAACTCAGGCCGCGCCCGCCGCCGGCGCGAGGGCCGCCGGATTCCCGCGCAACCAGGCGCGGAATGTCTCGCGCGCGAACTGCGGCAACGTCCGCGCCGTCGCCACGCCGAGCGCGCGCTTAAGCAGCAGCGCCGTGAGCGGACTGCGCGCCATCCAGTTCGCCGCCGCCGGCCAGAGCGCCGCCGCCCGGGCCGTCTGCACGTAGTTTCCGAAAACTCGACTACGCAACGACACGCCCGCGGTCCGCCGCCGCTGGTGCAGCCACTCCGCCTTGAGCAGCGCCACGTCGACGCTCGACGGACATTCCGATTTGCAGGCCTTGCACGAAAGGCAGAGCTCCATCGCATCGGCGACACTCGGTTCGGTAAACGGATTCGCCGCGCTCGAACGCGTGAGCGCCTCGCGCAACACATTCGCGCGGGCTCGTGTCGAGTGGCGCTCGTCGCGTGTCGCCATGAAACTGGGGCACATCCCGCCGCCCATCTTGATCGTCTTCCGGCACTCCGCCGTGCCGTTGCACTGCTCCGCCAGCCGCAGCACGCCGCCCCACTGCGAAAAATCCAGCGCCGTGACGAACTGCCGCGTGACCTGCTCCGACTCGTAGCGGAGCGACTCGGTCATCGGCCGCGCGGCAACGATCTTCCCGGGGTTCAGCACGCCGGCCGGGTCGAACACGATCTTCAGTTCCGAGAGCAACGCGTAGTTCCGCTCGCCAACCATTTTGCGGAGAAACGGCCCACGCACGCGCCCGTCGCCGTGCTCGCCGCTGAGCGAGCCGCGGTAACGTTTCACCAACTCCGCGACCTCCGCCGTGAGCGCCTGAAATTTCGCGCGGTCCGGACCGCGTTTCAGGTCGAGCACCGGTCGAGTGTGGACCTCGCCGTCGCCGATGTGCGCGTAGAACACACAATCCATCCCGTGCCGTCGCATGATCGCCTCGAATTCCTCCAGGTACGCCGGCTGCGCGGCGACCGGCACGGCGGTGTCCTCGACGCACGCGACCGCCTTCGCGTCGCCCGGGATGTTCGCCAGCACGCCGAGGCCGGCCTTCCGCAATGCCCACACGCGGCCCACATCCGCGCCGAAGAGCCGGGGAAACGCGTATCCGAAACCCGCGGCGCGCAGCTCCGACTCGAAAGCGGCGGCCGCCGCCTCGATCTCCGCCCGTGTGGCGCGCGCCCATTCGATGACTAGCAACGCCCCGGGATCGCCCTGCACGAACGCACGGTTGCGCGCCTGCTCCCGGTTGCGCGAGGCGCAGTCGAGGATGATGCGGTCGATGAGTTCGAGCGCGTCGGGCGCATGCCGGTGCGCGATCAGGTTCGCCCGCGTCGCCTCGTGCACCGAGCCGAGGTGCACCACCAGCACGCCGCGCTCCGCGGGCGGGAGCGGCACGAGGTTGAGCGTAAATTCCGTCGCGAGCGCGAGCGTGCCCTCGGAACCGGCGAGCAGCGTGCAGAGGTTGAACGGCGCGCCCTCCGCGGCGAACGGCTGTTGGCGCAGCAGCAGGTCGACCGCGTAACCGGTGTTGCGGCGGCGCAGCGCGGGGTCGGGAAACTCGCGCACGATCTCGGCGGCCGTCTCCGGATTCGAGAGACGACGGGCGAGCCAGCGATGGATGTCGCCCTCCAGTCCGGCCGCGGAGCCCTTGGCGGAGAACTCCGCGGGGGTGAGCGCACGCAGGACGGTCTCGCTCCCGTCGGCAAGAAGGACCTTGGCCTCGATCAGGTGGTCGCGGGTCGAGCCAAAGCGCAGCGAATTCGAGCCGCATGAGTTGTTGCCCACCATGCCGCCGATCATCGCACGGTTCGAGGTCGAGGTCTCCGGCGCGAACATCAGCCCGTGCGGCCGCAACGCGAAGTTCAGCTCGTCGCGAACGACACCGGGCTCGGCGCGCACGCGCCGCCGCGCCGCGTCGACCTCGATGATCCGATTCATGTGTCGCCCGAAATCGATCACGAGCCCCCCCCCAACCACCTGACCGGCCAGCGACGTGCCGGCCGTGCGCGGCACCAACGGCACACGATGCCGCCGGGCAAACTCCAGCAGCCGTTTCACGTCTGCGGCGTTCCGCGGCAGCGCCACCGCGACAGGCTTTTCGCGATAGACCGAGGCGTCGGTGGCGTAGCAGATCCGCATTGTCTCGTTCCAGTGCAACTCGCCGGCGAGTTCGCGCCGCAGGCGGGCAAGCGGGCGGCGGAGATCGACCGGGAGGTCGGCGGACGAAGCGCGGAAAGGCATGTCCCGGCATCGAAACACGGCACGCCCGGAGCGTGCAACTCCCGGCCACCCTTCGCGTTTCCCCTCAAGAGCCCACCCTTTTCGCCCGATATTCCCCGGAAACATCCCTACTATGAACTGGACCATCGGGCGCCGCATCGTCGCCGGCTTCACCGCCGTTCTCCTCATCGCCGCAGCGGTCGGTGTGTTCGCGCTAAATCGCGTGCAGACGATCGACCGCAACACCCGGGAGGTCACCGGGCGCGCCATGCCGGCGATCGTCCTTTTCGCGACCATTGAATCGTTGGTGAAGGAAAACTACATCAACACCACCCAGCACCTCGCCGCGACCGACGCCGCCCGCATGGCCGCCATCGAGAAGGAGATGACCGCCAAGAGCGAGACGCTCACCGGCCTCTACAAGGAAGTCGAAGCCTTGCTCGCCGACGAGCAGGCCCAGCGCAACTATGACCTCATCAAGCCCGAGCGCGCCGCCTACCGCGACGCCCGCGCGAAAGTCCTCGCGCTCAGCCGCGAGGGGAAAAAGTCCGAGGCACAAGCGCGGCTCGATGCCCAACTCTATCCCGTTTTCCAGCGCTACACCGCCGCGCTCCAACAGAGCATCCGTCTCAACCGCGAGGATGGCACCCAAGCCGCCGCCGAAGCCGCCACCAGCATCGCCGCCACCCGCTTGGGCGTACCGCTCGGCACCGGAATCGCGATCGTCGTCGGCGCCGTGGTTGCCTTCTTCATCACCCGCTCGATCAGCGGGGTGCTCCGTCGGGTCTCCGGCGAGGTCCGCGAAGGGGCCGGGCAGGTCGGACAGGCAGCACAGCAGGTCAACTCCGCCAGCCAGTCGCTCGCCCAAGGCACCAGCGAACAGGCCGCCTCGCTCGAGGAGACCAGCGCCTCCCTTGAGGAGATCACAAGCATGACCTCGCGCAACGCCGAGTCCGCCGCCCACGCCAAGGACATCGCCAATCTCACCCGCACCACCGCCGAGACAGGCTCCGCCGACATGCAGGCGATGACGACCGCGATGGACGCCATCAAAGTCTCCAGCGACAGCATCGCCAAAATCATCAAGACCATCGACGAGATCGCCTTCCAGACGAACATCCTCGCCCTAAACGCCGCCGTCGAGGCCGCCCGCGCCGGTGAGGCCGGCGCCGGGTTTGCGGTCGTCGCCGAAGAAGTCCGCGCCCTCGCCCAACGCTGCGCCCAAGCGGCCCGCGAGACGACGACCAGCATCGAAGACTCGATCCAGAAAGCCGGCCACGGCGTCGCCATCTCCGGCAAGGTCGCCACCTCGCTGCAACAGATCGTCGAGCATGCCCGCAAGGTCGACGAGCTCATCGCCGAGATCGCCACTGCATCAAAGGAGCAGACGCAGGGGCTCAACCAGATCGTCACCGCCGTCTCGCAGATGGACAAGGTCACGCAAAACCTCGCCGCCGGCTCCGAAGAGACCGCCGCCTCCGCCGAGGAGATGCACGGCCAGGCGCTCGCGCTCGAGAACGCCGTCAATCAACTCGACGTCCTCGTCGGCAACCACTCGCCTGCACGCGCTGCCGAAGCGCCCATCGCACCGGTCCGCTCCCCAGTCGCGGCGCTCGCGCCCACGATGCCGCGCGTCGCCAAGACTCCGACACCGCACGCCGCGCACGCCGGCCACTGAGCCGGGCTCGATCTGCCTCCCGGCGATTTGCGCAGCAGGGGCGTCGCTCGTCGACGCCCGTTACTCGGTGCTTCATCATCTGCCGCTGTGGTCGCGCCCGAGCGACTCCGCGCGGCGATAGGCCGCGGCCCACCAACACCTATTTCGCCGGCAGAAACCGCGCCAACTCGCGTAACGTGCGCTCCATCGCGCCCGTGTTCGCCTGGTGCCAGGCGCACGCCGCCGCCGCCATCGCAGTGCGGCGTTTCTCGTCCTTGAGCAGCGCGAGCCCCTGGTCGACGAGTTCCACCTCGTCGGAAACGCGGAGCGCCGCGCCGCAGTTCACCAGCGCCTCGCAGGCAGGCCGGAAGTTGCTCATCGCGGGACCGAACAAGATCGGTTTCTCGAGCAACGCGGCCTCGATCGGCGTCTGTCCACCCTCGTTCGGCGGCAGGCTTTTGCCGACAAAGACGAGATCGGCGACCTGCGTGAGCCGTTGCAGTTCGCCGGTCGTGTCGCCCACGCACACGTCGACGAGGCCGACGGCTTGGCCGCGCGAACGGAAGTGCCAGTTGAGCGGCCGCGTCTGCAGCAACGCCTCGATCTCGCCCCGGCGTTCCGCGTGGCGCGGCACGAGCAGCAGTTGGCAGATCACGCCATCGCGGCGCGCGCGCTCGAGCAAGCGCAGCAACGCCTGCTCCTCCCCCGGCCAGGTCGAGGAACCGAGGATCGTGAGCTGGTTGTCGGCCAGCCCGAGCTCGCGCCGGAGCATCGCGCGTTCCCAGACATCCAGCACGGGGATGCTCACGTCGAACTTCAGGTTGCCCGTCGTGACGAGTTTCTCGGCTGGCACGCCGAGTTTACGGAAACGCTCCGCGTCCTGTTCGGACGACGGCAGGATCCGCGTGATCTTCCGGTAGAGGCGGCACGCCAGCGTGCGCACCGAGTGGAGCCGGCGGAAGCTGCGGTCGGACAGCCGCGCGTTCACGAGCACGATGGGGATCTGGCGGTGCGCGCCCTGCGCGAGGTGCTCCGGCCAGAGTTCGCTCTCGGCGAGCAGCACGAGATCCGGCTGCACGCGGTTCCACGTGCGGCGGCTGAAGAGCCACCAATCGAGCGGGAAGTAGCCGATGCCGATCGTGAGCGCGGCGAACTTGTCCCGCGCGAGCGCGTAGCCGGTGCTCGTCGTCGTCGTGAGGTAAACTTCGGCGCGCCCGCCCTCCGTGAGCCGTTTCAGCAGCGGCCCCATGGCCAGCACCTCGCCCACGCTCACCGCCTGCAACCATATTCTCGGCACACCGGGTCGTTTCGCCGGAAGCGCCGGTCCACCGCCGAAGCGCTGGCCGAAACCGTCGCGATAGCCGCCTCGTTTCAGCATCCGCCGCAGGTAGAAAGGCGCGGCCAGCAACATCGCGGGAAGGAAGATCAGGCGGTAGATCCAGAGCATGTAGGTGGGGGCGCCAAAATCGGCCGCACGGTCGCGCGGCTCAAGCTCAGGATTGATCCATCCCGCCGCGGTTCCGTAGGTCCGCACCAGAGACCGGCCATCCACGCCCGGCTTGTGCCGGCTCCAGTCTTCGGCCTGACTCGCGGGCCATGAAGCATCCTACCCTGCTCCCGCTCGGTCTGCTCCTCGCGTTCACCTGCGCCGCGCCCGCCGCTCCGTTGCGCCCGCCGGCCACCGAGTGGGCCCAGACGACGAGCGACATCCCCGTCGATCCCGCGGTCACGTGGGGCCGCTTGGACAACGGCCTGCGTTACGCGATCCTGCCCAACACCGAGCCCAAGGAGCGCGTGAGCGTGCGCCTCCTCGTCCAGACCGGCGCACTCATGGAGACCGAGTCCCAACGCGGGCTCGCCCACTTCATCGAGCACATGGGCTTCAACGGCACCCGCAACTTTCCGCCCGGCCAGCTCATCGAATATTTCCAGCGCCTGGGCATGGCGTTCGGCCCCGACACCAACGCATCCACCGGTTTCGACCGCACGCAGTATCAGGTCGAACTGCCGAAGAACGACCCCGACTCGCTGCGCGAAGCCTTCAAGGCCCTGCGCGACTACGCCGACGGCGTGCTCTTCATCCCCGAGGAGATCGAGCAGGAGCGCGGCGTCATCCTCGCCGAGAAACGCGACCGCGATTCCGCCGATTTCCGCGCCACCATCGCCGAGTGGAAGTTCCTCATGCCCTCCGCGATTCTGCCGCAACGTTTCCCGATCGGCGAGGAACAGGTCATCCGGCAGGCGCCGCGCGAGGAGTTCCTCGATTACTACAACACTTGGTATCGCCCCGAGCGCATGGCGCTCGTCGTCGTCGGTCCCGTCGAGCCCGCGGCCGTCGCGCCGTTGATCCAGACAGCCTTCGGCGACATGACCAACCGCGCCCCCGCCCGCCCCGAGCCAGAGCTCGGCACCGTCGGCACGGCCGACGAAGTCCGCGTGGAGGTGCACCGCGATCCCGAGCTGGCCCACATCGGCATCGGTATTCAGACTGTCCTGCCCTACACCTACGAACCCGACACCGCCGCCAACCGCCTCAAATACCTCCCGCGCGATCTCGCCTACACGATGCTCAACCGCCGGCTCAGCGAGCTCGCGAAAAAGGAGGGCGCGCCGTTCACCTCCGCCGAGGCGCATACCGGCGAAATGCTCGATTTCCTCTCCAACAGCACCGTCGAGATCACCACCACCAAGGCCGACCAATGGCGCCCCGCGCTCGCCGTGGCCGAACAAGAACTGCGCCGCGCCCTCGAGCACGGCTTCCAGCCGGCCGAGCTCCGCGAAGCCACCGCCAATCTCGCCAACGCCCTCGACGACGCCGTGAAGCAGGCCTCCACGCGCCGCTCGCCCGCGCTCGCCGCCGCGCTCCTCGGCACCATTTCCGCCGGCAACGTCTTCAACCACCCCACCGCCGACCGCGCCCTCCTCCAGCCCGCGCTCGCCGCCGTCACCGTCGACGATTGCCTCGCCGCTCTCCGTGCCGCGTGGGCCGTGCCCGGCCGCCTGATCTTCGTCTCGGGCAACCTGCCCGCCGAGGTGGACGCCGCCGCCGTCACCACCGCGTTCAACGAAAGCCGTGCGACCGCCGTCACCGCGCCCGAGAAGATCGCGGAAGCACAATGGGGCTACACCGACTTCGGTCCGGCCGGCGCGATCATCGCCCGTCACGAAATCGCAGATCTCGGCATCGTGCAGGTCGACTTCGCCAACGGCGTGAAGCTCAACCTCAAGAAAACCGACTTCCAGGCCGCTAGCATCGTGCTCACCGCGCGTTTCGGCGGCGGTCTGCTCACCATGCCGGCCGACAAGCCCGGCCTCGACCTCTTCACCAACGCCGGCGCCGGTCTCATGGGCCTCGGCAAACACAGCTCCGACGACCTCCGCCGCATCCTCGCCGGTCGCTCCGTCGCCGCCGCGTTCGCCGTCGCGAAGGACGCGTTCACCGTCTCCGGCGCGACCACGCCACAGGACCTCGAACTTGAACTCCAGCTCCTCGCCGCTCAGGCCACCGATCCGGGCTATCGGCCCGAGGCGCAGCGCCTGCTCGCGCGCAGCATGGCGCAATACTACACGCGCCTCGAGCACATGCCCGAAGGCCTCTTCCCGCTCGAGATCCAACGCGCGCTCGCCAGCGGCGACGCCCGCTTCGGCCTCCCGCCGCTCGAGACGCTCTCCCAGTACACCATGGACGACGTGCGCGCCTGGCTCGCCCCCGAGCTCGGCCGCGGTCCGCTCGAGCTGAGCATCGTCGGTGAGATCGATGTTGAAGCCACGATCGCTCTCGTCGCGAAGACCTTCGGCGCCCTCCCCGCGCGCTCCGCCAAGCCCGACTACGCCGCGCAACGCCGCGTCAGTTATCCCGCCACCGGCTTCGCCACCGAGCGCAAGGTCCAGACCGAGATCCCCCGCGGCAACGTGTTCGTCTTCTGGCCGACCGACGACGCCCTCGACGCCGCCCGCAACCGCCGCATCAACATCCTTGCCGATGTCGTCGACGACCGTCTCCGCCTCAAGATCCGCGAAGGCCTGGGCGGCGCGTACAGCCCGTCGGTGGGCAACAGCGGCAGCGACGCGTTTCCAGGTTACGGCTACATGGTGGTGCAGATCGGCGTCGACCCCGCCCAGGCGCCCGCGATCCTCGCCGCCGTGCGCGAGATCGGCGAATCGCTCCGCACCGGCGGCGTGACCGACGACGAGCTCCAGCGCGCCAAGGAACCCGTGCTCACCAGCATCCGCGAAAGCGCCCGCACCAACACCTACTGGCTCGGCTCCGTGCTCGCCGCCTGCCGCGAACAACCGCAGCGCCTCGACTGGGCGCGCAACCGCACGAGCGACATCACCGCGATCACGCGCGAGGAAATCGCCGCCTTCGCGGCCAACTACCTGCAGCCCGACCGCCTCGTCAGTTACGTCGTCCTGCCGGAGCCGATGCCCGGCGCGCCCGCCGGCGGTGTTCCGCCGCCGACCGCGCCCCCAGCGCCGCCGCCACCCGCCGCGAAATAGTCCGCGGCCCGCGAACGTTCATCACCGGCCAGGTCTTCACCGACCTGGCCCTATTGTTTCCGGACCAGCGCACGACCACGCATCCCGGCTCCGCTGGTCGTTCGCTGTCGTGGGGGCGGACCTTGGTCCGCCCGTTCCGATCATCGCCGGCCGCTGCCGCGGCCGGCCCGTTCGCGCCGGCTCACTCCTCCGGGTTCTCGGCGCGTTGCTTGGCCTCTTCGGAGAGCGTCTTGAAATCTTCCTCGTCGAGGATCGCCTCAGCGGCGAGTTGGAACGCCTCAAGGAAGCCCTGCGCCGCGCCGTTCTTCAGGCCTTCCTGCGCGGACTCGCGGATGTTCGCAACGACCTCGGCCGGTAACCGCGCCTCGGCGACGCTCATGAAGACGAAACGCGAGCTGTGGTGCCGCCGCGCCGCCTTCGGTTTGAGCGAGGGCTGCGGAATCGGTTTCCCCGCCTCGCCGTAGAGTCGGACGTTCACCGCGTTGATCGCCTTCTGCGCCTCGTTCCACAGCGACTGCAGGTAGGCGAAGTCACCGGGCAGCGGATGCGAGTGCTGCGTGGGCCAGTCGCGCACGGCGAAGATGAACTTCAACAACTCCTGCCGGTAGATGAAATCGGTCTGCGTGGTCTGCACCGGCAGCTTCATCGCGGCCAGGCCGGAGGACAGCCGCGCGGTGGACGGCAACGGTTTCGGCACCACACTCGGCGCGGGCGTCGCGGGTTTCGCCGCCGCAGCCGGAGCCGCTGGCGCGACAGGCTTCGCCGCTGGCGCGGGCGCTGCCGGAGCGGGAGCAGGCGCCGGCGCGGGTGCGGTCTCGGCCGCCGGTGTCGCCACCGGTTTCAGGAACGCCTTCAGCGCCTCGATCTCCTTGGCGGTCGGCTCGACGTACTGGTTCGCGATTCGACTCAGCCGGGTCGGCTCGATGCCCACCTGCCGGGCGGTTTCCGTCAATGCGCGAGCCTTGCGCTTTTCGGCCAATGCTGAGAGCAGCCAGTCGTCCATAGTTTGTGTGGTGTTGCGCCGGAAAGGATAGTCCTGCGGCGGAGCCTTTCGTGATGGGCCAAAACGCTCCCCCCGGTCAACCTAAACGACAAACTCGCGCCAAACTTGAACCCAAAATCCCCCGCCTTCGTCCCCGTTTGCGAAAACCATCCCGGCTCTCACGCTGCTGCCCGCACGCCATGACCACGCTCCGCCGCCTCGCCCTCCTCCTCGCGCTCGGCCTGCTCGCCGTCACAGCCCAAGCCGCGGCCTTGGCCGACGCAGACCGCGCCTTTCTCGCCGCCTACGAGAAGGTCCGCGCCGCGCTCGCCACCGACGATCTCCCCGCCGCCCGCACCGCCGCCGAGGCCATCCCCGAGGCGAAAGCCGTGGCCGACGCCTCCGACCTCTCCACCGCGCGCAAGGCCTTCAAACAACTCAGCATGAAAGCCGTCGCGCTCGCCCGCGGCCAACCCGGCTACTACGTAGCGCATTGCTCGATGTTCCCCGGCGGCGCCGATTGGGTGCAGACGACCGACGCCATCTCGAATCCCTATTGGGGCAAAAGCATGCCGCGCTGCGGCGAGATCGTGAAATGAGCGCCGCCGCCCCGGCGCCGTCCCTCGCCGGCTATCGCGGACGGCTCGCCCCTTCGCCCACCGGGTATTTGCATCTCGGCCACGCGCGCACGTTCTGGACCGCGCAGCAACGCGCCCGCGCCGCAGGCGGCACGCTGCTCCTGCGCAACGAGGATCTGGATCGCGCGCGTTGCCGGCCGGAGTTCGTCGCCGCGATGTTGGAGGATTTGCGCTGGTTCGGCTTCGGCTGGCAGGAAGGCCCCGACTGCGGCGGACCGCATGCGCCCTACGACCAGAGTGCGCGCCTCGACCGCTACCGCGCGGCTTTTGAACAACTCCGCACCGCCGGCTTCGTCTACCCGTGCACCTGCTCGCGTCGCGACATCGCGGAGTCCGCCGCCGCCCCGCACGAGACCGGCATCGGCGGCGGCGACGAACCGCTCTACTCCGGCCGTTGCCGGCCCGAGCGCCTCGATCCCGCCGAGCGACTCCGCCGCGCCGCCTGGCCGCGCGCCGGTCACAGCTGGCGTTTCCGCGTGCCGGACGGCCGCCGCCTCGAGTTCCTCGATTCCGCCGCCGGAGCGCAGACGGCGGTCGCCGGCGCGACGTTCGGTGACTTCGTCGTCTGGCGACGCGAGGACCTGCCGAGCTACCAACTCGCGGTTGTCGTCGACGACGCCGCGATGGGCATCACGGAGGTGGTGCGCGGCGCCGATCTGCTCGTTTCCACTTTTCGGCAACTGCTGCTCTACGAAGCGCTCGGCCGACGCGCGCCCGCGTTCCACCATTGTCCGCTCGTGCTCGACGCCGCCGGTCAGCGCCTCGCAAAACGTCACGACTCGCTCAGCCTCCGCGCGCTTCGCGCCGCCGGCCGCACGCCCGAGTCGCTCCGCGCCGATTGGCGCGGGTAAGGTGCCTTGCCCCGCCTCCTCACGACGCGTCGGCTGAACCGACAGCGAAGGTGAAGGTGTCCGCAGGCAGGGCGAGCCCTCCTGGTACGCCGCGGCTCGTCGAGGGCGATTCGCCCTACCTCGTGCAAGGCATTCCTTCGTGAGGATCGCCCCCCCTGCGGGCGATGCCCCGCCGGCGACTTGACGCGTCGTTTCGCGCCTGCAACTTCGGCCGCTTCACGACCATGCCCACCTACGTTTACGAGACCATCCCACAGAACCCCGGCGACGCGGTGACGCAGTTCGAGTTCAAGCAGAGCATGCGCGACGAACCGCTCACCAAGCACCCCGACACGGGTGCGCCGGTCCGCCGCATCATCAGCGGCGGCTACGGCCTGATCGGTGCCAACACCGGCCGCAGTGGCGAGGGCTCCGGCTCCGGCGCGAAGGAGGACAACCACGCGCATGGCGGTGGCGGCTGCTGCGGCGGCGCCTGCGGCTGCAAGCACTGAGCGCCGCTGCGTTGATGGGGCCGCAGAGCTGAGCGCGCAGATTCCGCGTCTGCGGCCGTGAGCGCCGAGTACCTCGGCACTCGCCCACCGACTCGGCACAGCCGGAACGTCCAGCGCCCCGCTTCTGTCGGACCAATCAGCCCACGCCCCAATTCGCGTGCACTGTTGAGCATGTCAACTAATGGTTGACATGCTCAACAGTATCACATGGGAGCATTTGGCCGCCAAAAGGCGGACCGCGGTTCCCTCACCCGAGAGGGGGCAGTTCAGTCAGGTCACAGAGGAGGAAGGAAACTACGGAGAGTTGCCTGGTAGCGGAGGCGTGCCTCGAGGCATCCACCCCTATGGCGAGTGGGGTTGCCAGTACCGTAGGCCCGAACTCTCTGTGCGCTCATGCCTGGTCTCTGTGGCCACTGCTTCCAACTGCTGCGCATAGGTTCACAACTCGTTGTACTTTTCCGAGCGGCCGCGGGATTTCTCGACCGGGTACTTCTGCGCGTTGCGCGCCATCTTCGCGGTGATCGCCGACGCGAGATCGATGCCCGTCTGGTTCGCGAACTCGAGGCAGTAGACGACGATGTCGGCAAGTTCGTCCTGGAGTGCGGCGCGTTTCTCCGGCCGCGCCATCACCGCCCGCGACTGCTCGGGCGTGACCCAGAGCAGCGGCTCCATCAACTCCGCGGCCTCGGCGGCGATCGCCATCGAGAGATTCTTCGGCGAGTGAAACTGCTCCCAATCGCGCTCCTGCGCAAAGGCGAGCACCTCCTGTTTCAACGTCCCCAGCGTGGTCGTATCGTCGCTGCGTTGGTTCATGCCGCGCAGACTGCGGATCGCCGGCGAGGGTCGCAACGCCGAACCCCCTCCGCCGATTTCGCGCTCGTCGCCGGAGCGCAGTCGTGCTGGAGTTCCGGTTACTCCGGTGCCCTACAACGTCTTCGTCGATCCCCAAACCCGCCAGATCAACAAGGCCGCGATCGCGGCCGGCACGCCCGGAATCGCCAGCGCGGCACGTTGGTTCTGGTGGATCGCCGGCCTCTCGCTCGTGAACACCGTGCTTGTCCACGGCGGCAGCAACACCAGCTTCATGATCGGGTTGGGAGTGACGCTGGTGGCAGACGTGGCGTTTGCCTCCATCAAGGTGGTCGCCTTCGTCGTCGACGCCGCCGCGATCGGGTTCTTCGTGCTCACGGGTTGGCTGGCGCTGCGCGGGCACTTCTGGGCGTTCATCGTCGGCGCTGTAGCGTACCTCCTCGATGCCGGCATCTATCTGCTCGCGCGCGACATGATGCCGCTGGCGTTCCACGCGTTCGCGCTGTTCTTCATCGTGCGCGGAGCCTTCGCGTTGCGCAGCGCGATCATCGCCGCGGAAATCGCGGCGCGGGATATCCCCACTCCCCCGACCCTGCCGTCGGCCTGAAAAAGCTCCACGCACCAAAACGCCCGGTCCTCGCGACCGGGCGCTTCGTTTCAGGCGTTCTCTCAGGTCGTCGCTCGGCGCTGTTCGTCGCGGAGCAGTTTGAACTCCATCGCGTCCTTCAACGCCTGCCACGAGGCCTCGATGATGTTCTCGCCCGCGCCGACCGTGCCGAAGAGTTCCTCGCCGTCGGCCGTTTCCACGAGCACGCGCACGCGCGCGCCGGCGCCCTGCTGGCTCTCAAGGATGCGCACCTTGTAGTCGCGCAGGAGGATCTCCTTGAGCTGCGGGAAGACCGGCTCGAGCGCGAGGCGGAGCGCCTTGTCGATCGCCCCGATCGGGCCATCCGACTCGGCGACGGTGTGTCGCACCTCGCCGTTGATCCGCAGCTTAACCGTCGCCTCGGAGATGACCGGCTCGCCGGGACCGCGACGCTCGACGATCACGCGATAGCCTTCGAAGACGAAAAACTCCCGATGCTTCTCCAGCGCCTTCGAGATGAGCAACTGGAACGACGCGTCGGCGGCCTCGTACTCGTAGCCTTGGAACTCGAGCTTCTTGATCTCCTCGATGAGCTCTCTCAACGCTGGCGAATTCGCCTCCAGCTCCACGCCGAGTTCGCGTGCCTTCATGACCACGCTGCT
>DATGXA010000065.1:0-4913 GCA_035299125.1 Opitutaceae bacterium
GGTACGGCAGCACGGCTTCCTTGCGCGCGGCGTCGAGGGCGGCCAGTGGCTCGTCCATGAGCAACAGCCGCGGCGCCGACATGAGCGCACGCGCCAGCGCTACGCGTTGCCGCTCCCCGCCCGAAAGCCCCACCACCCGCCGCCGCAGCAGTCCGCCGATCCCTAGCAACGCACACACCTGCGCGCGGCGCTCCGCCCTCCCCTCGACCGGCGCGCGTCGCTCGGCGAAACGCAGATTGCCCTCCACGCTCAGGTGCGGAAACAGCGCGCCGTCCTGCGGCACGAAGCCGATGCGGCGCTCCTCCGCCGGCAGGAACACGCCGGCGGCGACATCCGCCAACACCGTTTCGCCCAACGCGATTCGTCCCGCCTCCGGTCGCCGCAATCCGGCGACAAGCTCCACCAGCGTCGATTTCCCCGATCCCGAGGGGCCGAACAGCCCCGTCGCCCCGCCGCCGAGTTTCGCCGTCACCTCGAGCGAAAACGGGCCGGCCGCCCAACGCACGCCCTCGAGCACCAGCTCGTGACCAGCCAACGCCCCCGCCAGGGCGTCGCTCGCCGAGGCCGTCCACTTTTCGCGCGGCGCAACACCGGCAAGAGGTGCGACGGGCATCGCAAGCGCCGTCTCCACGGGGCGATCTGCCGCGGCGACCGCCAGAGACCCGCCCCCGCGGTCCGTCCGCTCACCTCGCGCCCCTCGCCTCTCTCCTCCTTTCAGCATCCACTCGCTTGTCGCCACCGCGCCGAACGCAAGCAACGCCGACACGCCGACCAACGCCAGGGCCGCGTCATCGTGCCCGAGCTGCACCTCATGGTAGATCCCGAGAGCGAGCGTCATCGTCTCGCCCGGGATCATGCCGGCGAGCATCACCGTCGCGCCGAACTCGCCCAGCGCGCGCGCAAACGCCAGCACCGTGCCCGCCGCAAGGCCGCGTCGCGCGAGCGGCAATGTGACCGCGAAAAACACCCGCCACGGTCCCGCGCCGAGTGTACGCGCCACGTTCTCCAGCCGCTCCGGCACCTCCTCGAACGCCACGCGTACGGCGCGCACCAACAACGGGAGCGACATCGCCGCCGTGGCCACCACGACCGCCCGCCAAGTGAAGACGATCTCGCCGCCGAACACCGCGCGCCATGCCGCACCGAGTGGCCCGTGGCGCCCGCAGAGTTTCAGCAGGATCAATCCCGTCGCCACCGGCGGGATCACCAAAGGCAAGGCGACCAACGTCTCCACCAAAGCCTTTCCGGGCCATTGGCGACGCGCAAGCAGCCACCCGAGCGCAATCCCGGGCGGCAGGATCAGCGCAGTGCTGAGCAGCGCGACGGCGACGGTGAAAAGTGTGGCGTGGAGCAATGGACGACCCGCCGCGCGGCGCATCCGCACCGGCGGCGTTCACCGGCCATCCAGCACGCGCCACGCCAGCGGCGTCACTCGCCCTGCGTCATCGCGAACACGTAGATGTTCACGCCCATGCGCAGCGCGATGGCCGCGGCGCCCGGGTGGAACCACTGGTCGCCGTTGGCCCAACCGCAGTGGATGTCGCACGGGCTGAGCAACGCGAGCACGCGGCCGTTGAGCGTGAGCGCCCACAGCCCGGAACTGCGCCCCTGCATCCGCGGCATGCCGTCCCGGAAACCGAAGACGTTGTGGAAGACCGGATGGCTGTTCGACAGTAGCTCGAACTTCGCCTCGGGCACGATCCGCGGCAGCTCCGCGCTCATGCGCCGGAAGAACACATCGCCGTAGTTCGGCCAGCCCGAGGTGCGGCCTTTGCCATTCACGCAGTCCTCGGCGAAGAGGAATCCGCCGCGCAACAGGTACTCGCGCAGATTCGCCCGCTCCGCGTCGGAGAACATCGGCGGCAGCTCCGCGTGCATGAAGAGAAACGGGTGCTGCACCATCTCCTCGAGCTTCGCAACATCCGCCACGTACCACTTCGGCTCCACATTGAGGGTCGTGTTGCGGTTGATCACCTCGATCAGGTTGAGGTCGGCGTTCGGGTGCACGTTCCAGTCGTCGTCGTCGCTGCGATCCGCCCGGAAACGCAGCCGCGCCCAGGTCTGCTGCGGCGCCACCTTCTCGGTCTCGCCCGCGAGCGCATCGACGGGCCAGGCAATCGCCGCAGCGCAGACGGCGAACAGGAACGAAAGGAAACGGCGACGGTTCATCGGTATCGGAAATTTCACAGCAGACGGAAAACGCGGCGCAGCAACAGTTCGGCGGCGAAGAGCCCGAGCAGCAGCGCAAAAAACGCGGGCCGGTGCCACAACGCCACGTGACGCTCCGACACGATCTGCGGTGCGACGCGTCCTTCACTCCACGCGGCGGGCGCAACCTCCCCGAGCACGGCGCCGCCGGTCTGGCCTGCGAGCAGCTCAAGTGTGCCGAGATCCGGCGGCAGGCCGGAGTGCTCGCCGGTCGGCCCCGTCGTGGCCGCGCGCACATCGACCCAGTGCTGCGCCCGCGCGCCGTCGGTCGTCCACGCTTCGAGCGCCCACAGACTCGCACGCGACGGCTTCCAGCGGAAAAACGCGGAATTTCCCTCCACGCGCTCCGGAGCGAGCGTGTCCGCCCGGCCCTCGCCGGAGTTCACCCGCAACCCCGCCGGCGGCGCTTCGCGCCCCGTCACTTCGATGAGCACCTCAGCACCGACTTCGGCCGACAACGGCGCGCGCGGGAAGCTCAGCCCCGAGCCGGGTTGCGCGTCGCGGCCGAGCCACGCGAGCAGATGCTGCCAGAACAGCTCCACCGTGCGCGCGCCACTCGGTTCCTGCAGTTTCCAGCGCCAGAGCGCATCGCACGCCAGCACCGCCACCTGGCCTCGGCCGTAGCGCTGCAACGCCAGCAGCACCGCGCGCTCGTTCGACCCGGGAATCGTCTCGCGCGGATGCCGCGCGAGCACCTCGGCCCCGGGCTTGACCGCCGCCACCGGAGCGTACGTATGGAAAATCGGCGACGCCAGTTCGCCGTCCTCGGCGAAAAGCTCGCGCCCGCGCGGCTCCCACGCGAACCGCAGCAACTCCGGCTGCGCGCGCTCCTGAAGCACATCGCGGGCGAAACGCGTTTCCGCCGCCGCGTTCGAGGAGCCGAGCCGCCACATCTGCTGCCGGAACACGAGCGTGGCCGCGTCCTCGACCATCGGTGCCGGCGGGGGCGCGAACCGCACCGGGAACAACCGCTCGAGTTCGCTCCCTGCGAAATCCGTCGCCCCGCGCTCGTCGGGCGCGAGAAACAACAACGCTCCGCCCTTCCCGACCCATTCCGCCACCGCGCGCTGTTGCGCCTCGGTCGTCTCGGCTGCGGAGAGGTTGGCGAGGATGAGCAGGTCGACGTTCGCGAAGCCGGCCGCGTTCGCGGGCAACACCCGCGGCGCGCCCTGCGAGCCGATCATCGCGCGGCCGTTCGCGAGGATGCGCGACATCGACGAGAACTCGAAGGCTGGATCGCGCCGCAGGATGTCGGCAAGAAAACGCCGGCTCCAATCTGGCGCGCCCTCGTAGTACAGCACGCGCGTCGGGTGCGCCGGCTGGCCGACCTCCACCTCCAAGCGCACGCGACTCCGGTTTTCCCCTTCGCCAGCCTCGACGAGAATTGGCAACGGTCCCGGCGTCTCCGCGCGGATCTCCGTCTGCCAGAGCGCCGTGCGGTGGCCGGCGTTCACGAACAACGCGGGCGCCTCGACGGTCCGTCCGGCGACCGTCAGCCGCACCGGCCATTCGCGCGGCGCGAACTGGAAACTCTCCGCGGTGAGTGTGAGGGTGAACGTCGATTTCGGCGGCACCTGCTCCGGTGCGTTCGCCTCGCGCCACACGAAAAACGCGCGGGCCTTCTGCTCCGCGTTGCGGCCGACCACGAAATGCAACGGCGTGCCCGCGGCCACCGCAGCCCGCGCGGCGGCGCGCAACGGCTCGGCCGTTTCCGACTCCACTGTCTCGAGACCGTCGGTGAGCGTCACGATTCCGCCCCAGCCTCCGGCCGGCGCGCGCGTGATCACCTCTTGCAGCGCGCCGAACAGTCGCGTGTTTCCCGCCGCGAGTTCCGGCGGTGTCTGCTCCGCGCCGCCCGTTTCGACGAGCTGCTCGGAAAACGCGAAGCACTTCGGCTCGCCCAATGCGGCCGTCGCCGGCGCGAGTTTCCGCCAGCGTCGCAGCGCCTCGTCGAGGCGAGTCTGCCCGCGGTAGTCGCGCGCGACCATGCTGCCGCTCCGGTCGACCAGCACCGCCAACGGCCGCGGCGCCGGCGGCTCCGCCAGCTTCCGCTCCACGAGCGTGGGTCCCGCGAGCGCCACCAGCAACGCCAGCCACAACACGCAGCGCAGCGCAGCCAGCACGCCGCGCGCGAGCCGCGCCGGTCGCACGAGCGCCCGCGCGTAGCTCAGCGTGATCGCCAACACGCCCGCCGCCGCCATGCCAAGCAGGAGCGCCCAAGCGGTGTCCGGCGCGAGTTTCGCCAGCGGACCGCCAAAGGTCCACACGACGTCCCTCCCCGGCGCCAGTTGCTGCGCGAGCCAGTCGGCGATCATCGTTTTCCCTCCTCGCGCGAGAGCCGCTCGAAATACCGTTCCACCGCCGGCCGGTACGCCGGATCGATCGCATCGGGATCGTAGCGCCGCACGCGTTCGTCGCGATCGCCCTGCGCCTGCAGTTTGCCGAGCAGCGCCTCGACCTCCGCGATAAGCCGCGGCGCCGCCTGCCGCAACGCCACGACCTCCTTGCCGCCGCGCAGCTCGGACAACAACGCCCGCATCGGCTCGCGGCCCGCCGGATCGGGCACCAGCGCACCCGCCAGCTGCGCCCCGAGCTCCGCCTCCGCCACGCCGCCGGTGGTGTCGCCATTCTCAAGCGACGCCCGACCGCGTTGGAGTTGCCGCAGAGCGCGGCGGATCGTCTCCGCGCGCGAGCCGAGGGCGCTC
>DATGXA010000066.1:0-14079 GCA_035299125.1 Opitutaceae bacterium
AGATCCTCAAGAACACCACCGGCGTCGCCAACCTCATCCGCACCGGCGCCTGGCACCAGCTCTACACCCAACTGGAGACCGGCCAGAAGGACGGCATGATCACCCTCGAACGCCACTTGCACAGTCTGGTCGTTTCGGGCGAGATCACCCCGCAGGAAGCCCACAACTCCGCCAACGATCAGGCGGTCATCGACCGGCTCCTGCAACCGCAGTGAAGAAATCCAAGCCCTACTCCGTCTACTTCGGCGGCGAACTGTTCAGCGCCAAGCACCTCATCGGCAACGCCTACCTCGCGGAGGCGATCTATGAGCGTTCCCACGGCCGCTACCAATGCGAGCTGCCGCAGGAGTTCGACACCCGTCGCCGCAGCCTCCGCGGCATCCGCGATCAAGATATCCAGGCGCTGCTCGCCGCCGATGCCGCGATCTTCAACTACGATGGCACCGAGCTCGATTCCGGCACCGTCGTCGAGTTCATGTTCGCCAAGTTCGCCGATATCCCCGCCGTGCTCCTGCGCACCGACATCCGCCGCGGCGGCGACCAGCTCCACGAGCCGTGGAACCTGATGACGAGCTACTTCCCGCGCACCGTGACCGTGCTCGCAGACAGCCTCTCACCCTACCGCGCCGCCGCGCTGCGCCACCGGCACCTCGATCCCGCCACGCGCCTCGCCGGCCAGCACGCCACCGCCGCCGCGCAGATCGTGTGCGACCGCATCGCCATGCAGGTCGTGCGCGCGCTCGACCGCGTGCTAAAGACCGAGCCGCTTATGCCCAAGCACCTCCGCGAAGAGGTCTACCACTGGCTCGCGCTGATGCCCGCGATGCACGGCCGTCCCAAGGCTCTTCGCCGCGAACTCGAGAAGGCCCTCTCCCGCAAGGTCGACCGCGACCTGCTGTAGCGGTAAGCGAGAGCGCCGCACGCGCGACCGGCTCGAGTGTGGAGCGGCTCGCGAGAGCAGCTTCGGCAACGTTCCGCCGCACGACGCGGCCCCTGTCATCGCCATTCTTGCGCACGGCGCCACATCGCGTTTCCCGCTCGTCGCGCAGCAGAAAAACTGGACACGCCGCGCGGGTTCCATATCCGAAAAAATCCCCTGCGCGACGCCTCCGGGAACTTCCGGGCGCCGCGCGTGTTTAGCTGAGCAAAACCTCCCCCAGTTTCCGCCATGATTGAAGTCCAGAACCTCGTGAAAGACTTCGGGCCGATCCGTGCGGTCGACGGCGTTTCGTTCCGCGTCAAACGCGGCGAAATCCTCGGCTTCCTCGGGCCCAACGGCGCCGGCAAGTCGACCACCATGAAGATGCTCACCGGCTTCCTCGCGCCCACTGCCGGCACCGCGCGGGTCGACGGTTGCGATGTGCGCGAAGACCCCGTCGCCGTGAAACGCCGCATCGGCTACCTCCCCGAGAGCGCGCCGAGCTACCCGGAGATGACGGTCGAGGAGTTCCTCGCGTTCATCGCCGCCACGCGTTTCCCGGGAAGCACCGCCGCGCAGACCGCCGCGATCGAGCGCGCGCTCTCGTTGTGTTTCCTCACGGAGGTCCGCCGCCAACCGATCGAAACGCTCTCGAAGGGCTACAAGCAGCGCGTGGGCTTCGCGCAGGCCGTGCTCCACGATCCGCCGGTGCTCGTGCTCGACGAGCCAACCGACGGTCTCGACCCCAACCAGAAGCGCGAGGTGCGCCGCATCATCGCCGGCATGGCCAAGGAGAAGGCGATCATCCTCTCCACGCACATCCTCGAGGAAGTCGAGGCGCTCTGCACCCGCGTGATCATCATCGCGCGCGGCCGCGTCGTCTGCGACGAGTCGCCCGCGGCGCTGCGCGCCCGTCATCCCGAAGGCCGCCTCGACGAGGTCTTCCGCGAACTCACCCTCGGCCCGGCCGCCGCGCGCGCCGCGTAACAAACTCCCACCGACAACATCTCTCGCCCCATGATCACCGCGATCTTCAAACGCGAGCTCGCCGGCTATTTCCGCACGCCGCTCGCGTACGTCATCCTCGCCGTCTTCCTCGTGCTCGCGAGCGCCTGCTGTTTCTTCCTCGGCGGGTTCTTCGATTCGAACACGGCCTCGCTGCAACCGTTCTTCCGTTACCTGCCGATCCTCTTCCTGTTCCTCGTGCCGGCCGTCGGCATGCGCCTCTGGGCCGAGGAGCGCCGCGGGGGCACGATCGAGCTGCTCTTCACGTTGCCGATCACGCCCGTGCAGGCGGTGCTCGGGAAGTTTCTGGCCGGCTGGCTCTTCCTCGCCATCGCCGTGCTGCTCACGTTCCCGCTGGTGCTGACCGTCGCGTACCTCGGCTCGCCCGACTGGGGCGTGATCGTCGGCAGCTATCTCGGCGGCGTCCTGCTCGCCGGTGCGTACCTCGCGATCGCCTCACTCATGTCGGCGCTCACGAAGAATCAGGTCGTCGCGTTCGTGCTCGGGTTCGCCGTCTCGCTGGGCTTCGTGCTCGTGGGCTTCAGCCTGTTCTCGGAACTGCTCGCCGGCTGGGGTCTGCCCGCCGCGTTCATCGAGTGGCTCACCAACTTCGGCTTCATGCCGCACTACGAGTCGATCACGCGCGGCCTCGTCGACCTGCGCAGCGTGGTGTACTTCCTCTCGCTCACCGGCTTCGCGCTGTTCCTCAACGTCGTCGCGATCGAGCGGGGCACCGGCCGCCGGAGCGTCGTCGTGGCCCTGCTCGTCGCCGCGCTCGTGCTGGTCAACTACCTCGCCGGCGCCGCCCACCTGCGCGCCGATCTCACCGCCGACCGCACCTTCACGCTCTCCGCCGGCACGCGGAGCCTGCTCGCGAAGATCGAGGAGCCGGTCGCGTTGCACTTCTATTTCAGCCGCTCGCTCCGCGAGAATCCGCGGCTCGCCTACATCAAGAACTACGCGAACCGCGTCGAGGAGCTGCTCCGCCAGTACGTCGCCGCCTCCGGCGGGAAACTGAAGCTCGTCGTCACCGACCCGAAACCCGACACGCCGGAGGAGGAGGCCGCCACGCGCTCGCGCATCACCGGCCAGGCGCTCGGCGACGGCACGAAACTCTTCTTCGGCCTCGTCGCCACCCAGGCCGACCAGGAGAAGGCGATCGAGTTCTTCGCGCCCGACCGCGAGTCGTTCCTCGAGTACGATCTCTCGAAGCTCATCCACTCCGTCCAGCTCGCCACCAAACCCAAGCTCGGCCTGCTCACCAGCCTGCCGCTGCGCGCCGCCGGTTTCAGCATGCCCGGCATGCCGCGCGAACAGGGCCAGGTCGTCGCCGAAGAATGGGCACTCAACTTCGAGATCGTCGAGATCCAGCTCACCGCCACCGAGCTGCCCGCCGGCCTCGACGCCCTCGCCGTGATCCACCCGCAGAACGTCGCCGAGCCCCTCCTCTTCGCGATCGACCAGTTCGTTCTCGCCGGCAAACCGCTCTTCCTCGCACTCGATCCGAACTCGCGCCGGTTCGCCGCGCAGGGCCGCCAGATGCAGATGTACGGCGGCCAGGCGCAGAACGTCTCCTCCGCCCTCCCGCGCCTGCTCGACGCCTGGGGCGTGACCTTCGACGCGAAACGCATCGTCGGCGACCTCGACCTCGCCTACCTCGCGCGCACGCAGGACGGCACCGCCAGCATGCCGGTGTGGATCGGCCTGCATGGCGAAAACCTCGCCAAGGACTTCGTCCCCGGGAACTCCATCAAAGACCTCCTGCTACTCGAAGCCGGCTCGTTCACGCTCAACCCGCCCGCGGGCCTCGAGGCCACACCCGTCCTCCAGACCAGCACGCGCAGCGGCGAACTCGAAGCCTTCCTGCTCCAGTTCGGCCAAGGCGCCGACCTCTCGCGCCAGCTCAAGCCCGACGGCAAATCGCGCGTGCTCGCCGCCGTGCTCCGCGGCACGTTCAAGACCGCCTTCCCCGGCGGCGCGCCGAAACCCGCCGAGCCGGCGAAGCCCGACGACACCACCGCCGCTTCCGCCGCGAAACCCGAGACGCAAAACCCGCCACCGGCCGCCACAAGCGCGCACGCGCTCGCGACCTCCGCGCAGCCCGGCCTCGTCTTCCTCATCGGCGACACCGACTGGCTGCTCGACGAGTCGTCGCTGGATACCCGTTACCGCAGCGCCGGAATCGTGATGCCGTTCAACGACAATCTCGCCTTCGCCACCAACGTCATGGATTTCCTCGGCGGCAGCCGCGATCTCATCGGCCTCCGCGGCAAGGGTACTTCGCAGCGCCCCTTCGAGGTGATCCGCCAGATGGAGCTTGTCGCGCAAGCCGAGTACCAGGACCGCCTCGACGAACTCGACGGCCGACTGCGCTCCGTGCAGCAGCGCCTCTCCGAACTGCTCCAGAACCAGAAGGACCAGACGCGCCTCGTCGCCACTCCCGAGATGCAGACCGAGATCGAGAAGTTCCGCATCGAGGAAGCCTCGATGAAGTCCGAACGCCGCGCGATCCGCCTCTCGCTGCGCGAAGGCATCGAGCGCCTCCAAAACACGCTCATCGCCCTCAACCTCCTCGCCGTGCCCGCGTTCGTCGCGATCGGCGGCATCTGGTTCTTCCAGCGCCGCACCAAACGCCAACGCGCCTGAGCGCTCACGCTGAACGTACTGAAACGCGCCAAGCGTTTCGACCTCTCACCTCTCGCCTCTCCCTTTCGCCTCCAGCCTCTCGTCTCCCATGAAGCTCAAGCCCCTCGCCCTCGTCGTCGCGCTCCTCGCGATCGCCGCCGGCATCGTCTTCTGGCGGAATCACCGCACCGTCGCCGATCCCTCGGCCGATCCGCGCGTCGGCCAACCGCTCGTCGCCGCCGAAAACCTCGCCGCGCTCCGTGGCGTGCGCGTGGTCGCCGGCGGCCAATCCGCGCGCGTCACCGCCGATGCCGCCGGCGGCCAGTGGAGCGTACCCGACTACTTCTCTCTGCCGGCGGATTTCGGCAAACTCGTTACCCTGATCGAGTCGCTCCGCTCCGCGAAGATCTCACGTTTCGTCACCGCCCAACCCGAGCGGATCGAGCGCCTCGGCTTCGCCGGCGATCTGATCGAGCTGCGCGGCGCCGACGCCAAGCCGCTCCTCACCATCCACCTGGGCAAGAACAACGAGAGCGGCGGTCGCTTCGTGCGCTTCGACGACGAGAAGAAGGCCTACCTCGTCGACCTCGAGGCCTGGCTCGACGCCGTCCCCAAGAACTGGGCGCGCAGCCAGCTCCTCGACATAAACCCGGAAAACGTCGCCAGCCTCGAGTTCCGTTTCGCCGACGCCGCGCCGCTCGTCGCCAAGCGCAACGCCGACTCCACCGGCTGGACCGCCGACGATCTCCCCGCCGGCAAAACCCTGAACGCTTCCACGATCGACACCTCCCTCGCGCAGCTCACCGCGCTGCGTTTCACGGATACGACCGAGCCCACGGCGGCCGACGCAGTCGCCGCGCGCGAGCACGCCAAGTCCATCGTCGTCACGCTCAAGGACGGCACGAGCTACACCGTCGCCCTCGGTCGCCGACCGGCGCCGCCGGCCCCGGTCGTCACCGCAAAGCCTGCCACGCCGGCTTCCAGCACCGTCTCCGCCACCACGGCCCCGATCACCATCGGACCCGACGGCAAACCGCAAGTCGCAGAGGCCGCAGACTCGGAGTCCGACACCGCCAACCAACCCGGAACTCAAAACCCGAAACCAAACGCCGCGCCGGCGGAGCCCCCGCCGGCACCCGGCCCGGCGTTCGCCTTCATCACCTCGAACCGCGACAGCGACCCGCTCAACGCGCTCATGCAGAAGCGCGCGTTCCAGATCGGCGAGTGGATCCTCAACAGCCTTCCCGCCGATCGCGCGGCGTTGTTGCAGGACCAGCCCGCCCCGCCGCCCACGCCCGCCGCTCCGGCCACCGCACCCGCTCCGTGACTGTAGGCCAGGTCGCCGACCTGGCCCTTCGTCGTGTTCCGATGGCGGGGCGGGCTTTACGCCCGCCGAAGTGCTGGATCTGAACGCGCCACCCACGCGTTTCCCCATCCCGCTACTTGCCAAGCGACCGGGCACCTGCCACGTTCCGCGGCCCTTGTTCTTTGATTGGCGCACTAGCCAGTCCCCCGGCCATGGTCCGAGTGCTTGTCGCTTGGGCGCTTGGCATTTGTCACTTTTCGCACGGGGGTGTTCTGGATTCGACCCTTGGTCGGAGTGCAGCGCTGCACGTCGAGGTCGGCCGTTTCCTCGTTAATCCGCGGCCAAAAAACTAAGTGGCACCTACGAAGAAATGCCCCTGGCTGCTTAATTAAAGCAACCACGCGTCACCGGCGACACCTGCTAGCCGGATGATGCGACGACAGCAGGCATAGCGCGAGGGGGCGTCAATGGCCCTCGCGTCGTATCTTCATCCAGCGGCTGGCCGTCGTTTTGCCCGTCCGGGAGCGCAACGACGGCGAGATTAAACTCGGGCTAAACGTGTAGATGTGTTGTGCGAAGGTCAGGGGCACGCGGGTTCAAATCCCGCCACCTCCACCAGTTTCGGGGCTATAGCTCAGTTGGAAGAGCACCTGCTTTGCAAGCAGGGGGTCGCCGGTTCGAACCCGACTAGCTCCACCATTCGCAAACGCCGGTCCGCGCCTCAAAAACGCGGGCCGGCGTTTTTTTTGTTTTCGGAAGCGTTGTTCAGAAACTGCTGGAGGAAACCGCCCGGTTTCGCGCATCGTGGATGCCGGGTGCGCTCGGGCCGGTGTCTCGTCGTTTCCGACGCACCGGATCGCACGCTCCATCCCCTCCTCCACCTCGCGATGCGGTCCTCCGCCTCCAGCAGCTCCGCGCCCACCGCGGCCGATGTCTCGGCGCGGGGCGAAGGCGTCCCCCGGCCGGCGCTCGTCGGCGTCGCGTATTTTGTCCTCCATCTCGCGGCGCATCTCTCCGCCCGGTTCTTCGAGATCAGTCCGGGCGTCTCGCTGTGGTACCCGCCCGCCGGCTTGGCGCTGGCCGCGCTCATCCTGCTCGGTCCGCGTTTCGCGCCCGTCGTGCTGTCCGCCAACATCGTCGGCGCCTGGATCTCCAAGGATTTCGGCGTGAGTTGGCCGATCTTCCTGTTTCCCGCGCTGATCACCGCCAACTACGCCTCGGCCGCCGCGCTCGCCCGCCGCTGGTGCGACCCACGCCGGCTGCCGCGCTCCACGCGCGACCACGCGCTTCTCATCGCCGGCGTCGTGCTCGCGCCGGCCGGTATCGCGCTCGCCGGCACGGCCGCGGCCGGCTGGCTCGTGCCGCTTTCCGCGGAACGTTTCCTCCAGATCGCCGCCCAGTGGTGGCTGGGCGACGCGAGCGGCCTGCTCACCGTCGTGCCGCCCGTGCTGGTCTTCGTCGGCCCGTGGATGCGCGGCGAACGACCCTCACTTGCCCCCGGCGCTTTCGCCTCGCGCCGGCCGCTTCTCGTCCTGGCGCAAGCGCTCGCCCTCGCCGCGAGCCTCTGGATGGTCTTCGGCACCGAGGCGCTGCCGCGCACGCTCACGTTCTACCTCTGCCTGCTACCGCTCGTCTGGATCTGCCTGCAACACGGGCTGCCCGGCGCCACGCTCGCGACCCTCGCGCTCACGATGGGCGGACTGCTCGGGCTGCGGCTCACCGACGGCTCGATGGAATCAGCCACGGGGTTTCTGTTCCTTGAACTCACCGCGGCGGTGGTGGGCCTCGGGCTGGGCTCCACCGTCACGCGCCGCAGCGCCGCCGAGCGGCACCTCGCCGCGAGCAAGGAGCGTTTCGACCGGGTCATCGCCGGCGCCCACGTGGGCGTGTGGGACTGGGACCACCGCTCCGGCCATGTCACCTTCAACGACCGCTGCGCCGAGATGCTCGGCCGCGCCCCAGGCTCACTTCCGCCGAGCGTCGCCGCCTGGGAGGCCCACGTACATCCCGCCGACCGCCCACGGATCCACGCCGCACTCCAACAACACTTCCAGCGCCGCGCGCCGCTCTTCGAGATCGAGTACCGCCTGCAGCCCGCCACCGGCGGCGAACGCTGGATCCACACCCGCGGCTCCGTCGTCGCGCGCGACGAGCACGGCGTGCCGCTCGTCGTCTCCGGCACGCATGTCGATGTCACCGACCGTCGGCAGGCGCAGGCCGAGGCGGAGCGGCTCCTGCAAGTCACCGAGGCGACCACGGACTTCGTCCTCACCACCGAGCCCGACGGCCGTATTCTATACGCCAATGCCGCTTTCCAGCGCTTCTGGAGCGCCAGCGCGACCGACGACGTCCGCGGCCGGCGCCTGCCGGAGCTCCAGCCCGAATCCGGTCGCGCCGCGCTTGCCCACGTGATCGCGGCCCTCCCGTCCTGCGGCGTCTGGAACGGCGAACTCCAGCTCGCCAACGCCGCCGGCGCCGAGACACCGGTTTCCGTGGTGGCGCTGCTCCACCGTAGCGCCGAAGACGGCGCGCCCGATTCGCTCTCGTTCGTCCTGCGCGACATCTCGCGGCGCAAACAGGCCGAGGCCGCGCGGCTGGAACAGGAGCGCCGGCTGCAGCAATTGCAGAAGACCGAAAGCCTCGGCGTGCTCGCCGGCGGGATCGCGCACGACTTCAACAACCTGCTCACCGCGATGCTCGGCAACGCCGGCCTCGCCCGTTGCGATCTCCCGGTCGACTCGCCGGTGCACGAGTCGCTCACGCAGATCGAGACCGCCGCCCAGCGCGCGGCCGACCTCTGCCAGCAGATGCTCGCCTACGCCGGCCGCCGGCCGCTCTCGGCGAGCGATGTCGATCTCAACAGCCTGATCGCGCAGACGCAGCGGTTGTTCCAAGTCTCGATCAGCAAGAAAATCGCCGTGCAGCTCGCGCTCGCCCCGGAGCCGGTGGTCGTGCACGCGGCCGGTCCGCAGCTCCAGCAGGTCATCCTCAACCTCGTGCTCAACGCCGCCGAATCGATCGGCGACCGCGAGGGCGTGATCGCCGTGCGCACCACCGGCCGCAACTTCGGCGAGGACGAGCTGCGCCACGCGTTCGGTGCCGAGGCGCTGCCCGCCGGCCGCTACGCGCTTTGCGAAGTACAGGATTCCGGCGCGGGCATCCCACCGGAGCTGCGCCGGCGGATATTCGAACCGTTCTTCACCACCAAGACGACCGGCCATGGCCTCGGGCTCGCGGCCGTGCACGGCGTGGTCACGTCGCACCGCGGCGCGATCACCGTCGACAGCACTCCGGGCGAGGGCAGCACCTTCCGTTTCATCCTGCCGCTCGCCACCGCCACCGTGCCGACCGCGGTCGCCGAGCCCGCCGCCGCCGCGTGGACCGGCTCCGGCCTCGTGCTCGTGGTCGACGACGAACCGGGCGTGCAGCGCGTCACCGAAAAGATGTTGCGCCACCTCGGCTTCACCACGCTCGGCGCCGCCGATGGTGCGGAAGCGGTGGCGCTCTTCCGCGCCCACTCGCGCACGCTCCGCCTCGTGCTGCTCGATCTGCTCATGCCGCAGATGGACGGCGTGGAAACGTTCGCGGCGCTGCAGCGGATCGATCCCGCCGTGCCGGTGATCCTGATGAGCGGCTTCACCGGCAACCTGAACCTCGAGCGTTTCACTGCGGCGAAACCCGCCGCATTGCTCGCGAAGCCGTTCACCCGCGCCGCGCTGCAAGCCAGCCTCGAGTCCGTGCTGCGCGCAAAGGAGTGAACCGCGGCAGTTCGCGGCCCTCGGGCGCGAACTGGCGCGAGACCCGGCCCTACCGCCAGCGTTCGCCGTCGCGCCTGCGGCAGGGTCGCAGCTCGACTGCGACCGCTCCGGCGCTCGACCCCTCGACGCTCGATTCGCGACCGGACCGGCTCGCGGCTCAGTTCGTGCCGAAGGGCCCGATCGGCTTGTCCGGCATGAAGAAACCACCCTTCGCGCCGCTCTCGGCCACGCCAGCCATCGCCTCCTCGGCGACTTCATCCGGCACTTCCTCGAGCGGGGCGAAACGCTCGGAGTTGAAGCCGAGTTCCTGTTGCCCCTTGTGCAACGGGTCCGGCGGGTTCACCAGCTCCTCGAGCAGCAGGCCGACCGTGGCCGAGTCGCCGGCCTTCACCACCTTCTCGCGACCGAGGAAGACGTCGCGAATCGTGTACGTGACGCCCTTCACCGGGAGCTGTTTGTAGATCGCGCGCACGACCGCGGGGAAGCTGTCGTTGATGCAGACGACCTTCTGGCCTTTCATCATGGTGTCGGAATCCTCCGCCGCTTCTCTCGCGGCTCAACTTGTTTTGATGGCGTCGAGCGCCTCCGCGAGCGCGCCGATGATCTCGTCGACCGGCTCGAGCCCGACCGAGAGCCGCAGCAGCTCGGGATTCAGCCCGTGGCTCGCGAGTTTCGCGCGGCCCTCGGGCTTCGACACGAGATCATAGTGCGCGAGGACCATGAACGGGCAGAACAACGTCGTGCGCAGGCCAAAGCTCGGGCCCTTCGGCAGTCGCGCGCGGTCGTACACGCGGCCGAACAATCCGTCGGCCACCTCGAAGGTGATCATGCTGCCCACCGCGCCGGGCGTGCGCGCGATGCGCAGGAAGTTCTCCCGCGACTCGGGCGCGAGCGCCCAGTGCACGCGTTTCACCTCGGGCCGGCTGGCGAGAAACTCGGCGACGCGCGGCGTGGCGGCGTTGATCCCCGCGAGCAACGCGTCGACATCGCGAATCTCGCGCGCGAGCCGCGCGAGGTCGCGCCGGTAGGGTTTGGCCACGCGGGCCTCGAGCTCGGTGCGCAGCGCCGCGGCGTCGCCGCGCTGCGGATTTACCGCCACCGCGCCGACGAGCAGGTCGCCGTCGCCCGCGGCGTATTTCGTGAGGCTAGCGAGCGCGAGATCGGCGTGCGGCAGCACGTCGACGTTCCACGGCGAGGCGATGCTGGCGTCGAGCACGAGGTGGGCGCCGTGTTCGCGCGCGAGCGCGGCGAGCCCGGGGATGTCGGCGCACTGGATCAGGGGATTCGTGGGCGCCTCGGTGACGATCGCCGCCACGCGGCCGCGGTTCTCCTCGAGCACGCGCCGCACGGCGGCGAGGTCGTGCACGGCCGGCAGAACCACGTGGTCGGAGGCGGGCGTGGCGGTGAACTTCCCGAGGATCGCGATCGTGTCGAGATAGAGCCAGCCGAGTTGGATCCACACGGTGCGCCCGAGCGGCGCCTGCACGGCATTCACGGCGGCGAAGGCGGAATGCACGGCGTTCATGCCGTTGGGGGCGAGGAAGAGATCGTCGTCGCCCGCGCCGGTGAACGCCCGCCGCAGCTCGCGTTTCACCGCGCCGAGCGGGTTGCGCTCAACGCGCTCCTCGGGCGCGGGCGTGGGCACGAGTCCCGCGGCCGCGAGCAGATCCTCCGCCTGCCGCGAGGAGAGGAAACCGCCGCAATGTTGCAGAAACGCCTTCGCCTGCGCGTTGCGCTCCGGGTCCGCGGCAAACACCACGCCGGTGAGTTCGCCCTCGGCGACCACGCGCGCGTCGCCGCCCAGCCAGGCGCACAGCCGCTCCGCGAGCGCAGGCGTCGTCGTGAGCCACACGGCGCACCCGTGGAGGCCGTTGCGGCGGGCGAACTCCTGCGTGAGCGTGCGCACGAACGGGTGCAGCACGAACCGCGGGTAGCCCGTGGGCACCTGCCGGAGCACGGCGGGGTCCTTCTCCTCGTAGCCGATCAGGTCGGCCATCGTGGGCAGGCTCACCGAGATCGCGTGCGGCCGGTCCGGAATCGGCCGGCCCAGCGGGATGTGGCAAAGACTCGACATGGCAGAACGCCCGCGAGCAAGCCGCCCACGGAAACGGACGCCAGCCAATTCGCGACCGGGCGAGTCCCGCGTGGCGAAAGCCGCCGAGGCTTTCGGACCGGCGTGGCCGGATCGGAATTTTGGCGAGTTTCGCTACGACAAACCCACATCGCTCGCGCTCGTTGTGCCGCCGCAGCGTCCGCCGTCCGCCCGGATAACCTTTTGACCCTTCCCCGAACTTCGACATGCCTACGGGCCAACGCCATCGCGCCATGCCGTCGTCCGCGAAAACCAGCACGCCGAGTTCCAGCGATCCGATCCGCCAGTTCTCGCTCTACGTCGAAAACAAATGCGGCGCGCTGCACGACCTCGTCGCTCTGCTCGCCGGTCAGGACATCCATGTGCTCGCGCTCAGCGTGATCGACATCACCGAATCCTCGATCGTGCGCTTCGTCGTCGACGATCCCGACAAGGCCTACGACACGCTCCGCCAGCACGGCTACTATGTGAACGAGAGCGAAGTGCTCGGCGTGGAACTCGACAGCGAAGCCGGGCTCGGCGCGTTGCTCGCGGCGATCCTCGAGGCCGAGGTGAACATCCATTACCTGTTCCCGTTCCTCGTGCGGCCGCACGGCAAGTACGGCATCGTGGCCCACGTCGAGGACCGCGACCTCGCCGCACAGGCGCTCTCAATCCGCGGCCACCGTGTGCTCAACCAACGCGACCTGTCGCGGTAGGCAGTAGGCCGGATGTCTCACGCGCAGCGAAAGGTGCCAAGGCTTTCGACCCGGCGGGGCAGATCAAAACTCTGGCGGATCTCGCTACAGCGCCCCACGCCCGCCTTCATCGGATGCCGGACGGGCCAGATCGGCGACCTGGCCTGCAGTCAGAACAGCCGCTGGCCAGACTCCTTCACGCCAGTTGGCAATCGCGGGCGTCGATCGTCGGCGCGCCATTGAGGCCTTGGGCCTTCGTTGTGATCTCGGCGGTCACGCCGCGCATCCACAACGCCGGCACGACTGGCTTCGCGTCCGCGAGCCAGGTGTCGCGCTGCAGGATCTCGGCGGTGTTGCGGAGGCGTTTCCATTCCGGCAGCCACTCGGCGGCGGGCGTGCCGCTCGGCCAGCGCACGTCGAAATTCGTCACGCGGAGCTGCTGGACGTTCTCCGCCACGAGCGCGGCGGTCACGTTGCGGGCCTCGGGACTGCCAATGCGTTCCTCGATCATCGCGGGCTCGAGGTAGCGCGCCGTCTTCTCCACGACAGGGTAGCGCAAGGTCACGTCGTCGAGACGCACATCCTCGATCACGCCGCCGTTCGCGGCCGCCATGATCATGCGGCCATCGGTGAGCGCTCGGAGGTTGCGCACCGTCACGCCGCGGATCACCGGGGCGACGCCGACCGCGGTGTCGAGCGGGCGGGCGTTGAGCACGAGCGGGCGCGAGTCGAGCAGGTTGCAGCGCGTGTCGACGACGATGTCGTGCACGAGCACCTCCTCGATCGGTGCGCCTTCGACCGCGTGCAACGCCACGCCGGTGTGGCTGTTGTAGACCACGCAGTCGCTGAAAACGATGTCGCGGATCGGGTGCGCGCTCTCGGGACCGCAGGCGAGCGCGGCACCATGCGCGCGGATGTAGCAGCGGCTCACGGTCACGCGTTCGCAGGGGGCGGCGTCGCGCCAGGCCTTCAGCGCGACGGCATCGGTGCCGGTCACGATGGAGCTGTCGCGGATCCAGACCTCGCGGGAGCCGTTGACGACGATGCCGTCGCAGTCGGGGGCACGCAGGTCGTTCTCGATGCGCACGCAATGCACCCAGGCGCGCTCGCAACGCTGGAGGTGGAGCGTCCAGCCGGGCGAGTTGCGCATGAACACGTCGGAAACGCGCACGTCCTTGCAGTCGACGAACTCGATGAGCGGCGTGACGAGGCGGCGCTTGACCTTGATCGGCGTGCGCGGGTTCGAGGCGTCTTCCCAAAATTCCGGCGCGTTGCCGTCGATCACGCCGGGGCCGCGGATGCCGATGTTCTCGCAACCACGGGCGACGATCAGGTGGTACGGGTGGCGGTCGCCGTGGGACTCGGCGATCGGGCGGTATTCCTCGAGGTCGCCGGAAGCGAGCAGCACGGCGCCGTTGGTCAGCTCGAGGGTGACGTTCGACCGCAGCTCGAGGGTGCCGCAGCGGAAGATCCCGCGGGGAAACACCACCGTGCCACCGCCGACGGTGGCGGCCATGTTGATCGCTTTCTGGATGGTGCCCGTCGCCTGGGCCCAACCGTTGTTCACATCGCCAAAGTCAGTTACGAGGAAACGAGTATTCACGGCGGGCGTCGAGCTAACGGCCGGCTCGGCGGCTGGCGAGGACGAACCGCGAAATCTCGCGCGCGGTGCCTGAGGCGTTGCGCCGGGCGGATTG
>DATGXA010000067.1:0-4411 GCA_035299125.1 Opitutaceae bacterium
CTGGTCGCGGTACGCGGCGATCCAGATGGTCACCTGTGCTGTGGGAGTGGCGACGATCTACTTCGGCAGTGTCCACGGCGTGCCGCATCTGCTCGGGCTCGGCGGGACGTTCTTCTGCCTGTTTCTGCTGGAGAAATATTACGATCTGCCGTGGCGCGGCATCGGGTGGGCGTGGTCGCTGTTTGGCGCGGGCGGGCTGCTCTACCTGTTTGCGCTGTTCGTGCAGGCGCGGCCGGAGTGGTTCTTCTTCACGCGGTGAACGCGCGGGGCGCGCGGGCTGCTTCGATGGCCGGCGTTTGACGCTGCCGCGCGCTCGCGCAGCTTCCGCGGTCATGTCCATCCGTGCTTTCGCCGCCAATGCCGCGGGTCGCCCGCTCGAGTCGTTCTCCTATGAACCCGGATCGCTCGGCGACGAGCAGGTCGAGGTGGCCGTCGAGACGTGCGGCATCTGCCACTCGGATCTCTCGATGCTCGACAACGAGTGGGGCCAGACGAGCTACCCGTTCGTCGGCGGGCATGAGGCGGTCGGCCGGATCGTCGCCGCAGGGCCGGCGGTGAAACGCGTGAAGGTCGGCGATCTCGTGGGCGTGGGCTGGTACGCGGGGAGCTGCCTGTGTTGCCCGCAGTGCCTCGCCGGCGACCACAACCTCTGCGGCCACGCCGAGCAGACGATCGTGGGCCGCCATGGCGGTTTCGCGGAACGTGTGCGCGTGCACTGGCTGTGGGCGACGCCGATCCCGTCAGGCGTCGACGCGCACCGGGCGGGGCCGCTGTTCTGCGGCGGCATCACCGTATTCAACCCGATCATCCAGGCCGGCGTGCGGCCGACGGACCGCGTGGGCGTGGTCGGCGTCGGCGGGCTCGGGCACCTCGCGCTCCAGTTTCTCGCGAAGTGGGGCTGCGAGGTCGTGGCGTTCTCCTCGAATCCTGCGAAGGCCGCCGAGGCGAAGGCGCTTGGCGCGCACGAGGTGGTCGACTCGCGCGACGGCGCCGCGGTGAAGAAACTCGCCGGACGACTCAGCTTCATCCTCGTGACCGCGAACGTGGCGCTCGACTGGGACGCGTACTTCGCCGCGCTCGCGCCGAAGGGCCGGCTGCACTTCGTGGGCGCGGTGCTCACGCCGGTGCCGGTGGCGGCGTTCACGTTGATCGGCGGGCAGAAATCCGTGGCGGGTTCGCCGCTCGGTAGCCCTGCGACGACCCTGCAGATGCTCGAGTTCTGCGCGCGCCACCAGATCGCGCCGGTCACGGAAGACTTCCCGCTCTCGCGCATCAACGCCGCGCTCGACCATCTCCGCGCCGGCAAAGCCCGCTACCGGATCGTGCTGACCAACGATCTGAAGTGAGGTCGCGTGCGGCGGGCGGGTTGGGCAACTCCGTCGCACGCGTTCCCACTCACCCGCCATGGCTGACCCCGAGTCCACATTTCCCCGCACGGCGTTCACGGCGCTGTCGCTCGAGTCGGCGCGTCGTCATGTCTTCCTCTGCGTCGGGCCGGACTGCTGCGATTCGGCTGCCGGCCTTACGACGTGGGATTGGCTGAAACGCCGGCTCAAGGACACCGGCCTGCCGGTGCTGCGCACCAAAGCCGCGTGCCTGCGCATCTGCCGTGGCGGGCCGTGGCTGGTCGTGTATCCGGAAGGTGTGTGGTACGGCGGCGTCACGCCCGAGCGCTGCGAACGCATCGTCGTCGAACACCTGCAAGGCGGCGTGCCCGTGGCCGAATGGATCGCCGCCGTGCACCCGCTGACGGAGTGAGGACGCGCGCGGCCAATGCCAGGGCCGATGCTCAGAAGTGATTCAATGTTTGGTCGCTGCCTCGGCGGGTGCCTCGTTGTAGGACTTGCTGAAGCGTACCTCGGACTTCTCGATGTGCTCGATCATCTGTTGCGCATCCACGTCCTTCGGGTGGCGCTCCGCGTATTCCTGAAGGTGCTTGATTGCGGCGTCCTTGTTTCCTTGTGAGAGCTCCGCAAGCGCGAGCGTGTAGAGTGCGTCGTTGCAGCCCAGCGCCACTGCTTTCTCGAGGTGGGGGATGCTTTCCTTTTGGTGCGCAGCGGTGCTGACCAGGAACAAGCCATAACAATAATGTGCCGCGGCATTCTCCGGAGAAAGAGCCAGGAGATGCTCATAGGAATCCATACTTCGCTGGCCACAGCCGGAGAGATCGAGGTTGTGCCCCATCGCGTTGGCGTACGCGTCGCGGAAGAGCAGGTCGGTATTGTCGACGGCCCCCGCAAGGGCTGCTGCGATCTCGCCGAGCAGAGTCCGCAACTCCGTTTCGATCTGAGCCCTTTCGCCATCATCGGCGAACTTTGGTGGGTAGCTGCGCGCGTGTGATGCGATGTGTGCGAGCGAAGCGTCGATCGCCGCGAGATCTGGGCCCTTCTGCGGAGGCGCTCCGGCCTCTGTCGGATTCCGAATGGCGAAATGCATTTTCGGGGATTTCTGCCCGGGCTCGTTCACGAACATCACCTTGTACGTTTCGGGCCGAAGCCGGCTCAGAAGAGTGGCGAGCCAGATTATGCGCTCCTGCGGTAGCGGCGGACCTGCGACCTTCTGTTCCATGTGCGCGACGATCTTGGCATCCTCGCGGCCGTTTGCCTCGAGCGACCACATCGCCGCCTTGAATATCGACTCTTTGATCGCTGCGGCGCGATCGGCCTCGGTCTTCTTGCTCGTCGGGTAGCGCTCGAGCGCTCCGACGTACTCGCCGAACTCGAGCGCGGAGAGGATCGGATCCAGCGCTGCCAAATCACCGGTGGCGAAATACCAGCCCCAGCAGAAATCCAGATCGCCTGCAGTCTCGATGGCTTTCTTGCCGATCACGAAATGATCGCGCTTCAGATAGTCGGCCCCTCCGTGTTTTCCGAGAAGCACGCGGCCGCTGGGCGTATCGCTCAGCCAAAGGATTCGGAGCACCGCTTTTCGTTGCGCCTTTGGGATCTTTTTGAGGTCGCTCAAATGCCTTTCGATCAGCTCGGGGTGGCGATGGAGCACTTGGCTTGTGAAGGCCACCATCGGAGCGACGGTGTTGGGCTTCTCCAGTCGTTTCTCAGCGACGGCCTTATTCCAGAACGCGGCAAAGGGGGCGACGTCGTCCGTTTTGTAGAACGTCTTCATCCAGATGTTTTCGGGATCGTCCGACGCTCCGCTCACGGAGTTCACGACCAGAAACGCGAAGAGTATGAAGAGGAATCTCATGCAGCGTGCGGGTTTTTGCCCGACAAGACACCAGCGGCACGAACGAGACAACGCCGTTTTCCCGGCTCTGATGGAAGCCGCACGATACGTTCCGCGAGGCGCTAGGTAACTCGCCCGCCTTTAGCGTTGAAGCGGCGGGCGAGGCGGAGGTTTCATGCGGGGAATGGCCGAGGCCGATGTCGTCAACGTTTCCCGCCACCTCTGGACGCAGGCGGCGCAGCAACCCGCTGTGCCGGCGTTGCGCATTCCGCTCGGGCGCGCGGCGGGCGGGGTGATCCGCTACGCGGAGCTGAACTTCGCCGAACTCGCTGCCGAGGCGGATGCGTGGGCGTGGCGGTTGACGCGGGCCGGCGTGCGGCGCGGCGATCGGGTGCTCGTGCTCGTGCGGCCGGGATTGCCGTTGATCGCGGCGGTGTTCGCGCTCTTCAAGCTCGGCGCGCCGCCGATCGTGATCGATCCCGGCATGGGCCGGAAGAACTTCCTCGCGTGCGTGCTGCGCACGCAGCCGCGCGTGCTGCTCGGCATCGCGCGCGCGCAGGTGGCGTCGTGGATTTTTCGCGATGCGTTCCGCTCGGTGACGCGGCGGTTGTGGGTGAGCGGCAACCCGGCGCAACGGCTCGCGCGCGGTCCGGTGCCGGTGTTTCCCGCCGCGGCCACGGCGGCCGACGACCTCGCGGCGATCCTATTCACCTCCGGCTCCACGGGCGCGCCGAAGGGCGTGTGCTACGAGCACGGGATGTTCGAGGCGCAGGTGCGGCTCGTGCGCGCCACGTACGACATCGCGCCCGGTGAGGTCGACCTCGCGGTGCTCCCGGTCTTCGCGCTTTTCAACCCGGCGCTCGGCATGACCACTGTTGTGCCGCAGCTCGATCCGTCGCGCCCGGCGGCGGCCGATCCCGCGCACTTCGTGCAGGCGATCCGACAGAACGGCGTGACGAACAGCTTCGGCTCGCCGGTGATCTGGACTAAGGTCGCGCGGTATTGCGCCGATCGCGGGATCACGTTGCCGGACGTGAGACGTATCCTGATGGCGGGGGCGCCGGTGCCGCCGCCGCTCTTTGCGCTGATGCGCCAGGTGTTTCCCGGTGCGCAGCTGCATTCGCCCTACGGCGCGACTGAGGCGTTGCCGGTGAGCAGCGTGTCGGCCGAGGAAATCATTGGCCCGGCAGAGGTGGCGGTGGCCGCTGGGGAGAGGCGAGAGGCGAGA
>DATGXA010000068.1:0-7548 GCA_035299125.1 Opitutaceae bacterium
GTCCACCGCGCGCTGCGGGAGCTGCCGACAGAGCGCGCGCCCGCCGATCTCGAGGCTCGCGTGTTCGCCGCTCTCGCCTCGCGGCGCCGAGTCTCGCCGTGGCAGGCGGGCTGGCGCGCTTGGCCGGTCGTGCCGCGCACCGCGGTGCTCGCTGCCGCCGCCGCAACGGTGTTCGCGGTCATCTGGCTCTCGTTCGCCGGCTTGCACGCACTCGAGAGCTTCTCGTGGTCCGCGTGGATCGACGCGCACGCGCCAGGGCTCGCGACGCTCGGCACGGTCGCCGCCGCGATCGGCGATGCGCTCGCCCTCTGTTTCCGCAAGTTCCAACCCTGGATCCTGAGCGCCGCAGCGCTGGCGGCGCTCGCGTACGCCACGTTGCTGTCCGTCGGCTCCAGCCTCTACCGCCGTCTCGTCGCGACCCACTCAACGACATGAAAAACCGTTTCGTCTCTTCAACCCTTCGCCATTGCCGCGTCGGCGCCACTCTCGCCGGCTTGTTCGCGGCGCTCTTCGTCGCAGCAGAGGAGCCGGGCGTGAAGCCCGACCTACAGAATGAACCCACGCGTGCCGAAGAACCGGCGACGCCGGAACCGGCCGTGGAGGAGTCGGGCGCGCAGCACGACCGGCAGGGCACCCCGGCCAGCCCCGCTAGTGAAACGAGCCCGGAGGCCCCGGCTCAGCCATCGGTCCCGGTCGAGTCAGTCGCGCCGGCGGAGTCCGTGCCGCCGACTGCGCCCGCATCTCCCGAGTGGACCGATCGCGGCGAGATCTTGTCCATCGGAAACAATGTTCTCCTTCGGGAGAACGAGCGCGCGAGCAAAGTCGTCGTCGTTGGTGGCAACGCCGAGATTCTTGGCCGTGTCGACGGCGAGGCGCTGGTCATCTTCGGCAATCTCTCGCTCGGCGAGCGGGCCAGCATTCACGGCGAAGCCGTGAGCATCGGCGGGCGCATCGAAAATCCGCACAACGTGACGATCCGTGGTGAGACGTTTGCGATCGGCGGGTTCCTCTCGTGGCTGGACTTCCGGTCGGCACTGGACTGGGCGAGCGACGCTGTGTGGAACGTCCGGCTGCTCTCGCCGAGCGTCGCGTGGCCGTGGGTCGTGTTCGGCACGGGGACGTTGTTTCTCTTCCTGCTCGCGGTCGCTTTCGGGCGCGGGATGAACGCCTGCTCCCGCTCGCTCGAGGAACGCCCCGCGGCGACGCTGACGACCGCGATCGCGCTGCTTCCCGGGCTGCCGCTCTTCACGATTCTGCTGATCTGCACCGTCCTCGGAATCCTGCTGCTGCCGTTCCTCGCCGTGGCGGTGTTCTTCGGCGTGGCGTTCGGCAAGGCGGCGATGATGGTCTTCATCGGCCGCAGCGTGCTCCGCGTCGCCGGTGCGACGGACCTCATGGACCGCGCGTGGCTCACGATCCTCATCGGCGCGGTCGTGCTCGCGGTGCTCTATTGTGTGCCGTTCCTCGGCATCTTCGTGTGGGCGCTCACGGGTTGGATCGGCCTTGGCATGGTCATGGCGACGTTGATGGAGAAACGCCGTCGCGAGAAGGCGGTTGCAGCTGCCGCTGCGGCGGCCGCACGAAGTGCTGTGCCCGCTCCGTCTCGTCCCGCTGTGGCAACGGCGGTGGTCGCCCCGGCACCGGTCGCGTTCGGCGCCGCCGACTTTTCCGCGGCGACGGAACCGCTGTTGCCGAGCGAGCCCGTCGCGTCCGCCGCTGGCGGTGAGGCGGCGTCGCCGTCCGCCTCGAGCGGGTTCGGCGTGCCACCGCCGGCGTATGTACCGCCGCCGCCGGCCGCCGCGGCCGCGCAGGTACCGGTGCCTGTTCCGGTCGGGCCGATGAACCGCGCGGATCTCTGGGTCCGCCTCGGCGCGCTGCTCGTCGACATCGTGCTCATCGGCATCGCGGGCGGGACGACGGGCGTACTCGGGTTGCTGCCATTCCCGCTGCTTTTCGGCGCGTATGTGTGTGCCATGTGGCTCTGGAAGGGATCCACGATCGGCGGCATCATCTTCAAGTTGCAGATCGTGCGGCTCGATGGTCGGCCGGTCGACGCGTCGACCGCGGTGGTGCGGACGCTCGTCGCGTTCATCTCGGCGGCCACGGTGATCGGGTTTCTCTGGTGCCTGTGGGACGACGAAGGGCAGACGTGGCACGACAAGGTCGCCGGCACGAACGTCGTGGTGCTCCCGAAAAGCGTGTCGCTCGTATGACCGAGGGCGCGTCGCACGAAGCGGGGAGTTGGGCGTGATCTGTGGCGCTGTTCGCGAGAACGGCGCTGACCGGGAGTTGAACTGAAGAAAGCTGCTCTCGCGAGCAGCTCCACATCCGGGATCGGGAGAGGTGCCGTCCGAAAAAGCAAAGGCCCGGTCGCGAGACCGGGCCTTTGCGTGACGGGAGGAAACTATCCCGGAGGGTCGTTCGTCAGAACAACGCGCTGGCGGCGACGCCGACGGCGCTGATTGGGCCTTGGTCGCCCATGCCGTCGAGCGCGCGGTCGGCTTTGCGGACCACGCCTTGCACGTCCTTGTATAGCTGCTCGTCGGTGAGGAGTTTGCCGAGCGTACCTTCGCCGGCGGCGATGCGATCGGAGATGCTGCGGAAGTTCGCGACGGTGAGGCGGAGGTCTTCCGCGGTCTTCTCGTCGTAGAGCAGTGTGCCGATCGGCCCTTTGCCGGATTTCGCCTGGTCGATGATGCCGCGCGTGTCGTTCACGAAAACGCGGGCGTCGCCGGCGGCGGCGCGGATCTCGGCGATGGCGGCGACGAGTTCGTCGTGCGCCTTGGGATCGTTGATCAATTTGCCGAGGGTGCCTTGGCCGGAGCGGATCTCGGCGGTGATGGCATGGAGGTTGTCGATCGTCTGCGTGAGGTTCTCGCCGTTGTCGCTGACGAGCTTGTCGAGTTTCTGGAAGATGCCGCCCTGACCGCCGGCGCCGCCGGTCATCCCGCTGAAGCCGGCGAGCGCGCCCTTGATGTCGCCCGCGACGCTGCCGAGATCGGCGAGGATGGTGTTGATGTCGCCCGTATCCTTAGTGTGGAGCTGACCGCCGCGGTCGACGTAGCCCGCCTCCTTGGAACCGAAATCGAGCGAGACGTAGCCGCCGCCGAGCAGGCCGCTCATGGCGATGGTGGCGGTGGCGTCCTTGGCGATGCGGGTGCCTTCGTTGATCTTGAGCACGGCTTCGGCGTGGCCGTCGGCGAGGCGGGTGGATTCGACGGAGCCGATCTTCACGCCGGCCTGGCGGACGTCGTCGCCGGGCTTGAGTTCCTTGAGCGTGCTGAAACGCGCGACGACCGCGTAGCCGTCCTCGCGGGAGAACGAGCCGCCGTTGAGCGCCTCGTAGGTGATCCAGAGCAGGGCGCAGCCGAGGAGGAAGAAGAGGCCGACGCGGGCGGACATTTGGGCGTTGTTCATGAGGAAACCTCCAGTTGCTTGAACCGTGGGTTTTGCAGATCGATTTTCGGATTCAGGAAATCTTGCACGGCGGGCTCGCGCAGCTGGCGGAGCTCGGCGGGCGTGGTGACGGCGACGAGGCGACCCTTCATCAGGATCGCGACGCGGTCGGAGATGGTGAGCGCGAGGTCGCGGTCGTGGGTGACGACGATTGTCGTGATCGAGAGGTGCTGGCGGAGCGTGGCGATGATCTCGGAGATCGTGGCGGACATCGTCGGGTCGAGTTCCGAGGTGGGCTCGTCGAAGAGGATGAGCTGCGGCTCCATCACGAGGGCGCGGGCGATGGCGACGCGTTTCTTCATGCCGCCGGAAAGCTCGGAGGGGAACTTGTGCACGGCGGCCTCGAGCGAGAGGATCTTGAGCGCGCGCATGACGCGGTCGCGGATCTCCGGCTTCGGGCAGAGGCGGTGCTCGAGCGGGTAGAGCGCGAGGTTGTCGTAGACGGTGAGCGAGTTGAAGAGCGCGCCGGCTTGGAACACGAGAGCCAACGCGAACCGGTCGCGGGTCTCGGGATCGGCGGGATCGTGGCCGTCGACGCGGATGGAGCCGGAGGTGGGCAGGTCGAGGCCGGCGATCTGGCGCAGCAACACGCTCTTGCCGGAGCCGCTCGGCCCCATGATCGAGAAGATCTCGCCCGGTTTGATGGCGAGGTCGATGTCGACGAGCACGCGTTGCGGGCCGAAGGTCTTCGCGAGGTTCTTGATCTCGACGGCGACGGGTTGCCGGTCCGAACCGCGGGCGACGTGATGCGTGGTGGTTTTCATGCGACGGCGGGGCGCGGTTTCAGGCGAGGACCTTGGTGATGAAGTAGTCGAGCACCAGGATCAGGATGAGCGAGAGCACGACCGAACGGGTGACGGCGGCACCGACTTCGCGCGGACCGCCTTGGGTGCGCAGGCCGACGTTGCAGGCGGTGAGGACGACGACGAAGCCGAAGATCTCGCACTTCACCAGACCGTGCATCAGATCGGTGACGGTGAGGAACTGCTTCAGGCTGCGGAAGTAGATCTCGGGGGAGACATCGATGAACTGCACGAAGTGGCAGATGACCGCTCCGCCCAGCCAGCCGATGATGATGCCGACGATCGTGATCAACGGCATAAAGATCAGCACGGCGAGCAGGCGCGGGAGAACGAGGAAGCGCTCCGGCGGGATGTTCATCGTCACGAGCGCGTCGACCTCCTGGTAGACCTTCATCGACGCGAGTTCGGCGGTGGTGGCGGAGCCGACCCGGCCGGCGAGCAGGATGGCGACCATCACCGGGCCGAGTTCGCGCGTCATCGATTCGCCCACGAGCGTGCCGATCATCGCCTGCATGTTGAGGTTGGCGACGGAGATGCCGGTCTGCAGCGCGAGCACGGCGCCGATGAAAAAGCAGAGGATCCCGACAATGGGGAGCGACATGTAGCTCCCGAGGTAGGCCTGCTCGACGACGCGTTTGATGATACGTGGCGCGGTGGGCAGCGACGCGAAGGCGCGATAGGCCAGGATGAGACCGCTGCCGATGCCGTCGCAGGTTTCGGAAAAGATGCTTTTCATGGTTGGCCGGCGGCGGGGGCCGGGGCGGACGTTTTGGCGCGGCGCGCGAAGAGCGCGGGCAGGAGGGAGAACCGTGTGCGCTTGCCGTCGCGCGTGAGGCGGCAGAGCGGGCCGAGGTCGAGCTTCCACACCGCGGCGTCGCGGCGGTAGGTCACGAAGTTGAAAAGAAACGATGTGCGCACGTTGTCGGGCGCGGCGCGGTCGAGGCGGTAGAGGGAAAACAACGGCGACCAGAGCTGCCGCACCTCGGAGTCATGTTGGTAGAACACCTCGAACGGGCTGAGCGCCTGCACCTGGCGGCGGCCGGCGCCGTTGTCCCAGTAACTGAAAAGCGGCCACAGGTGCCGTTTGCGCGCGGGGGCGGCGGCAGGGCGGAAACGGTCGCGCTGCTCAATATCCCAGTAGAGGAAATAGAGCACCTGCGTCTTGGTCTGCGCGAGCTCGGCGTCGGTCCACTTCTCCTCGCGCAGCAGTGGCCAGAGGAACCACTTCTTCTCGTCGCCGCTCGGTTTCACCGAGTGCGTGTAGAACGGTGCCCAGCGATTCACCACGCGGCCGTCGGCCCCGCGGCCCTGCAGCCAGAGCGGCCAGAGGTAACGCGTCTCGTCGTACGCGACTGGCGCGGTGCGGTGGAGCGAGCCCCAGAAGAGCCACATGTCATCGTGCAGATCGGGGGCGCGGCGGTGCGAGAAGAGGGGGAACGACGCGCGGAGCGAATCGATGCCGCCCTCGACGGCGCGATCCTTCTCGAGCCAGAGCGGCCAGACGATGAAACGGGAGCGCGAGGTCGCGCCGCCGCCTTTCTCTCGGTGCCCATAGAGCGGCCAGAGCGCCCAGCCGGATTCTCCGCCGCCCTCGATCTCGCGGTAGAAGGGCCACACGAGATCGGTCTCGACGCGTTCGCCTTTCTGCCAGCGGCTGTAGAGCGGGAAGAGCGTAAAATCGATGCGGTCGTTGCCGAACCGGCGCTTGATCGTGCCGTGCAGCGGAAACAGCGCGCGGTAGCTCGTCGCCGAGTCGCCGGTACGGCGCGAGAAATAGAACGGCCAGAGGTCGAACGCCTGCGAGTCTGTCGGTCCGGCCGAGTCGGCGGGCCGGCGGTCGTAGTTGATCAGCGAGAAGAAACTCCAGCGCGTCGCGGCGCCGTGCGTTTCCCGTCGGAAGAACGGGAAGAGGGCGTAGTCCTGTGTGCGCTCCTCCTCGGCGAACTCGCGGTGGAGGAACAGCGGCCGCAGGCCCGACTCGGTGCGGTCGGCGCGTTTTTCCTCGAAGAACAACGGCCCGAGCGCCTCGGTGCGCGCAGCGGCGCCATCGGCCGATTCGGTGATGGTGCGGACAGGCCACAGGTTCTCGTCGGCGGCCTGCATGGTGGCAGAGCCCGCGAGACACAGCAGTGCCATCAGCCAACGCTGCCTGGGCGGTTTCATCGCAAGAAGGTGAGTTTGTACCGTGGCGATGGGTGCGGTTCCGGAGTCGGGCCGGAAGAGCGACGCCAAGCGGTTAGTCAGTGGGCTAACGATCCGGCGATGATAAGCAACCGCGATGTTGAGCACGGGGCGCGAGCGGCGTCGAACGGGGGCTGAAGGGACGTGAATGCCGGCGGACGGCGTGGGCCCGGGTGCCGAGGCTTGCGCGGTGCGGGCCGCGTGGGATTGGCTCGGGCATGCGCATCACCGGTGGCAACGCCCGCGGCATCCCATTGCGCGTCCCGCGAGGCGACGCGACCCGACCGGCCATGGACCGGTTGCGGCAATCGGTGTTCTCGAGCCTCGGCGCGCTCGTGGTCGATGCGCGTTTCGTCGATCTCTTCGCGGGCAGTGGCTCGTACGGACTCGAGGCGTGGAGCCGCGGCGCGAGCGGCGGCGTGTTTGTCGAACAAGGCCGCGAAGCGCTCGAGTGTCTGCGCACGAATCTCTCTGCGGTCGCGAAAAGCCTGCAGGCCGACACGCGCGTCTGCGTGGTGAGCAAGGCCGACGCGCTCACCTGGACGCCACCGGACGGCGCGCGCGCGGGCCTCGTGTTTTGCGATCCGCCGTATGCGTTGATCGGGCAGCATGCGGCGAAGATCTTCGCGCAATTCGACCGGCTGTTGCTGCCGGGGCGCGAGGGCCTGGCGGTGTTCGAGATGCCCGGCGACCTCGCGCTCGAGGAGCCCGGCTGGGAATGCGTGAAACGCCTCGGCGGCGGCGGCCCGAGCGCGGCTTCGGCGTGTTTCTATCGGCGCGCGGCGACGGCGTGAAGTGAGCGGCTGCGCGGAGGGAGAGGTGCTCTCGCGAGCAGCTCCACACTCGGAACGGGCGGTGGGCTTGCCGAGCTTTCGGTGCGCGGCCGTCAGCCCGCGGCGGCGAGTGCTTGCCGAACGGATTCGGCGAGCGGCGTCGTGGGGCGGCCGATGAGCCGGCTCAGTGCGCGGCCGTCGTCGAATAACGCGCCGTGAGCGGCGGCGGCATCCCAGCTCGCGAGGCCATGTGCCAACCACTCGGGCAGCCCGGCCGCGAGAAGTGCGGCGCGGTAATCGCTCTCGGAGAGGTCGCGATAGGGAATGGTTTTCCC
>DATGXA010000069.1:0-22522 GCA_035299125.1 Opitutaceae bacterium
CTCCCTGATCTGCTACGAACTCGCCTGGGTCGACGCCGGCGCCGCCACCGGCTCCCTCGCGGGCAACCTCGCGCTCTCGCCCATCCACGAGCGCGGCACGAAGGAGCAGCGCGACCACTACATGAGCAAGTGCGTGCCGCCCCAGCCCGGCGAAGACCGCACGATCTGGCGCGGCGCCTTCGCGCTCACCGAGCCGCTGCCGTACGTGGGCGTCGAGACCGGCCTGCTCTGCGGCAAGGTGAAGATCGCCGAATGGCAGGAAGGCCAGGAGCCGATGCTCCACGTCGACAAGCGCGCCCGGTTCATCACGAACATGGGCTTCGCCAACTTCGCCACCGTCGCCGTCGACACCGCCGACCCGCGCATCAAGTCGAGCTGCATGGTCATCGTCGAGGACACCGACCCCGGCATCTTCGACCGCGGCGCCGCCACCCACAAGATGGTGCACCAGCTCTCCTCGACGCACGATCCGGTCTTCAACGTCACCGTGCCTGCCTCGCGCATCATCGGCGGCTACACCGTGAAGGACGGCGTGATCATCCCGAACTACTCGCACGGCGAGATCATCGAGGCCGTCTTCCGCCGCACGCGCGTGACCGTCGGCACCATGACCGCCGCGAAACTGCTCTCCGCCGTCGAGCCGGTCATCCGCTACCAACGCACCCGTTTCCGCGGCGCCGCCAGCGTCAACCCCGGCACGCCGCGCTTCGACCTCGGCCTCCAGCAGAAGGAGGACTGCCTCCAGCGCCTCGTCGACGTGTGGGCGACCGGCGAAGCCGCCGCCGCGCTCGGCATGGCCACCGCCCGCCTCTTCGACGAACTCGATCCGCTCGAGAAGGTGAAGGACAAGAAGTTCGCCGAGCAGGGCATCGTCTCCGGCATGCAGCAGATGAAGGCGTTCCGCGCCCTCACCAAGCCCGCGCTCGAGTTCATCGAGCTTGCCGCCAAGCCCGAGGTCGAGCGCGACGCGATCCGTTTCGAAACGCTCAAGGCCGACCCGCTCGTCCAGTACCTCGTGCTCGACGCCCAGGCCAACGTCCTCTGCCCCGCCACCAAACTCTGGAACACCGGCCACGGCGCCACGATGATGCGCGAGGCGGTCGCCCTCATGGGCGGTTACGGCATCACCGAGGACTGCCCCGGCTTCCTCGGCCACAAGTGGATGGACGCCCAGCTCGAGGCCACCTACGAGGGCCCGGAGGCCGTCCAACGCCGCCAGATCTCCATGACGATGACCAGCGAGGTCTTCCTCGCCTGCTACCGCTCGTGGATCAAGGAGCTGCGCGGCATCGCCACCACGCACCGCGAGGTCGGCGCCTGCACGCTCGCCAACGCCATGGAGCTCTGGCTCTGGACGCTCGAACACGCGCAGTCCGCCAAGGACGCCACCGGCGCCAAGCTCTTCTCGGGCAACCGCCACGGCGTCGTCTTCCCGCTCTGCGACGCCCTCTGCTGGCTGCTCGCGTCGCGTCAGCAGATCCTGGATGTGCTCGAGCTTGAGGCGAAGGGCCCGCAGTCGGCCACCGTCGCCGCGGGTCTCGCCGGCTACGTGAACTTCTTCACCGATCTCGCTGCCGTGCAGGCCGCCAGCGCCGCCGGTCAGGCTTCGCGCATCTGCGCCGAGCTCGTGTACGGTTTCGCCGCCCCGTGCGGCGACGGCCACGGCACCTGCGGCTGCGGCGGCAAGCACGATGGCACCGGCCAGCTCGCCGGCACCGTCGAGGCGTTCGCCAAACTCCGCACGCAGGTCGACACCTGCCTCGCCGGCAGCCGTATCGCCAAGGACCGCGCCGCCGACGCCCTCGCGCAGGTCATGATCCCCGAGGCCCTCGACTACCCCGCGTAAGCCGAGCGACCCACGTCCTCCGTTTCCCCCAAGGCGGCGCTCCCCCGAGCGCCGCCTTTTTCGTTTCCGGGCGCGTCCGCCGCGTAACTGAACGACGAAGTCGCTCAGCCTAGAAACGACAGTTCGGACAGGGCACAGAGGAAATGGTGAGACGGCAGGAGGGCATAGAGAAGGGTTAGTGGAGTGGTTTCCGAACCCAGGGCACTCACCAAATGGGGACTGGCCTTGGCTGCTGGATTCTCTCCGAACTCTCTGTGGCCTATCTGTCCACCTGCTTCGTTTTGGATCAGCCCGCCCGCCGCTTCGCTTCTATTGCGCGCAGTTCCTTCGCCGTCAGCAGATCCTTCTCGCGGCCGAGCGCCTCCTTCGCCGCAATCAGATCCGTAAGCGACATGACCGAGTACGTCCGGCCATCGACGTCCAACTGCTCCGCTTTCGCCTTCAAGCACGCGAAATCCCCCACCCCGAGAACCGACGACAACAGATCGACCACGCCAGCATCGGTCACCAGATAGAGGTTCTGCACCGACTGTCCGGTCGGTGGGTTGGTGAGAAACGAGAGTCGCTGCGGTGTCATCCGGTGCCGCGGATTCAGGTCCTTCAGCGCCTCCCTCAACCGCGCAATGTTCTCGGCCGAGAGCGCGAGGCAAAGATCGATGTCGCGAGTCACGTAGGAGGACCCATGGGTCACCGCGGCGAACCCGCCCACGATCACGAAGTCGATCCCGGCATCAGCGATGCGTTGCAGGAGATGGCTGAACGGCGTCATCGCGTGACTGGCGGGCGGCTTCGAGCTTTTCGACCAGTGCCAGCGCCTCATCGTGCTGACGCCAACGTTCGGCGACCGACAACGACAGGTTGAGGTCGAGCAGGTCGAGGTCGATGCCCGCCTTCCGGGCCTCGTCCAGCGCGTGCTGCTGCTGTTCCTTGGTCATTCGGCCGCACTATCGGTCGCGGGCAGATTCGAGGCAAAGCGGAATCTCCCGCCGCGTGGGGCATGGCCGTGCGCAACAACGAATCCCGCGACCGCCGCACCCACCTCCGCGAAAAACTGGCAGCGCTTTCGGAGAAGTAGCTGGTAGCTAGAACCTAGGAGTTGGAATTCCGGAACCCCCTGTCTCCTAACTCCCAGCTTCTAGCTCCTAACTTCTTGCTCTCATCTGGAACTCAGGAAGTCGGCGACGGATTTCCGCTCAGCGATTCCGCATCCGCGACAACAACTGCGGCGGGACCACCTTCATGAGCAGAGGCTCATTGGCCATGTCCTCCGGTCCGGTACTCCCCACGCCCGGAACGCGGATCGAAAGGTGTTGGATGGTCGCGGCAACTCCATCAGCCGCTCCGCCACCGCGCGCGGGCGCCGCGCCACCTGGAGGCTGACGCGAACCGGAAATTTAGTGACGAACGTGAGACCGCGCGACGGGTAGCCGCCTCGTTTCCTCGGACACTTCACTGTCCAGTGGCACCGTCCCTTGCGGCGGTCTTTCTCGCGCGCGATGGTCGCGCCATGCCTCCCCGCCTCGCCCCCGTCCTGTTCAGCCTGTTCGTCGCGGCCGTTCCCCTTCGGGCCGACGATTACCCCGTGCAGCCGGTGCCGTTCACCGCGGTGCGCGTGACCGGCGGCTTCTGGCAGGCCAAGCAGGAAACCAATCGCACCACCACCGTGCCATTCGCGTTCCGCCAATGCGAGGAGTCCGGCCGGTTGAAGAATTTCGACCTCGCCGCCGAGGTCCTGCGCCGCCGCGCCGGGGACGAGCCCCAGTTTCAGATCACCCCGCCGACCATCTTTCCCTTCGACGACACCGACCCCTACAAGTCCATCGAGGCCGCCGCCTACGTGCTCAGCATGCACCCGGACGCGGCGCTCGACGAGCTTGTCGACCGCTGGGTCGCGCGCATCGCCGCCGCCCAGGAGCCCGACGGATACCTCTACACGTTCCGCACGATGCATCCCGACTCGCCCGGTCACAAATGGGTCGGGGCGCAACGCTGGGAGGCGGATCCCGAGCTGAGCCACGAACTCTACAACTGCGGCCACCTCTACGAGGCCGGCGTCGCGCATTTCCAGGCCACCGGCAAACGCACCCTGCTCGACGTCTGTCTGAAAAACGCCGAACTGCTCTGGCGCGATTTCGGCGACGGCCGGCGCCGCCTCGCCCCCGGTCACGAGATCGTGGAGATGGGGTTGGTGAAACTCCATCGGGCCACCGGCGATCCGCGCTGGCTGCAGCTCGCCCAGATCTTCCTCGCCGCCCGCGGGCCCGGCGGGCCCGAATACAACCAGCGCCACAAGCTCGTCGTCGAACAGGATGCTGCCGTGGGCCACGCCGTGCGCGCCAACTACCTCTACTCCAGCATGGCCGATGTCGCCGCACTCACCGGCGATCCGCGCTACCTCGCCGCGATCCACCGCATTTGGGACAACATGGCCGGCCGCAAACTCTACCTCACCGGCGGCGTCGGCGCCCGGTCCGACGGCGAAGCCTACGGCGGCGATTACGAGCTGCCCGCCGATGGCTACAACGAGACCTGCGCCGCCGTCGCCCTCATGCAGTGGAACCACCGCATGTTTCTTCTCACCGGCGACGCCGAATACATGGATGTCTTCGAGCGCACCGCCTTCAACGGCTTCCTCAGCGGCGTCTCCGAGTCCGGCGACCGTTTCTTCTACCCCAACCCGCTCGCCTACGACGGCCACACCGTCAACAACCACGGCCACGCCGGCCGCGCACCGTGGTTCGGCTGCGCCTGTTGCCCGCCCAACCTCATGCGCACGCTCGCCTCGCTCACCGGCTATTTCTACGCCGTGCGCGACGACTCCCTCTACGTGAACTTCTACGCGCAGAGCGACGGCACCGCCACTGTTGCCGGAACTCCGGTACGGATCGCGCAGACCACCGACTACCCGTGGTCGGGCGCCATCCGGCTCGCCATCACCCCGGCCAAACCCGCCACCTTCACCCTCCGAGTCCGCATCCCCGGCTGGACGCAGGGCCGGCCCGTACCGACCGACCTTTATGCCTACGCCGATGCCGCCCGCCCCGCGTGGCGCGTCCGTATCGGCCGACGCACGATCGATGCCGTCCCCGAACAGGGCTATGTCGCCATCACCCGCGAATGGCGCGCGGGCGACGTCGTCACGCTGGAGCTTCCGATGCCCGTGCGCGAAGTACGCGGCAACCCGCAGATCGGCGCCACACGCGGCGAGGTCGCGTTCGAACGCGGCCCGATCGTCTACTGTGTCGAGGCCGTCGGCCAATCGCTCCCCGTCGTCCCGCTCCGCAAGCCGCTGCAGATCGCGGTGGAGACCAAGGCGGCCTTCCCCGCCCACAGCGTGGATCTCCGCATCAAATCGCCCGGCGCCGCTCCGCTCGTCGCGATTCCCTACTACGCCTGGAACAACCGCGGGCTCGCCCCGATGCGCGTCTGGTTGGACGTCGCGCCGGCGAGCGAAACGCCCCACAAATAGCCAAGCGGCCAACGGCGGTTCACCTCTCGCCGGAGCTCACGCGGCCTTCTCCGGAATTGCCGTTGTCGCGGTGACGTGCCGGTATCACCACGTGGCTGGATCGATCCTCGGAAAGGTGAACCGCTGATGCACGCTGATCGACGCTGATGCCGGACCGACAGATGCGCGTCCTCCATCATCTGTCCGCGCCTTCACTCCGCGACCTGTAACCTTGTCACTCTGTGACCTGCTGCTCCGAACCGTCGCCCGTCACCTTGCTACTCTAGGCCCTTGCCGTCGCCGCGGTCCACGTGGATCTCCAGCGCATCGGCCTCGCCGCGCGTCCAGCCGACCCGCCAACTCGACGGCGAGCTCCGGCTGGAGCACGTCGAGGTTCGGAGCGGCCTCCTCCTCGACTTCGATTCCGAGCGCCGTGCCGATGGCCACCGAGTAGTTCGGGCTGGCCTTGGCGCGGCGCGCGCTGGCCCGGAGCCGCCCCACACGCCGGGAGCGACCGCCGCCACGGTGGCTGTGGGGGCCGCGGGAAACGCCGGCACGCTCGCCGCGAGGCCATCGCCGCCGTCGCGGTGTTTGACAAACCTTCATCTGTCAGACAGCTCTCCCGCATGCCCACCACCGTCCGCACCTTCCTCCGCGAGTTCGCGTCGTTCAAGGCCCGCGCCCGCCGGGGCGAGACCGTGCGCGTGCACGACAAGGAGGGCGAGTTCCTCTTCACCGCCGCGGCCGCCCGCAAGTCGCTCGTGGGCGCCGCGCGAGGCAAGATAACGCTCCGGGGCGACCTCACCCAGCCCACCCTCGCAACCGGGGACTGGAAACCGTCCCTCTGATGGCGCGCCTCAAATACCTCCTCGATACCCACGCCTTCCTCTGGGCCGCCATCGACGAGGACCGGCTGAGCACCAAGGCCGCGCGGGCCATCGCCACCACGCCGTATGAGCAGCTGGCGATCTCGGATGTGACCTTGCAGGAAATCGGACTGCTCGTGCACGTCGGGAAGATCTCCTTCACCGGATCGCCGAAGACCGTTCTCGGCACGCTGCTGCACTACGTGACCGTTTTGCCGATCTCGCTGGAAATCGCGCTCGCCGCCCCCGCGCTCGCACTGCCGCACGGCGACCAGTTCGACCGCATCATCACGGCCACCGCGAAGGTCCACCGGCTTCCGCTCATCACTCGCGACGCCAACATCACCGATGCCGGCGTGGTTGACACGCTCTGGTGAAACGAACGGAGGCGCCCGCCACGGGGACGCTACGCCGCTTGAGTTTGCCCCATGGCGGCGCGGGCGCGGCGCATCAGTTCCTCGGGAGCGACATCCTCCACGTGGGTGGCGATCAGCCACTGGTGACCGAACGGATCCTTCACCGTGCCCGAACGGTCGCCGTAGAACATGTTCTGCAACGGCCGCGTGGGATGCGCGCCCGCCTTGACGGCTCGATCGTACACTGCGTCGCAGTCCTCGACGTAGATGAGCAGCGACACCGCGGTGCCACCCAGCGTCTCCGGGCCCACGCTGCCCATGTCGGGGTATTCGTCGGACAGCATGATTATCGAGTCCCCGATCTGGATCTCGGCGTGGCCGACTCGACCTTCGCTGTCGTCGATGCGGAAGAGTTCCTTGGCCCCGAACGCCTGTTGGTAGAACGCCAACGCGCGCGCGGCGCCGCGGACGGTCAGGTACGGCGTGGCCGTGTGATATTGTGCGGGTTTGAAGTTTGGCTGGGTGTTCATCGCGGGTGCAGGTGGAGGTTGCGTGGGAGGAAGGGCCAAGGTCGACCCGACCGGGGGGAAATCAATGGTCCCTCCGCGGGAAGAACCGCCGCTTATCGTCGCGCTGCACACCCGCAGGCGATCCGCGATGGCTCGCGCGGCCGCCACGTGGCCACTCGGGCGAATCCTTGACTCGACCCGCCGCTCTGCTGGCGTTGACGCCTTCGAAATCCACCCCGCTTTCCCCACTTCCCGATCAGTGCCCGTCAGTGCGGATTAGTGGTTCCCCATCTCCCTCTTCGTCCCCCATGTCCGCCGTGGACTCGTCTTCCGCCCTCTCCCCCGAACCCGTTCCCGCCGTCGAGCGTCCGCGCATGGATGTCGACATCGTCTGCGTCGGCTTCGGCCCCGCGATGGGCGGTTTCCTCACCACGCTCTCCAAAGGTCTCGTGAAGGAGGACGGCTCGCCGGTCGTCGAGAGCGCCGCGATGCCGGGCATGCCGCCGCAGGTGATCTGCTATGAGCGGGCGGATGACGTGGGCTTCGGCGTCTCGGGTGTCGTGAGCGCGGCGCGCAGCATCAAGGCCAGTTTCCCGCAGCTCGATCCGGCGCAGATTCCGATGGCCGCGTCGGTGAAGACCGAACACGTCGCCTACCTGCTCGACCCGATCGGCGCCAGCCGACGCTCGCTCGCACTGCGCGCGGCCGATGTGGTGCTGAAGCTCTTCAAAGGGAAGAACCACGCGATCGAGCTGCCGTGGATCCCGCCGTTCCTCGCGAAACACGACGGGCTCGTGCTCTCGATGGGCCAGTTCATGCAGTGGGTCGGCCAGCAGGCCACCGGCACCGGCACCGTGCAGGTCTGGCCGTCGTCGCCCGTCGCCGCCGCGCTCGTCGAGGACAAGAAGATCGTCGGCGTGCGCCTCTCCGACCAGGGCGTCGAGAAGAACGGCACGCCCACCGCCGCCTTCACCCCGGGCATGGATATCCGCGCCGCCCTCACGGTGATCGGCGACGGTCCTGTCGGCGCGCTCGGCCAGCAGCTCGACCGCGAGTTCGGCATGCCCGAGGGCCACCACGCACACGAGTGGGCCGTGGGCATGAAGCTCGTCGTCGATCTCCCCGCCGGCTCGAAGCTCGAGCCGGGCACAGTCTTCCACACCTTCGGTTTCCCCGAGCCGGAGATCTTCGGCTTCATGTACATCCACCCGGGCAACATCGCCTCGCTGGGCATCTTCGTCCCGTCGTGGCTCGATAACCCCGTCCGCACCGGCTACCGCTACCTCCAGCACTGGGTGCAGCACCCGTACCTCTGGCGTCACCTGAATGGCGCGACACTGCGCTCCTGGGGCGCGAAGACCCTCGGCGAGTCCGGCAAACGCGGCGAGCCGCACCTCACCGGCCATGGCTATGCCCGCATCGGCGAAGGCTCCGGGACGACCAACGTCCTCACCGGCTCCGGTGTCGACGAGGCGTGGGCCACCGGTACCCAACTCGCGGATGCCGTCCTGGAGCTGCTCAAGGCCGGCAAGCCCTTCACCAAGGAGAACCTCGACGCCACCTACGTCGCCCGGCGCCGCGCGAGCTGGGTCGAGCAGGAAGGCCGCATCGCCGAGAGATCTCGCGACGGTTTCACCCGCGGCGTCGTTTCCGGACTCATCGGCATGGGGCTCACCGGCCTGACGAAGGGCCTGCTGAACTTCCCGTTCGGCAAGGATCTCCCGCCGCACAAGCGCCTGCCCTCGATCGAGCGCTTCTACGCCGGCAAGATCCCCGCCGCCGAGATCGCCAAGATCCGCGCCGACTGCCTCGCCAAGGGCGTGCCGCTCTACAACGCCCTCATGGATCGCGCCGGCTGGCCGGCGATCCCGCTCGATGGAAAACTCCTCGTCTCGCACCAGGACGCGCTGCTCATGGGCGGCAAGGTGCAAGCGCCGGCCGGATACGCCGACCACGTCGTCTTCCCCTTCCCGCAGGTCTGCGCCAAATGCGACCAGCGCACCTGCGTCGAGGTCTGCTCGGGCCAGGCGATCGCGCACGGCCCCGACGGCGTGCCGGTCTTCGACCGCGAAAAATGCATCCACTGCGGCGCGTGTCTCTGGAACTGCGCCAGCGAGCGCCCCGACGGCTCCGGCCGCACCGTGCTCGAGTTCCGCGCCGGCGCCGGCGGCCTGCACTCGGCGGAGAACTGAACGACGCTCGTTGCGTTCCCCCCAAAAAACAGGCCGGACGCTCTGGGCGTCCGGCCTTCGTTCGATCCCTATTCTACGGCGGCGGTTCGACCAGGCGCTCGATCCCAGCAGATGCGCGCTCTCTTCCGGGCGCCCAACTGGACGGGCTTCGCGAGGCGGCGCGGCCGCCGCGCACCAGTGTCTCAGAGCTCCGGCTCAGGCCGTGGCCTGCGGCTTCGGAAAGAGGATCGCGGCTTCGCCGAGCTTCTTGCCGGTGAGGCTGGCGCCCCAGACGAGTTGATCCTTCCACGCGCCGGCGGGCTTGTGGCCGAGAAGCGCATCGATCTTGCCGGCGGTGCCGGGCATCACGGGTTGGAGCAGCGCGGCGGAGAGGCGCAGCGCCTCGGCCATCGTCGCGAGCGAGGTGACGAGTAGCTCCTTGTCGGCCTCGGCGGTGGACTTGCCGAGCTTCCACGGCGCGCGCTTCTCGATGTAGGCGTTGGTCGCGGTGATGAACGTGAACGTGCGCTCGAGCGCCATGTGGAAGGCGAACTCGGAGTCGAGGCGCAGCACCTCGTCGCGAGTCTTCTCCCACAGTGCCTGCAGCTCGCGCTCGGCGGCATCCGCACCGGCCGCCGCGGGCACGACACCACCGGCGAAGCGGTTGGTCATGTTGAGCGTGCGGTTGACGAGGTTGCCGAGGTTGTTGGCGAGCTCGGCGTTGTAGCGCGCGAGGAACTGGGCCATCGAGAAATCGCTGTCCTGGCCCACGCTCATCTCGCGGATGAGGAAGTAGCGCAGCGCGTCGGCGCCGTGCTGGTCGGCGAAGGCGAAGGCGTCGATGAAGTTGCCCGTGCTCTTCGACATCTTCGAGCCGTTGATCGACCACCAGCCGTGCACGAGCAGCGACCTCGGGATCTCGAGGCCGCAGGCTTTGAGCATGATCGGCCAGTAGACGGCATGCGGCGGCACCAGAATATCCTTACCGATGACGTGGATATCGGCGGGCCAGCGGCCCTTCTCGGCGACGGCGGAGTAGTAGTTCACCAGCGCATCGAACCACACGTAGGTGACGTAGCTCTCGTCAAACGGCAGCGGGATGCCCCACTCGAGGCGCTCCTTCGGGCGGGAGATGCAGAGGTCGTTGAGCGGCTCGGAGAGGAACTCGAGCACCTGCTTGGCGCGGAAGCGCGGGAAGATGAAGTCCTCGTGGCTCTTGATGTGGTCGATCAGCCACTGCTGGTAGGCGGCGAGTTTGAAGAAGTAGTTCGACTCGGTGATCTCGACGACCTCGCCGAAGATCTCCGGCCATTTGCCGTCGGGGCCGCGATCCTTCTCCTGGAGAAACTGCTCCTGGCGCGCGCTGTAGAACCCCTTGTACTCGGCCTTGTAGATCTCGCCCTTGTCGAAGAGCTGCTGGAGCAGGCGGCGGACAACGTCCTTGTGGCGCGGTTGCGTGGTGCGGATGAAGTCGTCGTTGGAGATCTCGAGCTTCGCGCAGAGCGTCTGGAACTCCGCCGAGGTGTCGTCGCAGAACTTCTGCGGGTCGATGCCCTTGGCGCGCGCGCTCTGCTGCACCTTCTGGCCGTGCTCGTCGGTGCCGGTGAGGAAGTACACATCATCGCCCATCAGCCGGCGAAAACGGGCGACGACGTCCGTCAGCACCTTCTCGTAGGCGTGGCCCAGGTGCGGCGAACCGTTCACGTAGTCGATGGCGGTCGTGATGTAGAACTTGCTCATGGAAGAAACGGCAGCGTGCCCGCCGAAGGCGCCCGCGGCCAAGGAAAAATGTCGGTCCCTCGCGCAGGCGCGGGCCACCGTCGTCAGCGGTCCGCGCGGAGGGCGAGAGCGTCGACAAACAAGAACCCCGGGCACAAGGGCCCGGGGTTCCGTTCAGTGAGGAGTTGCGGGAACTCAGGCTGGGAGGTTCGCAGAACGCCGACGCCACAACGCCAAGCCGCACAACACAGCAGCCCCAATCGCTCCGTATGTCGCCGGCTCGGGGACAGCGCCGCTAATCTCGAACGCGAGTTTGTCCGCAATCGCATCACCGAAAACTTCGAACGACGTGGCGGTGCGCAGGAAATGACCCGACCCGCCCACGACGCTGTTGGTGTAGAAATCCTGCAGTCCTTCCTCGCCGAGGATGACGATGCCATTGATCGACTCCACGCCCGCCGCGAGCGCCGCGTCACGCGCCGTGGCGGTGTCGCTGCCGTCGTTGGTCGCCCCGTCGCCGGAGATGTCGATCACTTGGCGCGCGCTCGTGAACGTGTTCGTCTCGAAGAGCGGTGTCGCGAAGGCCAGCGCGTCGCCGATCGCGGTACGGCCGCGAGTCGGGTAGGTGCGCGGAGCCACGGCGATCGCGGCGGCGAAGTCGTCGATCGCCTCCGCCGAATCGAGCAACGTCCAGCCGACGACCTCGGTCTGCTGGGTTTCGCCCGCCCAGAAGACGAGATTGACGGCGATTGAGCCAAGGCGGCCGTCGGCGGTCGAGAGGATCGCGTTCTGCAGCGAGGTGCTGGCGAACGCGTCGGCATAGCCCTGACGCTGGAGGTCGAACTCCGTGGCCGTGATCGATCCGGAGACGTCGACAAGCAGCGACAGTTCCAGATCGACGAGTTGCGCGTGCATGGCGGCGGGCGAAGTCAAAAGAACCGCCCCCAATAACAACGATGTGATACGCATGGTCGTTTTCTTCAGTGTTTGTGTTCGTGTTCGCGATCGGGGCGGCGCGCGATGCGCGCCGAGCTGTGGGTGTGTCGATGGGAGCAGCCGGCACTACCCCTCCAACGCCCCACTAGGTACCAGATGCTGCGGCCGCGGCCTATCGGGCAAAATCCGCTCGGCCCCTGCGAAACCTTCGGATCGCGCCATCCGGTTCGAGTCCCCTCGCAGCGGCTCCCGACAGGGACACCGCTACGCCGGCTCGAGGTCCAGGACGTACGCCCGGCGGGTTCCACGGTCCCGCCCTGCCACCGGACACCTCTCGGCTTACTGCCGGTCGACGCGCCAGAACAGCCAGCCGCCCAGTCCCGCAAACACCACGAACGGCAGCCACACGAGCAACTCCGGATGGAGATCGGGCCGCTTCTGCGACCAGTCGATGATCATCTGGAAAAACAGGTACCCGAGCGCGAGCACCACGGCCAGGCCGAGGTTGGCGGAGGTTTCCTTGCGCTGCATCGTGATGCCCAGCGGCACCCCGACCATCGCAAACGCCAGCACGCCCGCCGCCAGCGTGAGCTGCTTCTGCATCGCATAACGCACGCGCGTGATCTGCTGCCGCTGCTCGCGCGTGGCGGTCTTCGCGTCGCCGGCGGCCGCCTTCGCCTTCGCGAGCTCCTCGCGCAGCTCGGTGTAGGTGAGGATCGAGAGCTTCCGCTTGTACGTGCCTTGGCCGACGAGTTTGTCGAGCGGGAGCTTGATGCGTTTCCATTCGGAGAAATGGATCAGCACCGGCTCGCGCGAGAAATCGTCGGGCTTCTCCGTGTTGCGCACTTCCAATACGCCCTGTTTGGGCGTGATCAGAAGTTCCGAGGTGGCGTCATCGAAATCGACCGTGCCCGTTTCCGCGCGCAGATAACCCACGACGCGCCCCTGCGCATCGAGCTCCCAGAACGACAGGTCACGCACACTCGTGCCGTCCTTCGCCGCCACGTGGATCACCTTGCCGGGAAACGTCCGCACAAACTCGCCGGGCACGATGAAGCTGAGCGGGTTCACGCGGGCGGCGTCGGCCCGCACGAGATTGCTCGCGCTCTTCGCCTTCGGGCTGAGCTCGCACGCGAACCAGACCATCAACGCCGTGCTCAGCACCGCCAACACGAAGATCGGCCGCGCGATCCGCAGCACGCCCCAGCCGGCCGCGCGCATCGCGGTGATCTCCTGCTGCGCCGAAAGCCGCCCGAGCACGAGCAGGATTCCGGTGAGCAGCCCCAGCGGCAGCGCGTATGGCATCACATACGGGACGACCATCACCGTGAGCCGGACAAAGGTCGCCATGTCGATCTGCTCCGAGGCAAACGCCTGCAGCAGGTCCTTGATGACGTTGCCCACCAGCAACACGAACGTGACGATCCCCACTGCGGCCAGCGAGGAGAACAACACGTTGCGGAAGATGTAGCGGTCGAGGGTGGTGGTCACGCCGGTGATTTGACTGCGGCCAACGCCGGGCGCTGGCAAATCACAACTCCGCGCCACGCCGCACCGCCGCACGCAACACCGCCGCGCAGCGGCGCCGCTCGCGAGTGCGGCGATGCCTGGCCTCGCCACACGCCCCGGTCGTCGGCAAGCGACGCCCCTACGGTCGGAGCGATTCCGCTATCCGAAATCCGCATTCCGCGTTCAGCACGCGCAGCGGGCCTTCAGTCGCCCAGGCTCGTGCCGACGCGGCGCGCCGATTCGATCCACCAGTGGTCGACCGGCACCGTCTTGATGCCCTTCGCCACCTTGGCGATCGGCACCGCGATCCACTTGTCGTCGCGCGCCGCGACCATCTGGCCAAACTTGCCCGCGCGGATCAGCTCCACGGCGGCGGTGCCGAGCCGCGTCGCGAGCAACCGGTCGTGGCACGACGGCGTGCCGCCGCGCTGCACGTAACCGAGGATCGTCACGCGCGCCTCGAGGTGCGTGAGCTCCTCGAGCAGTTTCGCCAACCGCATCGTGTGGCCCGCACGAGCCTTGTCCCACGCGCCAAGCGCCTGCTTGGCCTCCTTCTTCTCGGCGTCGTTCTTCGCGCGGTCCCGGCGGCGCAACAGCAACTCGAGCTCGTGCGCATCCGTCGCGGACAACGCGCCCTCGGCCACGGCCACGATGCTGAAATTGAGTCCGTGCTCCGAGCGCCGCCGGATCGCCGCAGCCACCTTCTCCACATCGTACGGAATCTCGGGGATGAGGATCACATCGGCCCCGCCGGCGATGCCCGCGCCGAGCGCGAGCCAACCGGCGCGATGTCCCATGATCTCGGCGATGATGATCCGGTGGTGGCTGTGCGCGGTGCTGTGGAGCCGGTCGAGCGTCTCGGTCGCGATGCCGAGCGCGGTGTCGAAGCCGATCGTGTCGTCGGTGAGCGCCACGTCGTTGTCGATGGTCTTCGGGAGCGAGACGATGTTGAGCCCCTTCTCGATCAGACGCGCGGCGTTCTTGTGCGTGCCGCCGCCGCCGAGGCAGACGAGCGCGTCGAGCTTGTGTCGCTTGTAGGTCTTCACGATCTCGCCGGTCATGTCGCGCGTGCCGCCGCCGTCGACCGGCATGCGGTGTGGCTTTTCGCGCGAGGTGCCAAGCACCGTGCCGCCGAGCGTGAGCATCCCGCCGAGGCCGCGCTTATCGAGATTCACCCAGCGATCCTCGATCATGCCGAGGAACCCATCGCGGAAGCCGATCAACTCCCAGCCGTACCGGCCCACAGCCGCCTTGCCGACGGCGCGGATTGCGGCGTTGAGGCCGGGGCTGTCGCCGCCAGCGGTGAGGATGCCGATGCGCTTGGTGCGTTGCGTGGGTTTCGTGATAGCCATGGTATCCATGCACGATGGGACTTCGGCGCAGGCACGGCAAACCCGCGGTTGTGAAATCTCGTCAACAGCGGCGCGCGTCGACGCGTGTCACGCCCGGATTGTCCGCACGCCGGCCGCTTGCTCCGGAAGCGGTTGCCGCCACGCTCGGGACCGATGTCACCCCGCCGCTTTCTCGCGCCATTGCGCACCGCCCTCGTCGCCGCCGCGCTCGCCGCTCCGCTCGCCCGCGCCGCCGAGCCGTCGCTCACCGATGTCATCCGCGACGATTTCACGTTCGCCGCCGCGCAATACTCGACGCTGCTTGCAAATGTGGCGGGCGACCCCCGACTCCCCCGCACCGCCGAGGCCGGCCGCGTCGTGACCGTCGCACCCGAGGATTGGACGAGCGGCTTTTTTCCCGGCTCGTTGTGGCTGCTTTTCGAGCACACCGGCGATCCGAAATGGAAGAACGCGGCGGAAGACTACACCGCGCGACTCGAATCGCTCCGAAATTTCGCCGGGCACCACGACACCGGTTTCATGCTCGGGTGCAGCTACGGCCAGGGCCTGCGGCTCACCGGCCGCGCCGATTATCGGGCCGTGCTGCTCGATGGTGCGCAGGCGCTCGCGACTCGTTTCCGCCCCGGCGCGGGCGTGATCCGCTCGTGGGACTTCGGCCCGTGGCGTTGCCCCGTGATCGTCGACAACATGATGAACCTCGAGCTGCTGCTCTGGGCCGCGCGCGAGCGCGGCGAGGCACGCCTGCGCGACATCGCACTCAGCCACGCCGACCGCACACTCGCCAACCACTACCGCCCCGACGCGAGCTGCTTCCACGTCGTCGACTACGATCCCGCGACCGGCGCCGTGCTCAGGAAACAGACCGCGCAGGGCAACGCCGACGATTCCGTTTGGGCGCGCGGGCAGGCCTGGGGCCTCTACGGCTTCACCATGATGTACCGCGAGACGCGCCGCCCCGAGTACCTCGCGCACGCCCATCGCATCGCCCGTTTCCTCCTCGGGCATCCGCGCCTGCCCGCCGACAAGGTTCCTTATTGGGATTTCGACGCGCCCGGCATCCCCGCCGCGCCACGCGACACCTCCGCCGCGGCCGTGATGTGCTCGGCGCTCGTCGAGCTCGCGGGTTTCGCCGAGCCGGCGCAGGCGCGCGAGTACCTCGCCGTCGCCGAAACCCAACTTCGCGCGCTCTCGTCGCCCGCGTACCGCGCCGCCCTCGGCGAGAACGGCGGTTTTCTCCTGCTCCACGCCGTCGGCCACATGCCCGAACGCCGGGAGATCGACGTGCCGCTCGTCTACGGCGACTACTATTTCCTCGAAGCGCTCGCGCGTTTCGCCACCCGCTCGCAGGAGCGGTGAGTCGCCCGTGATCGGGCCGGAGCGCGAAAACAGCGCTCGCTCGCCAGGACGGCTGGACCCAGTTTCCGCGCCATGTCTTCGCGCCCGTTCCGCCATGCCCTGCAGCTCGCCCTCAGCTTGGCGTTCGGCGCGTCGCTGCTCGCCGCGCAGGAGATCCGCTACGTGATCCACGTGAGCATCGACGGCCTCCGGCCCGACGCGATCACCGCGTTGCCCGTGGTCTCGTTGCCCCACTTCCACCGGTTGCGCACGCAGGGCGCCGGCACGGACAACGCCCGCTGCGATTTCGACATCTCGGTCACGCTCCCCAACCACACCACCCAACTCACCGGCCGCACGATCCTCGGCCCCGCCGGGCACAACTGGACCTGGAACCGCACCCCCGCGCCCGGCCAGACCCTCGCGAACAACAAGGGAGCGTACATCGCCGGCGTGTTCGATGTCGCCCACGACCACGGCCTGCGCACCGCCGCCTACGTGAGCAAAAGCAAGTTCTCGCTCTTCGCTTCCAGTTGGGATGCCGCGCATGGTGCGCCCGATGCCGTCGCGCCGGACAACGGCCGTGCCAAAATCGACGTCTATCGCTGCGACGAAAACACCGCCGCGCTCGTCGCCCGGCTCGCCGCCGATCAGCGCGCGTCGCCCGCACAATATGTTTTCCTCCACATCGGCGATCTCGATGCAGTCGGGCACGACGACGGCTGGGACCCCGCACCGGGAAGCGACTACAGCAACGCGCTTCTGCACATCGACAACGAGCTCGGCGTGCTCTTCGACCTGATCGACACCACCCCCGAACTCGCCGGCCGCACCGCGATCGTGCTCACCGCGGACCATGGCGGGTTCGAGAAGAACCACGGCGACGCCGCCCGGCGCGAAAACTACACGATCCCGTTCTACGTCTGGGGGCCCGGCGTCGCCGGCGGCGCCGATCTCTACGCGATGAATCCCGCCCGGCGTCGCAATCCCGGTGAAACGCGGCCGCCCTCCGACGCCGCCCCGCAGCCGATCCGCAATGGCGAAGCGGGCAACCTCTCGCTGCAACTCCTCGGCCTCGGCGCCATCCCCGGCTCCACCATCGGTGCCGCGCAGGATCTGATCGTGTCGCGCTGAGCGCTGGCCCCACGCCGTCCCGCGCTTGCCTCGTCGCGCCGCCTCCGGCCTCATCATCACGATGCCTGCCGAGGACCAATCCGATTTGTTTGCCGCCAGCGAGACGGCGTCCTCGGCCGCGCGCGGCGCCGAGTGGCCGGCCGCGCCACGCAAGCAACCGCTCGCCGCGCGCATGCGCCCGCGCTCGCTCGCCGAGATCGCCGGCCAGCGGCATATCCTGGAGCCGGATTCGCTCCTCCCGCGGCTGGTGAAGAGCAACCAGTTCGGCTCGCTCATCTTCTACGGCCCGCCCGGCTGCGGCAAAACCAGCCTCGCCGAAGCGATCGCACGCGAGACCGGCAGCCGTTTCGTGCGCCTCAACGCCGTGCTCTCCAACGTCGCCGAGCTGCGCGAGGTGCTCGCCATCGCGCGCCACCGGCCGGAGACCACGATCCTCTTCATCGACGAGCTGCACCGCTTCAACAAGTCGCAGCAGGACCTCCTCCTCCCCGATGTCGAGCAGGGCAACATCCGCCTCATCGGCGCCACGACCCACAACCCGGGTTTCTACGTCAATCCGCCCCTGCTCTCCCGCAGCCACCTCTTCCGGCTCGATCCCGTCGCGGTGGACGATGTCACCGCCGTCCTCCGACGCGCGCTCGACGACTCCGAACGCGGGCTCGGCCAGACCGGCTGCCGCGCCAGCGACGAGGTGCTGCGCGATCTCGCCGCGCTCTGCGACGGCGACCTGCGCCGCGCACTCAATGCTCTCGAGACGCTCATCCTCGGCCTGCCGTTGAAAGGCGAACTCACCTCCGCCCAGCTCGAGGTCTTCGCGAAGGAGCGCCGCATCCGCTACGACGCCGACGAGGACGAACACTACGACACCATCTCGGTCTTCATCAAAAGCATCCGCGGCTCCGATCCCGACGCCGCGCTCTACTGGCTCGCGAAGATGCTCGCCGGCGGAGAGGACCCGCGGTTCATCGCGCGCCGCCTCGTGATCAGCGCCTCCGAGGATGTCGGTCTCGCCGATCCGCTCGCACTCCCGCTCGCCGTCGCCGCGCACCACGCGTGCGACTTCGTCGGTCTGCCCGAAGCGGAGTACGCGCTCGCGCACGCGACCGTGCACCTCGCCAGCGCGCCCAAGAGCAACTCCGTCACCCTCGCCCTCCACGCCGCGAAAGCCGCCCTCGCCCAAGGCCCCGTGCAGCAGGTGCCTATGCCGATGCGCGACAAAGGTGGCCAGGCCTCGAAGCGCATGGGCCACGGCGAAGGCTATCTCTACAGCCACGATTTCCCGGAAAACGTGAGCGGCCAGGACTACCTCGAGAAACCGCTGCGTTTCTACGAACCGAAGCCCGCCGGTTTCGAGGCAAAGACCGCCGAGCGGATCGCGAAGTGGCGCGACCTCAAACGCCAACTCCAGGCGCAGGGAGCGAAGCAAGGTCGGGACTCTTCCCCGCGACATCCGTAAAAGCTCCGCCGCTTTTCGCGCCTCCCGTTTTCGCGGCCGCTCCGCCTCCGTGAAACCGGCGTAAACGCCGCGCCGGGCACCTGCCCCGGGCTTGCCACGACAAGCTCCCGCCGGCACCCTCCGCCGCGATGAAGACGCCTTCCGCCCTGTTGTCCCTCGCCCTCGGCATCGGCCTCGCGACCTCCGTCACAATCGCCGCGCCCAAGCCCGCCGCCGCCCCCGCGGCCCAGCCGGCCGAGCAAGCCGCCGCCGGGGACGTGCTCGACGAGAAGAACCTCGCCGGCATCCTCATCACCCGCGCCAACGGCGGCTTCATCAATCTCAAGGTCGACGGCGGCAAGTTCGTGATGGCGTTCTACAACGCCGACAAGAAAGCCGTCGCGCCCGACGTCACCAAGGCGACCGTCCGCTACCGCAAGTTCAAGACCGACCAGCGTTTCTTCCTCACCGGCGGCGCCGACGGCAAGACGCTCAGCTCGCCCCTCCCCGTCGATCGCCCCTACGTCTTCAACACGCTCCGCATCGTCCTGTTCGACGAGAGCGAAGAGACCCCAGCGGAGACCTACGTGAAAAACTTCCGCCAGTTCACCCCGGGCGACGGCGAGGGCACCCCCGTCGACGAGATGACGCCTGAGCAGCTGCAAAAGCTGAACAAGTGACCCGCGCTTCGCCTGCGCCGCTCCACTTCCCCGCACGCCCCGCGGGCGACAATGCGCCTCACGCTTCTCCTTCTCCCCTTGGCCGCCGCAATCCCCCTGCCGGCGGCCGATTTCTTTGTGTCGCCGAACGGCAGCGACAGCGCCGCCGGCACCGCCGCCGCACCTTTCGCCACGCTGACCAAGGCCCGCGACGCCATCCGCACCCTCAAGGCCAGCTCCGGCCTGCCCCCCGAAGGCGTCACCGTGTGGTTGCGCGGCGGGTTCTACGACCTCGCATCCACCCTCACGCTCGACAGCAACGACTCGGGCACCGCGTCCGCACCGATCGTCTACTCCGCCTACCCGGGTGAAGAGGCGCGCCTCACCGGCGCGCGGCGACTCGATGCCGCTTGGTTTTCCACCGTCACCAGCGCCTCGCCAGTCTGGAGCCGCATCGACCCGGCCGCCCGCGGCGAACTCCTCGTTGCAAACCTTCCGGCACACGGCATCGCCAACTACGGCACACTAAAGGAACGCGGCTACTACAACCACCAGATCGCTCCGCTCACGTTTTTCTGGGACGGCCGCCCCCTCACACTCGCCCGCTGGCCCAACGACACGCGCACCTTCGCCTTCACCAAGAGCGCACTCTCCACGACCCGGTTCACCTACACCGGCGACCGGCCTTCGCGATGGACCTTGGCGGAGGAGCCGTGGCTGCACGGCCTCTGGTCCTATCACTGGGCCGACTTCCACACCAAGATCGCCACCATCGACACCGCGAGCCGCACCATCGACATGGCCTCCGAGCCAGGCGACTTCGGCATCTTGGACGACCGCCCCTATTACGCCTACAACCTGCTGGAGGAGATCGACCAGCCCGGCGAGTACTACCTCGATCGCACCACCGGCAACCTCTACCTCTGGCCCCCGGCGCCGATTTCGGCAGCCACGTTGCAGGTCAGCATGCTCGAGACTCCGCTCCTCCAGATCTCCGGCGCCCAGCATCTCCTCTTTCGCGAACTGGTGTTCGAAGCCGGGCGCGACAGGCTCGTCCGCATTTCCAGCGGGGCCTCCAACCGCTTCGAGCGATGCCTGTTTCGCAATGCAGCCTACGCCGCCTACATTGCCGGCACCGCCAACGGACTGGACCACTGCGAGATCGTCGATTGCGACGAGGAGGGCATTCGCCTCGCCGGCGGCAATCGCGCCACGCTCGCCCCAGGGGGCAACTTCGTCACTAATTCACGAATTCACCGCGTCGCCCGCGAAGCCTGGACCTACCACCCCGCCGTCTACATCGAAAAAAGCTGCGGCCAGATCGTCGCCCACAACCTCATCGACGACCTGCCCCACTCCGCCGTCATCTTCTGGGGCAACGAACACCGCATCGAGCACAACGAGATCCGGCGCGTCTGCCAGTTGACCGTCGACTGCGGTGCGATCTACACCGGCCGCGACCTCGGTTTCCGTGGCAACCTCATCCGCGGAAACTTCATCCACCATGTCGCCCCGCCGTGGCCACTCTCCGGAGCCCACGGAGTCTATCTCGACGACATGGTCAGCGGCCCCGCCGTCACCGGCAACGTCTTCTACGGTATCCGCAACTCCGGCATCTTCTGCGGGGGCGGGCGCGACCTCGACCTGAGCAACAACCTCTTCGTCGCCTGCGACAACGCCCATTTCAACGCCGATTACGTTCGCACCGAGGTGAACAACACCCCCGGCGATTCCTTCAATTTCCTCGAACGTCTCGCCGACAACGGCATCCACTACCAGCAGGAGCCTTGGCTCTCGCGCTATCCCGCCTGCGCCGCCATTCCCAATGACTTCGCCACCTTCATGGAGGGCCTGTGGCGCAGCCCCGAGGGTTGTCGTTTCGACCGCAACGCCGGTTGGGCCAACGACGGGTGGATGGTGGAAGGCGACCTCTACGGCTACGGCATCTTCGAACTCTACGCATCGATCGCCAACAACAACGCCGCCCACGTGGCCCTCTTCGACGAGCGCGCCACCATCGATCGGGCCCGGCGCCCAGCTACACTCGCCGCCGCCGTCTCCGGCTTTGCTCCGATCGCCTTCGCCGCCATCGGCCGCGACTTCACCGGCTGGCCCGCCGCCACCCTCCCACCGCCCACGCCCACCCTCACCTGTCGGGCGGTCTCGCCCACCGAGGTCGCGCTGGAGTGGACCGACGACGGCAACCTGACCGCCAACCAGGAAACCGGCTTCACCATCGAACGCCGCAACCTGCCCGACGGCCCGTGGCAGACCTGGCGTACCTACGGAGCGGATGCCACCTTCGACCGCCACACCGGCCTGGCCCCCGGTACTGACTACGCGTTCCGCATCCGTGCCTCCAACGCCGCCGGTTCCGTCGTCTCGCCCGCGGTGTCGCTCACCACGGCCAGCGTGCTCGTCCCGTCCGGCATGGCCACTCGTCTCGAAGCCGAAACCGGGTTCATCGTCGTCGCCGATGTCGGCACATTCGGCACGGTCGGCGCCTCGAGCCCCACCGCCGCCAACCTCGACAGCGGCTCCAGCGTGCGCCTCTACGACGCAGGCGACGCGATCCGCCTCTCCTTCACGACCGCAACCGCCGGACTCTATCGCCTGGGTCTGCGTGTCCGAACCGGCAGCACGAGCAACCCCACCATCTTCTGGCCTGCCGGCTACCGCTTCCAGCTCGACAACACCCCGCTCACCCTCACCGGCGACGACTCAACCCTCTCGGCTGTCGACCCCGGTTATGGCGGCTGCACTTGGGGTACGATGTACAGCGTGCCCCTCTCGCTTGCCGCCGGCGCACACACCGTCTCCGTGACCGCCGCCAGCAACTGGGCGGTGGCTGACTACCTCGAAGTCGTCGCCATGGTGCCCCCCGTTCCAACAACCTTCGCAGCTTGGTGCTCGGCCCATTTCAGCTCGGATCAGATTGCACTTCCCTCGCTTTCCGGCCCGCTCGCCAGCCCCGCAGGCGACGAGACTGCCAACCTTCTCAAATACGCCCTCGGCCTCGATCCGTGGACCGCCCGGCGCACGCCCGTGGAAACAGTCACGCTCGCCGCCGGGCGTCTGCAACTCGACTACACCCGTCCCATCGGACGCACCGATGTGAACTACACGATCGAAGCCTCCGCCGACCTGCTGACGTGGACACCGCTGAGTTCCTCCGTCGTCGCCACCGATGGCCACAGCGAAACCCTCCGAGCCCAAAGGACATTAGCTGCCGTATTGTTCGATCATC
>DATGXA010000070.1:0-1619 GCA_035299125.1 Opitutaceae bacterium
CCCGCCTCGCCGACGCGCAGTTCGTTTACCTCGTCCGCGCCGGCATTGTCGACGAACTCCCCGTCGCCGCCCGCCATTTCCGCCTCCGCACGCTGCGCGACCTCCCGCCCGGCGCCCGTATCACCGGACTTTCCCTACGCCGCCTCGCGGACAACGCCGTCGTCTTCACCCGCGAACTCGCTTCGGGACAGACCTGGGAAACCGCCCTCGCCACCGACAAGCCCGAGCTGCAGACCGCGGTCCAACAGCTGCTCACCGAGCTGCGCACACTCCGCGCCCGCGACTTCGTCCGCGACACCTTCTCGACCACGCTCGAAGTCGACGGCCAACCCCGCCCCTGGGCCTATCAGCTCGACGCCACCATCGCGCTCAGCGGTGCCGGCGAGGGCAACGAGCAGCGCGTCACCTCCACGCTCCTCCTCGGCGAACGCGAAGGCGGCGCCTCGCAACTCGTCGGCTCCGCCGAGTTCAACACCGTCTTCCACGCCACGCAGCCATTGCTCGACGCGCTCTTCGCGCTCACGTTCGGCCCCCGCGATCCCGGCGCCCCCCCCGCCGACACCGACACGCCGGCACCCGCGCCGCCCGCACCGGCGAGCTGACCGCGCGGGCCACCGCGGCGACGCCGGCATTGCCCACCATCGCGCGGCTGGTCATCGTCCGCGCCATGGTAACGGCGCGCATCCCCAGCGGCCATCCGAGCGACGACCGGTCGCCCGCCCTCCGTGCGCCGGCGCGGCGCCCGTCCCGCATCAAGCTCCGCCCGCTAGCGGCCGTCGCCGGCCTGCTTGGCGCCCTCGCCGTCCACACCTTCGCCGCCGCGGATCAGCCCCCCACCACCGCGCCGGATATCCTGATCCTGAATTCATACGCCCCGGGTTACGAATGGAGCGACGACGAGCTCGCCGGTGTCGTTTCCGCACTGCGAAGCTTCCACGCCGGCATCGAGCCGGTGATCCAGTACCTCGATTTCAAACGTTTTCCCGGCCACGAGCGCGAGGCCGCGTTGCTGCAGGATGTCGCCGCCAAATGTCGCCAGCGACCGCCGCAGCTCATCGTCACCCTCGACAACGCCGCCTTTGATTTCGCACTCGCGCACCGCGCGCAGCTCGGGCCGGAGGCGCCCCTCGTCTTCGGCGGGCTGAACCGTTTCACGCCCGAGATGATCGCCGGCCAACCCGCTATCACCGGCGTGTCGGAGGAGACCGATTTCAGCGGCACGTTCCAGCTCATCGCCAGCCTGCGGCCGGAGGCGCGGCGCATCGTCGTCCTCGGCAACTCGACCGAGAGCAGCACCGAGAAACGCCGCGCTCTCGAGGCGTTTCTCCCGCGATACGCCGACCGCTACACCTTCGAATTCTTTGAGGATTGGACCAACGAGCAGCTGTTCGCCCGCGTCGCCCGTCTCGGCGAAGATGAGGTGGGCCTCGTGCTCGACCTCACACGCGATTCCACCGGTCGCGACAATTACCGCGACGGCAGCTTCACCGAGACGATCGTCGCCCGCTCGCGCTCCCCACTCTTCCTCACCTCGCGACCGCCCGGCGCCAACGACTGGTCGCGCTATCAGTGGGATGGCATCGGAGGCGGCATGGTCGTCGCCAGTGCGCACGGCGAGG
>DATGXA010000071.1:0-1667 GCA_035299125.1 Opitutaceae bacterium
GCCCCGCCACAGGAGGCGGAGGATTGGGATCCGGAAAGAACGGAAATCAGGAGACGCGCTTGCCGAGGACCTCGACGGTATCGACAAGGCCGACGACGGCGGCGTCGATCGGCAGCGGTTTCATGCCGGTGGCCTGACGGGCGGAGCTGCCCTGGCAGAAGAGCACGAGGTCGCCGGTGCCCGCACCGAGCGCGTCGCAGGCGACGATGGTGTTGGAGCCGTTGCGGAGCTGCGTCGGGTTGGCCTCGTCGACGAGCAACGGGCGCAGGAGCAGGAGTTTCTGGCCGCGCATGGTGTCGTCCTTCTTGGTCGAGACCACGGAGCCGATGACGCGCGCGAGGAACATGGCGGGAAAGAATAGTAGCGAGGAGCGAGGAGCGGGTAACGAGTAGGTCGGAACGTGGAGGTCGAAACGCACACGCGTTCCGCTACGGGGCGGATGCCGGGCGGACTTGGGTGGCGGGCGTAAAGCCCGCCCAACCATTGGAGAGTCCGGAGTCCCGCCGGCGGAACGAACCTTACTTCTTGGCGACGACGGCGGCCGGCTTCGGGAGTACGGCGGCGATGTCGTCGTGCGGGCGGGCGATCACCTGGACGGCGAGGACCTCGCCGTACTGGCGGGCCGCGGCGGCGCCGGCTTCGGTGGCGGCCTTCACGGCGGCGACATCGCCGGTGACGATGGCGGTGACCATCGCGTTGCCGACCTGTTTCATCGGGCCGACGAGGGTGACATTGGCGGACTTGAGCATCGCGTCGGTGCCGGCGACGAGGGCGGTGAGACCGCGGGTTTCAAGGAGACCGAGGGCGGATTGAGCCATGGTATTGGAGGGTTGAGGATGAATGGATTGGTTTCGGAAAAGTCAGGAGGCGCGGCGCGCGGCGAGCAGGCGGGCGGCTTCGCGGGCGACCACGAGCTCCTCGTTCGCGGGAATCACGAGGACGCGCGTGGTGGAATCGGCGGCGGCGAGATCGGTCTCGGGCGGCTCGACGGCGTTGGCGGATAGATTGAGGCGCAGGCCGAGGCCGGAGAGGCCGGCGCAGACGGCTTCGCGCAACCACGGGTTGTTCTCGCCGATGCCGGCGGTGAACACGAGGGCGTCGCAGCCGCCAAGCTCGAGCCAGAAAGCGCCGATCCAGTGGCGGATGCTGTGGATGAAGGTGTCGATCGCGAGCTGGGCGCGGGCATCGCCGGCGATGGCGGCGGCGCGGATGTCGCGGAGGTCGTTGCTCTTGCCGGAAAGGGCGAGCAGGCCGCTCTCCTTGGTGAGCTGCTTCTCGGCCTGTTCGAGGGTGAGGCCGAGGCGGCGCATCGCGCAGGGCAGGGCGGCGGAGTCGAGGTCGCCCACGCGGTTGCTCTGCGGGAGGCCCGATTGCGGGCTGAGGCCCATGCTGGTACCGATCGCGATGCCGTCGCGGATGCCGGTGACGGAGCTGGAGCCGCCGAGGTGGCAGGAGATGATGCGCAACGGCGCGCCGGAGACGGGGCGCGGGCCGTCGAGATAGAGGCGTCGCGCCACGGCGGCGACATCGGCGCGGCCGAGCAGCTCGGCGGAACGCTCGGCGACGAACTTGTGGCTGGCGCCGTGGAAACCGTAGCGGCGGATCCCGGCCTGATACCAGCGCCGCATCCGCCCCCGCACCAGGGGGCGGCGTCGGTGAGCGCAAGG
>DATGXA010000072.1:0-6469 GCA_035299125.1 Opitutaceae bacterium
GTCGGGCTGCCGCTCCAGAGGAAGCTGGAACGTTCCGCGAGCACGGTGCCGTCGGCGGCGCGCGCGGTGAGGCGCCAGGCGGCGGGACGGGTTTCCTGGCTCGGCCAGTCCGCGCCGGTCACGCCGAGTTGGAAGACTTTCGCGCCGGCCGGGAGATCGGCGGGAAACGTGTAGGTGTGCACGGCGGGGTTGCCCGGGAGCACGACTTCCAGCACGAGGCTCGCGCCGGGCGCGGCGGCATCGGTCTTCACGCGGGTGAGGAAATAGTACCCGTCGCGCGGCTCGGCCTGGGTGCGGAGCACGATCTCGTTGCCCGTGTTCTCGTTGCCGCCCACGTACTCGGTGATGCGTTTGAACGAATCGGCGTCGCGATACGTGGGCCAGACGCGCACGATCTCAACGGCGCCGTTGAGCAGCGCAGGCAACGCGAGGAGCGAGAGGACAGCGGCGAAACGCGGAGACATGGGCAGGGCGAATAGCGGGCGGCGGCGACGCTGGCAAGGATGGCGGCGGGGGTTTTTCGCGCCCGGGGCGCGGCGTGGATCCGGGCACAAAAAAAGCGCATCGCCCGAGAGCGATGCGCCGAAAGTGTGCGAGGCGAGGATCAGACGATGCTGACCTTGCGGTGTTCCTTGTCGAAGGTCACCACGCCGTCGCGGATCGCGAAGAGGGTGTGGTCGCGGCCCATATCGACACCGGCGCCCGCGTGATAACGCGTGCCGCGCTGGCGGACGATGATGTTACCGGCGATGACCGACTGGCCGCCAAACAGCTTGATGCCAAGGCGCTTCGCCTTGCTGTCGCGACCGTTGCACGATGTGCCCTGACCTTTCTTGTGTGCCATGACGAATCCTTGTTAGGCGGAGATGGTTTTGATCTTGAGGACGGTGAGGTCCTGGCGGTGACCCTGACGGCGCTCGTAGCCCTTGCGCTTGGTCTTCTTGAAAACGATGATCTTCTTGCCGCGCTTGTTCTCGAGAACTTCGGCGGTGACGGACGCGCCGGCCACCGTGGGGGTGCCGATCTTGATCTCGGCGCCTTCGCCGACGGAAAGAACGTCGTTGATCTCGACGGTGGAGCCCTTTTCGGCCGTGGGGAAACGATCGACGATCAGCACGTCGCCCTCGCTGACGACGAACTGCTTCCCCTGTGTCTTGATGGTGGCTTTCATTGGAAAAGCTCGCGAAGAAACGGTTCGGGTTCGGGGGAAGCAAGACCTTTTTCCGCGAAGTTTGTGCGCGGCCGCGGTCGAGGCTGAGGAATGTGTCTGCGTCGTCATCGACCGGGCCGACGCTCACGCCTGTTGTCTGCACATGCCGGAGGAGACGCAAGCGGGCTTTCGACTCGCGCGAAATGGCGATGTCAACGAATGGTTGACATGTAGCAAGAGAGGCCCGCGAAGCGCCGGAGCGGGAAGAGGAGTGGCGAGGTGGAGTTCGCGGAGTCCTTTGGGGATCGGCTCGACGCGGCGGCGCGAACTACGAGGATCGGCGACGAACATGCCCCTCTCGCCTGCGCTTCCGACCGCCGCCGCTCAAACCGACGCCGCGCCTACGACGCACGAACCGTCGCGGGCGGCATGGGGCGGGATCGCGTTGCTCGGCGCCGGCCACTTCGTGATCGAGCTCGGCAGCAGCTATGCGCTCAACCGCACGCTCGATGCGACGGAACTCGGGGCCGGCGCGGTGTTGGCGTACAACGCGGTCGCGTTCTGGGGGCAGGTGCCGCTGGGGCTGGCGGCGGATCGCTGGCGAGGGGCGCGGAGGCTGGCGGTGGGGGGCGCGCTGCTGTTGATCGCCGGCTTGGTGCTGTGCGACGTGGCGGCCTGGCCGGTGGTGCTGTTGATCGCGCTGGGCAATGGCTGCTACCACGTGGGCGGCGGCGTGCTGGCGATCGAGCGCAGCCCGGGTCGGCTCGGTGGGCTGGGGGTGTTCGTCGGACCCGGCGCGCTCGCGCTCACGCTCGGAGTGGGATTGGCGCGGATGGATTTTGTGACGACATCGTGGGTGCTCGGCGTGGGGATCGCGGGCGTGGCGCTCGCGGTCGGGCGCTTGGGCGACGCTGTTTCCGCGGTGGGAGCTGGCGTGCAGGCAAATCCGCCCGCTGGAAGGCGGCGTGCGGATCGCCTGCAAGCAGGCTACTACACCCGGGTGGTCGTGGCGGTTGCGCTGGTGCTGTCGTGTATCGCGATTCGGGCGTTTGTCGGAGGCGGCTTCGGATTCGCGTGGGGTGGCAGCGCGGTAGGGGCGCTGGCGGTCGCGACGGCGTTGGCGGGCGGAAAGATCGTGGGCGGGTTTCTGGCGGACCGGTTCGGCTGGCTGCGGGCGACGTTCGCCGTGCTCGCGCTCTCGGTGCCGGCGCTGTGGTTCGGGCAGACGGCAATGCCGGCAGGGTTGCTCGGCGTGGCGCTATTCCAGGCGCCGATGGCAGTGACGCTCGGCGCGTTGGTGCGGGCGTTGCCGACGCGCCCGGGGTTGGCGTTCGGGCTGGCGTCGGCCGCGGTCTATGTCGGTGGGTTGCCGCTGCTCGGTGGCGAACTGCGCTGGCTCCACTCCTTCGGAGGGCTGTGCGGCCTCTCGCTTGCCGCGGCGGTCATGTTGGCGGCGGGGCTGAGGGAGCAAGTGGAGAATATCGGATAGGCGTTGTTCGGAAACGCCGGGTTCAACGCTTCAAAGCCGAGACCGGTATTGCGATGAGGAGGTCTTCGGATGGATCACCGTTTTTCAGGATCCAACGGATGACATGATTCCTATCGTCGATCTCCCGGCGTTCTTGTCCGCGCACGCCGTCGAATGATGGTTCTTCATTGGTCGGAGATTCGTCGGAAAGGTAGAATTCTGGAGGCCTTCTGGCAGTCACGAACACATCGTAGACCTTCAAACCAAGGCCGGTGGCAGAGGATAGCTCGACCACTTCCTTCCCGATAGGCCCGTCCCACGTAGCGCCCGAGCACAAGATATAGTCGAAGAGGTAGTAACGGTCTTTCCAGTTCTCGACGTTGAGCGACCTGAATGGGATCACCTCATCGTCGCTCTCTTCGGAATCGTAGGACTTGGAGTAGTGGAGCGATTGGGGATGGATCGTGACGGAATAGGCCACTTGCACACGAACTGTGCTGCCGGGCTGGGAGGGATGTTGCCAGACATAGGAAGCGCGGTAGGCGCTGCCGCCGGTGAAATCGACGCACCACGCATAATGGGAAATCTTGGGGGCGAAGCGTGCGTCGAGTTTACCTGAGACTAGACTGTCGACGAGTTTCGCCTCACGACGGGAGATGGCGATTCCCCGCCGCAGCACCGTCGGCGGCTCTTTGCCGTCGACCGTCACTTTGAAGCTGTCGATGGTGACGATCTTCGAGCTCAAACCAGTGACGGGGAAGCCGACGAGGTAGAGCTGGCCGGCGAGTTCGGCGGGCGAGGAGTCCTCCATCTCGAAGTCGGCCGTGCAGTCGGCTCTCAACGTGTCGCCGTCGCCGGGGCGGAGATGGATCTTCACGTCGGCGGTCTTCATCGCGACTTTCAAGCCGGCAGGGGCGTCGGCGACGAGTCCGGGGTTGGAGAACGCGCTGCCACTGTGCGGGCCTTTCTCGCGCAGCACGGCGATGTCGGCCCGGGCGGCGAGAGCGGCGCCGACGAGGCTGACGACCACCAACGATCGGAGCGGGAAAACGCGGTAGCGGAACGAAGACATGGCGTGAGCGCAGGGCGCGGAGGGATCTCACTGCATCCGCCATAAACGGACAAGAATCGAACCGGCCGACTTGGGGGCAGCGGTCCTCGGGGAACGGCCGCTCGAAAACGAACGGTCACCATGTGCGCCGGCGGCTGCTGCTGGCGGATTCTCGGGCGGCCGGGGGCCGAGATCGCGCGCGGGCGCGGCGGTGTGAAAATGCGGCGGTTTGAGAACGTGGAGGTTTGGCGCGATGGTTGGCGGCGCCGGGCCGGAGGCCGGCTCGGCGCTCCAGCCATGAATGCCGAGACCCCACTTCGGCGTGGTGTAACGCCGCTCGCGGTACTCTTGCCGCACGCTCCGATCTTGGTTCCCGCCGTGGCCGGCTCCCGTCAGCAGGCGTGTCGCGCGACCGTCGCCGCGATGCGCGAGGCGGCGCGGCGCGTGGTCGCGGCTCGGCCGGAGACCGTCGTCCTCGTCTCGCCGCATGCGCCGCGGGAGGGGCACGCGTTTGGCGTGACGGCGGGCAATCTGGCCGGCTCGCTGGCTCCGTTTGGCGCGCGGCGGGCTTCGGTGCGGTTTCCGGGCGATCCGGAGTTGTCGGGGGTGTTGCGGAGCGTGGCCGCGGTACGCGATCTGCCGACGGCGCGGCTGCTGGCGACGGCCCTCGACCACGGGAGCGTGGTGCCGCTGTGGTTTTTGGCGGAGGCCGGCTGGGATGGACCGACGGTGGTGGTCGCTCTCGCGGGGAACGACAACTCGCGCATCGGCGAGCTGGGCGAGTGCGTGGCGGTCGCCGCGAAACGTCTTGGCCGGCGTGTGGCGGTGGTGGCGAGCGGTGACATGAGCCACCGGCTCCAGCCCGGCGCGCCGTGCGGATACGATCCGCAGGCGGTCGATTTCGACGCGGCATTCATCCACCAGTTGCGACTTGGTGCGACGCACCGGTTGGCTGAGGCGGTGGCGCCGTTGCAGGAACGCGCGGCGGAGGATGTCGTCGAACCGACGCTGTTCGCGCTGGGCGCGACCGGCTGGTGCGCGGAGGGGCGTGAGGTGCTCGGCTACGAGGGACCGTTTGGCGTCGGCTATGGGGTGGCGGTGCTCTCCGCGGTGGCGGACCCGCCGGCGGAGGTCGGCATCGCGGCGGTGGAGAACCGGCAGCGGCAACTCGCCGAGTTGCCCGCGGTGGCGCGCGCGGCGATCGCGACCGCGCTCGGCCTGCCGGGCGACTTGGGCGAACCGCGGATCGGCGACTGCCCGGGGCCGAACGGCGTGTTCGTCACGCTGCACACGGCCGGCGGCCAGCTCCGTGGTTGTATCGGCACGCTCGCATCGCGGACCGGCGATCTCGCGGCGGAGACGTGGCGGATGGCGCGCGAGGCGGCGTTGGCGGATCCGCGGTTTCCGCCGGTCACGACCGACGAACTCGGGGCGTTGCACATCGAGGTGACGGTGCTCGGACCGCTCGAAGAAATCGATTCCGCGGATGCGCTCGACCCGCAGCGCTGGGGCGTGGTCGTGCGCGCGGCGGACGGGCGGCGCGGGCTGTTGCTGCCGGACATCCCGGAGGTGGCGACCGTGGCGCGGCAGCTGGAGATAGCGCGGGCGAAAGCCCGGATCGGCGCAGACGAACCGGTACGGCTGCAACGTTTCTCCGCCCAACGCATCGAGGAGGCGGTGCGGGCGTGAGCGCGGTGGCGGAGTTGCCGGTGGCGCGTTGGTGGCGGTCGCTCGGCGACGCCCGGCTCGCCTGCGAGCTGTGTCCGCGCGGCTGCAAACTGCGCGACGGGCAGGACGGTTTCTGTTTTTCGCGCGGCAACCGTGGCGGCGTGATGCGATTGCTCGGCCACGGGCGCACGAGCGGGTTCGCGGTCGACCCGATCGAGAAGAAGCCGTTCGCACAGTTCCTGCCGGGGACGCGCGTGCTGTCGTTCGGCACGGTGGGCTGCAATCTTGCGTGCCGGTTTTGCCAGAACTGGCGGATCACGCGGGCGCGCGTCGAGCGGCTCGAGCCGGAGCCGGTGGCGCCCGAGCAGATCGCGGCGGCGCGGCGCGAGGGCTGCGCCGCGGTGGCGTTCACGTACAACGATCCGGTGATCTTCGCCGAGTACGCGCTCGAGGTGGCGGCGGCGTGCCGCGCGGCGGGGCTGCGCACGGTGGCGGTGACGGCCGGATACATTGGGGCGGCGGCGCGCGCGGAGTTTTTCGCCGGGATGGACGCGGCGAACGTGGACTTGAAGGCGTTCAGCGAAGGTTTTTATCGGCGCTGGTGCGGCGCCCAGCTCGGCGCGGTGCTCGACACGCTGGCGTGGTTGCACCGCGAGACGCGCGTGTGGCTGGAGGTGACGACGCTTCTGATCCCGGGCTTGAACGACAGCGACGACGAGCTCCACCGCGCCAGCGACTGGTTTGCCGCCAACCTCGGGCCCGACGTGCCGTGGCATTTCTCGGCGTTTCATCCCGATGGTGCGATGCTCGACCGGGTGCCGACGCCTCTCGACACGTTGCGCCGGGCCCGACGGATCGCGCAGGCGAAGGGCCTGCGGTACGTCTACACCGGCAACCTCCGCGATCGCGCCGGCGAGCGCACGTGGTGTCCTCACTGCGGAAAATGCGTGATCGACCGCGACGGCTACCGGTTGCTCGCGCAACTTGTGCGCGCCGGCCGCTGTGAGTTTTGCGGCGGAGCGATCGCCGGCGTGTTTCGGGAAACTTGAGCATCGGCGGCGGCGCGCGGTGGCATCGAGGTCGGACGGCGGCGGTGGGGCGGGGCGGTGCACGGTCGATGAACGCGGCCGGC
>DATGXA010000073.1:0-12945 GCA_035299125.1 Opitutaceae bacterium
CCTCGCCGCCGAATTCGGCCTGCGCACCTTCGACTCGTTCGAGCAGCTCGTCGCCGATCCCGCGATCGACGCCCTCATCCTCGCCAGCCGCAACACCGAGCACCTCGCCCAGATCCTCCGCGCGCAGGAGGCGCGCAAACCGGTCCTCGTCGAGAAACCCGTCGTGCTCTCGCTCGCCGACCTCGACACCATCCGCGCCAGCGTCAACCGCACCGGCGTGCCGGTCATGCCCGCGCACAACTTCGTCTACCGCGGCGCCGTGCAGGCCGCCCGCCAGGTCGTCGCCGGCGGCGCGCTCGGCCGGATCGTGTTCTCCTCGTTCGCCAGCAACCACACCATCTCGCCCGAACACGCCGCCGGTTGGCGCGCGCAACTCGCCCTCGGTGGTGGCGGCGCGCTCATGGACAGCGGCCACCACCAGGTTTACCAGTCGCTCTTCCTCCGCGGCTGCCCGGTGTCGCTCCACGCATACAAGAGCCGCCTCGTCCTCTCCAAGATGGAAGGCGAAGACGTCGGCCACGTGCAGCTTCTCTACGCCGACGGCTCCATCGGCTCCATCCTCCAGACCTGGACCAACAACCGCGGCGGCGCCGTCGACGGCATCCGAATCGTGGGCACAGAGGGTTCTCTCGAGGTGACCGACGCCCTCTACGTCGACGGCGAGCGACGCGACGCCGACACCGACTACGGCAACTCCTTTGTCAATCAGGCGCGTGCCTTCTCCGCACTCGTGCTTGAAGGCCGCGAGCCGGCGTCCACGTTGCTCGATGCTCGCCACACGCTCCAACTCATCCAACTCGCCTACCACAGCGCCGATGAAGGCACCGTCCCCGCTTTCCGTCCCGCGAACTGACACCGCGTCCGCGTTCGCCCGTTTCCCCACCACGATCGGCGAGTGCCTTGTTTTCTGGAACGAGCGCGGCCTCACCGCGTTCGCCCTGCCCGGCTCCACCGATCCTGCCGCCAGCGCCACGCCCGACCAGCCGTCGCCCGAGGATCTCAGCGCCTCGCCGCCCGCGGAAGTCGCCGCCGTCATCGCGCGCATCCAGCGCCACCTGTCCGGAGAGCTGCAAGATTTCTCCGATCTGAGCTTCGACTGGTCGCGCGTCACGCCATTCCGCGCTCGCGTGCTCCGCGCCCTGCTCGCCATCGGCCCCGGCCGCACCGCCACGTACGGCGCCCTCGCCCAAACCATCGGCGCGCCCGCCGGCTCGGCCCGCGCGATCGGCGGCGCCGTCGGCGCGAACCCTTGGCCGTTGCTCGTCCCCTGTCACCGGATTCTGGGCGCGAACGGTAAGCTCACCGGCTTCTCCGCCCCCGGCGGCATCGCGACCAAGTCCCGCCTCCTCGCCCTCGAAGGCGTCGAACTCGCCACCTGACGCCAGCCGGCAGTTCGTCCGCTCCGTGTGATGCTCTTTCGGATTGAGCATCGCTGGCTGACGTAGGGGCGTCACTCGTCGTTGGGGCAAGCTCACGGATCAGTCAGTGCATCGGCGCACAGCAGACCGCCTACTCCGCAGTTGCCTGAGTACGGCAGCGCAAACACGCTGCCGTCGTGCACGCCTCCCCCTTGCGCTCACATCAGCGGCCCCGGTACCCCACGCGGTTGGAGATTGCGGCGGCCCCCGAGTTGTTGCGCCGACTGCCCGCCCGTTGGTCCGCACAGTCGGAACTCGGCGCCGCGGCGCTGGCGCTCATCGCGCTGGTCCAGCCCGGTTGCCAGAGCCAGCTGACTGTGGACAAAACGAAGACTGCGCCATCGCGCGAAGTTGCCGGCAGCGGCCTCGCCATTGTCGCACCGATTTTCGAGCACGGGGAGGGGCGCAGCACGATGGGATGCATCGTTGTCGCCCCTCCCGTCTTCCTCTCGGAGGAAGAGGCATGGCAAGTGATCGACGAAGAGCTCGCAAAACACGGCCTCCGGTTTCCGGAGAAGGAGCACATCATCTCGGGAATCGAGATTCCTCTCTATTCGTCCGCCGAACTCGAACGGCTGGCTGAAGGCGACCCTCTCCCCAAGCCGGCTAGCATCGAGCCGCTGCGGGCCGACCGCTTCGATTCGCACCGCAAGATCGCTCTCGAGTTCGTCTCGTTCGAAAATCCGCCCGAGAAGAATCAGTACTGGAACCTCGGCTCGATCAACGGTCTCGAACTGAAAGGCGAAGCCGAGGTGCTGCGGGAGATGATTGCGACCAGATCAGTCGAGCGAATCCACTTCGCTGCGCTCTACGATCCAGTTACCTATGGCGAGCTGGATGCTGCCGGAGTCCCGTTCCCTCCGGAGGATGCTACGGAAGCCGACTGGGAAAAGTATCGGGCTCAAGTGAACGCCCCCGCGAAGGCCAAATCCAAACGCCTGCTCGGCCAACAGGTCCGCGACTTCATCGCCTGGCTCCAGGCGCAGGGCGCGATCTGAACGCCACGCGCGCCGGCCTTTCGGCACCTCGCTCAATCTTCCAATCACCCCATGCACGCCGCCCCCCTGAAACGCCGGACTACTCCGCGCTACCCGACCAAGCTCGAGGTGCTGCGGGATCCGAAGTTGTTGGAGCATCTCCCGCGCAACTGGGCCGCACACCCGGAACTGGCAGTCGCCTCCTGGCTTCTGCTGCGGCTCCTAGCTCCATCCGAGTGCTCGGCCGAGAACGCCGCTTTTCCGACGTGTCCGGCAGTATCGCCCCGACCTAACGCCACGATCGCCGCGCCAGTCACAGCACCGGAAGACACTAAACAGTACATCGTGCTCGGGATGCCGGCGCCGCCCGTGTACCTCTCCGAAGACGAAGCATGGACGGTGATCGAGGACGAGTTGCAGCATGCGCACATCGCCCTTCCGGATCAGTTGGTCCCGCTGGAGGATCTGCTGATTTCTCGGCGGGTGCTCTCGTACAGTAAAGACGGCGATCGGTGGGTGAGGAAGGTCACGGAGCGCCCGGGCACGGCCAAGCCGTTCAAGGCCGACCGCGGCAACCTGAAACGAAGACTCGCAGTCGAATTCGTGTCACGCGACCGGTACGCGGAAGAGGGAGGACTCACCTCGGAAGCGGGGGTTCCGCGCTTCGATTTTCAGGAAGCCGCGGCATCGCTCTCCACCAAAGCAGGCGCCGAAGCGAAGTCTCCGGTGTATTTTGGTGTCCTCTACGATCCCGCGACGAAGTCGCGCGCCGAGTCTCACCGCCTCCTCCGCCAACAGGTCCGCGAGTTCATCGCCTGGCTCCAGGCTCAAGGCGCGATCTGAACCCGCGCCGATGCACCTCACGCTCCACCTGACCACGGCCTGCAACCTGCGCTGCGACTACTGCTATTCGCCGCCGCGCACCGCACCCGCGATGTCGCTGGAGACCGGGCGCCACGCGCTCGAACTCGGCGCCCGGCTCAACTCCGGTTCCTGCGGCATCGTCTTCTTCGGCGGCGAACCGCTGCTCTGCAAACCGCTCATCCGCGATCTCGTCACCGCGGCACGCGAGATGGAGCGTCGCCGTGCCGGGGCGTTCCATTTCAAGATCACCACCAACGGCCTGCTCCTCGACGAGGAGTTCCTCGAGTTTTCCCTGCGCGAAAACGTTCTCGTCGCAATGAGCTTCGACGGCGCGCGCGCTGCGCATGACCGCCACCGTTGCCTGCCCGACGGCGGCCCGACCTACGACGCGCTCCTCGCCAAGCTCAGGCTCCTGCTCCGCGCCCGCCCCTACGCGAGCGTGCTCATGGTCGTGAACCCCGACAGCGCCGCGCACCTCGTCGAATCCGTGGAGTTCCTTCTCGGCGAAGGTGCGCGCTACGTCATCATTTCACTCAACTACGCCGCCGCGTGGACCGAGCGCTCGTTCTCCGTCCTCCAGTCGCAGTGCGAAACCCTCGCTGACCGCTACATCGATTGGACGCGCGAGGGTCGCAAGTTCTACCTCAGCCCGTTCGAGGTAAAACTCTCCTCGCACATCAACCGGCACTGCTACCGCAAGGAACGCTGCGAACTCGCCCGCCGCCAGCTCTCTGTCGACCCGCAAGGTTTTCTTTTCCCGTGCGTGCAGTTCACCGCCGCCGGCCCGCGGAGCCCGTGGTGCGTCGGGCACGTCGACACCGGCATCGACGAGACCGTACGCGCCCGCCTGCACGCCGAATCCGAAACCGACAAGGCGTTCTGCCGTGAGTGCGCGATCCGAGAACGCTGCAACAACTCCTGCGGCTGCCTCAACTGGCAGACCACCGGCAGCACCGACCGCGTCTCTCCCGTCCTCTGCCGCTACGAGCAGATGCTCGTCCCCCTCGCCGATCGCATCGGCCGCGCGCTCTACGGCGAGCGCAACGCCCTTTTCCTGCACAAGCACTACAACGCCGCCTACCCCGTCCTCTCGCTGCTCGAAGACGCTCTCGGCGACTCCGATTGAGCCATCCGCCGCCGCCGGGCAACGCGCTTCAGTAGGTCGCCGCAAGGCCGCTCGGGAGATGTGTTCCGCATCCGCGCATCGCCTCCGTCCCACCGCCGCCCATCCCGCCGCCGCGCCACTCGTCGCCGCGGCGTTGCGTCACGGGGCCGCGACGCCAGCCTCGGCGCAAACTATTCCACGATGCGCCTCCTCGCCTCGCTCTTCCTGCTCCTCCTCGCCCCGCTCGCCCTCGCGACCGCCCTGCCCACGCCGCCCCCGCCGTTGAAGGCCCCCGGCGACCAGACCGCCTACCGCCACGTCGTCCTAGACAACGGCCTGCGCGTCATCCTCGTCTCGAATCCCAAGCTCAACCTCTCCTCCGTCGCCCTCGCCGTCGACGCCGGCAGTTTCGACAACCCCGACGCCCGCCCCGGCCTCGCCCACTACCTCGAGCACCTCGTCTTCCTCGGCACCGACAAATTCCCCGACCCCGGCGAATTCGACAAATACATCCAAGCCAACGGCGGCTCCAACAACGCCTACACCGCCAGCGACCATACCAACTACCATCTCGAGATCTCGCACGCCGCCTTCGACGGCGCGCTCGAGCGCCTCTCCCGTTTCTTCATCGCCCCGCGCTTCGACGCCGATTTCTGCGACCGCGAAGTCACCGCGATCCAGAACGAGTTCGAACGCCACCGCGACAACGACTTCGCCCGCCTCGAGTTCGTCTTCAACGGACTCTACGATCCCGCCACGCCCGACGCGCGCTTCTCCATCGGCAACCGCGCCACGCTCGCCGGCACACCGCGCGAGGAGGTCATCGCGTTCTACGAATCCCATTACAGCGCCGACCACATGGCACTCGCCCTCTGCAGCCCCGCCGGTCTCGACCAACTCGAGGCGCTCGCCCGCCGCTACTTCGGCGAAATCCCGCGCCGACCCGTCGCCGCGCACACCGTCGCCGCTACCACGTTTCTCCCCCGCAAAGCCGCGCTCCGCACCGCCGAGATCGTCTCCGCCAAGGAGAACCCGCGCCTCGTGCTCCAGTTCCCCGTCGGCCCGACGCGCGCCGACTTCGCCGCCAAACCCGACGAGTTCGTCACGAGCCTGCTCGCCACCGGCGGCACCGGCAGCCTGCTCGCCCAGTTGAAAGCCGAGGACCTCGCCCTCGGCCTCGCCGGCGAACTCGATGAACGCGCCGCCGATCACGGCGCCTACTTCGTCATCATCGACCTCACCGCCAACGGCCGCGCCCACACCGACCGCGTCCTCCAGCTCTTCTTCGCCTACGCGCGCACGCTCCAGTCCGCGCCGTACCCGCTCGGCACCTTCAATGAGCGTGCCGCCTTCGCCCGCCGCGACGAGGCGTTCGTCGACCGCGGCGAGGGCAACGATCTCGCCGCCGGTCTCGCCCGCGCCGCCCTCCACTACCCGCTCGAGTTCGCCGAGCGCATCCCGTTCCTCTGGCTCACGCCCGACGAGCCCGCCTACCGCCGCGTGCTCGACACGCTCCGACCGGAAAACCTCCTCGTCGCCCTCCTCGCGCCCGATGCCGCCGGCGACCGCCAGGAGAAGTATTACGGATTCAGCTACCGCTACGCCGAGCAAACCGGACCGGCCTTCGCCGCGCTCGCGCAGACGCCCGCCGAGGCTGCCGCCTTCGCGCTCCCGGCCGCCAACCCCTTCGCCGCCGCCGACACCACCGTGCTCGCCACCCGTCCCGTGCGCATCATCGACGAGCCCGGCCTCGCCATGACCTACGCCCAGGAACCCGAGCTCGCCCGGCCGCAGGTCACCTACCGTTTCCATCTCCGGCCCGGCACCACCACGCTCGATGCCCGAGCCACCGTCCGCCTCGCCCTCTTCGAAACCGCACTCCAGCTCTCCCTGCAGGACCTCGAAGCCGATGCCGGCGCCGCCGGTATCCAATACGCGGCGGTCGCCAACACCGGCCTCTACCTCTTCGTCAACGGCTACAGCGGCTCCACCGAGCGGTTCCTCACGCAGCTCATCGAGCGCACCGCCGGCCTCGCCATCGACGAACGCACCTTCGCCGCCGTGCGCGATCAAGTCGTCAACGAACTCGCCAGCTTCCCGCGCGCCGAGGCCTTCCAAGCCGGCCGCGCCCATCTCCGCGCTGTGCTCGACGCCCCGGCCTTCCTGCCGTCCGACCTCCTCGCCACCGCCCGCACCATCACCCGCGAAGAGGTCCTCACCACCCTCGCGGATCTCTTCTCCACTGGGCAGATCGACGGTCTGGCCTGCGGCAACGTCGATCCCGCCGAGGCCGCCCGGCTCGCCCGACTGCTCCGCGCCCGCCTCCACACCTCGCCCGCCGCTCCCGCGGCAATCGTCCGGCCGCGCCACCTCCAGCTCGCCGCCGGCGAGACCGTCGTCACCGCCGAGACACTCATCGGCCAGAACTCCTTCACCAGCCTCTACTACCTCTACCCGGCCAACACACCCGAGCTGCGCGCCGCCGCCGGCCTGATCGGCAATTTCATCGGCGACGACTTCTACGCCGACCTCCGCACGCACCAACAACTCGGTTACATCGCCAGCGCCCGCTCCGTCACCGACACGCGCGCGCTCGCCACGCTCGGCATCGTGCAGTCCTCCGAGTACCCGAGCGACGAACTCCGCCGCCGCATCGACGCCTACTTCGCCGACCTCGGCCGCCGCTGGGCCGCGCTCACGCCCGAGCAGTTCGCCACGCTCCGCGAAGGCCTGCGCGCCCAGCTCGCGATCAAGCCCAACAACGCCGCCGAGCGTTCCGCCACGCTCTTCAAGCTCGCGTACGACTTCGGTGGTGACTGGGACCAGACACCCGCCACCCTTGCCGCACTCGATCAGCTCACGCCGGAGCGAGTCGGCCAGATCATCGCCGAGCTCGTCGCCCCCGCCACCCGCCGCCTCGTCGTCGTCCAACTCACCGCCAAGGATCACCGGCTGAAGGAGCCGCCCGTCCCCACCTTCACCGACCGCGAAGCCTGGAAGCAGACCCGCACCTACCGCTGAGCGACCTTTTCCCGTAGCGAAGCGCGTGAACGTTTCGCCTCAGCAGTACCCACCCTCTGGTCCCGCCGTCCCGTAGCTCGGGCTTCACAACCGACTCGCCGTTCTCAAAGAATCCGGGCCACCCGCCGGGCTTTGCTGTTCCCGTCGCCACCGCAATAACGCTCTTGTCGTCGCCAAACGTCGGGCACGACGTTCGGGCCATGGCAAAACTGCGGGTGCTGGTCGTCTTCCTCCTCTCCACTTTGGGCGCTCTCGCGGCCGATCCGGATTCCGTGCCGCCGCCGCGCATAGCCCCGACCGACAAATCCGAGTACCGCCGCCTCGTGCTCGACAACGGCGTGCGCGTCCTCCTCTGCACCGACCCGAAACTCGACCTCTCGTCGGCCGCCCTCGCCATCGATGCCGGCTCGCTGGACGATCCCGCGGAACGCCCGGGGCTCGCCCATTTTCTCGAGCACATGCTGTTTCTCGGCACTGAGAAGTACCCGAACGAGGCGGACTATCGGTCATACATCAAGACCAACGGCTTCACCGGCAGCGCTTCCACCGTCTACCCGTTCACCATTCGCCACGAGGCCTTCGAAGGAGCACTCGACCGCTTCGCGCAGTTCTTCATCGCCCCGTTGCTCGACCCAAGCTTCACAGAACGGGAGATCAACGCGGTCCACAACGAGGCCAAACGATACACGGACGACGATGATCGTCGGGTCGCACGCGTCCAAGCGGAGGTAAGCCGCTCCAGTACGCCGCAGCACCAGTTCTCCACCGGCGACCGCGAGACCCTTGCCGGCACCACCCGCGAGGAACTGCTCGCCATTTTTCCGTGGCCACTACGTATCCGAGCGGATAGCGCTGGTGCTCCGCAGCACGCACTCGCTCGACCAGCTGGAATCATGGGCGCGGCGGTATTTTTCCGCCATTCCGCGCGGCACTCCCGCCCCGCTCAATCGCCCCCGAGACTTCCTCCCCTGTGCCGACATTCCCTCTCTTCTGCGCATCGAACCGTTGCAGGAGATCCGGCGGCTTCAGTTGCAGTTCATCACCGATTCCTCTCAGCCGGGATGGGACGCCAAAACGCCCGCGCTCCTCGCCAAACTGATCGGCTACGAAGGCGAGGGCAGCCTGCTCGCGGCCTTGAAGACCGAAGGGCTGGCCACCGCACTCACCGCCGTCGGCGACATATCGGTCCCTTGCTACGACAACTTTGCGATCTCGATCGAGCTCACGCCTGAAGGGCTGGCCCACACCGACCGTGTCCTCGCGATGGTCTTCGCCCAGATCGAGCTGCTCCGACGCTCACCCTTCCCCCTGCAGACCTTCCATGAGAGCGCCCAGCTCGCGCGCCTCAACGAGACTTGGCGCGAACGCGGCGAAGGACTCTTCCCCACCGCAGATCTCGTCGCCAACGCATTGCGCTACCCGCTCGCCATTGCTGAACGAATACCCTTCCTTTGGTTGACACCCGATGAGGCCGGCTATCGCCGCCTCCTCGCCGACCTTCGCCCCGGAAACATGCTCGCCACCCTCGTGGCCAGAGGCGTGGCGACTGATCGGGAGGAGCACCACTACAAGGTGAAATACGGCTTCGACTCGGCTGGCATGCCCCCGCGCAGCCTTCTGGAAGATCCGCCACAGGTCGCCACGCTGCACCTGCCCAGGCCGAATCCCTTCCAGCCGGGCGAGGTCGCCCTCCTGCCGCTCGAACCCGCGCAGCTCGTCGCCGAACCCGGGCTCTCGCTATACCATTTACAGGATACAGAGTTCCAACGCCCATTGGTCACGTACGTGATCCGAATTCGACCCGAGCGCCAGATCCTCAGCGCCCAGGACAGGGTGCTCTCTTTCTTCTACCAAAGCTGCGTCCTGGAGTCGGCCAACCTCGTCGCCTACGACGCACAGCAGGCCGGCGCGGAGTTCGATCTGACTGTCGATGCCGACGGAATCTCGCTCATCGTAACGGGCTTCAGTGGCTCCGCCGAGAAGTGCCTCGCGTACTTCGCAGACCAGTTGCGCCACTTCGCTCTCGATGCGACCCGGTTCGCCGCGCTCAAGGAACGTACGCAACGCCACCTCGAAAGCTTCGATCGCGCTGAGGCCGTCCAGCAGGCCGCCGCCCGACGCCAAGCCCTCGCACAACAGTTCGCCTTCGTCCCCGACCACCTCGCGCCGCTCGTCGCGACCGTCGACTATTCGGGGATCCAAGCCTTCGGCCGCTCGCTGCTCGCCCATGCCAGGGTCGAGGCGCTCGTCTACGGCAACATCAACGGTGCCGCCGCCATCGCCGGAACGCGTGCCTTCGTCGCCACCATCGGCAGCGCCCCTCCCGCGGGACCGGTGCTTTCCCGCCAAGCCCACCTCGTCCAGCAGGCCGGCGACTCCATCGTCGATTCCGCCGCCATCCGCGGCTCCAACTCCTGCTGCTGGCGCGAGTATGAGTATCCCGACGACACGCCAGAGCGGCGCGCCGCCGCGCTGCTGATCGGCCAGTTCCTCGCCGAGCCGTTCTTCACCGAACTGCGCACCCAGCAACAACTGGGCTACAGAGTCGAAAGCCAACACCAAGTCGACCGGCACAAACTGCTCCAGCTTCTGATTGTGCAATCTGCCGACTACGTTCCGGCCGAACTGGAGAAACGGATTTGCGCCTTCGAAACCACCATCGGTGAGCGCTGGCGCTCGCTCGGTCCCGAACAGTTCGCCGTATTGGCGGCCGGCGTCCGCTCGACCCTCGAGGCCAAGGACAAATCCGGCCGCGAGCGCGCTGAACGCCTCTTCGATCTCGCCTATAATTTCGATGCCGAATGGGCCCGCACCGAAGCCACGCTCCGCGAGCTGGAGAAACTCACCCCGGCACGCGTCGGCGAGACTCTCGCTGCCCTTTTCGATCCGGGATCCGCTCGATTGCGCGAGGTGCTGCTGGCCGGCGAGAGCCATCGCGGGGAGAAACTGCCGCCGCCCACCTTCACCGACCGCGAAGCCTGGAAGAAGACCCAAGCTTACCGATGAGCCCGCCCCCGGCGGAAGGCGTGCGTGTTTCATCTCGCCCCCGCAGTGTGGACTCCCGCCCGGCTCCGCCTCGCCCGCAACCCACTCGCATTCGAAACATGTCAACCATTGATTGACATGGCCGATCCCGCCTCCCGGTTACCGCACTTGCCCGGAAAACGGTCAGCCTCTTCCGTGCGGGACCCGCTCGCGCTCGCGCGCATGATTCGCGTGCCGAGAATTGATCGGCCATCGCACGCTCCGCTCGCACACGCGACATTTCCGGTCTTCGTTCGCCCCGTCCTGGTCCCTCCCCTCTAGCTTTTCCCTCTCGCCGCCCATGCCTCCCCTCTTCGACCTCGGCGCCGCGCTCGCGCATTTGCGCGGCGCCGATCCGAAGCTCGCTCTCGTCATCGACCGCGCCCGGCCGTGCGATCTCGCGGCGCAGGAACTCGAGAGCCTGTTTGAAGTCCTCCTGCGCGCCATCGTCTACCAGCAGCTCAACGGCAAGGCCGCCGGCACCATCCTCGGTCGCGTGCAGGCACTGTTCGTCAACAACACGCCCGAGCCGCGCGCCCTGCTCGCCCTCGCCGACGAACCGCTCCGCGCCGCCGGCCTCTCGCGCAACAAGCTCGCCTCGCTCCGCGATCTCGCCGCGAAGACCATCGACGGCACCGTGCCCACGCCCACCGCCGCGTTGCAGCTCTCCGATGCCGAGCTCGTCGAACGCCTCACCGCCGTGCGCGGCATCGGCCCGTGGACCGTCCACATGCTGCTCATGTTCAACCTCGGCCGTCCCGACGTCCTCCCGACAGGGGATTTCGGCGTGCGCGAAGGCTTCCGCAAACTCCACCGCAAACGTCGCCAGCCCACCCCCGCCGAGCTCGAGCGCCACGCGCGCCGTTGGGCGCCGTATCGCTCGATCGCGTCGTGGTACCTTTGGCGCGTCCACGAGATCGAGCTGCCGTAGCTCGGGCTCCACGGCCAATTCCTCGCGCGCGGCCTATCGCGACGCCTCCGCCGCTGTACCTTCCGCGGGCTGTCGCGGCCACGCCGTGGCGACTTGAGGAGGATTCCTGAATTTCGGCCAAACGGGTTAACCATGCCGCACGCTGTCCGATACTTCCGGCATCGATGCCCCACATCTACGTTCATCGAAACGCGGTCCCGAAGACGATGCGGGCCTTGGCCAAGATCGATCCGGTCCCGGGCCTGAAACTCATCGAGGCGCTCGTGCCGACACCCGGACCGGGCGATGTCCTCATCCGCGTGAAGAAGACGTCGCTGAGCGCCGCCGCCGCGCACATCGACCGGTGGGATGCCTGGGCCCAGCGGCACGTGCGACCGCCGTTGATTGTCGGGCACGAGTTCGTCGGCCTCGTCGCCGAGGTCGGTCCCGGCGTGACGGATTTCCATCCCGGCGAACTCGTGATCGGCGAACCCTGCATCGCCTGCGGCAACTGCCGCCACTGCCTCGGCGGGCGACGCCATCTCTGCTCCGGCGCGCGCCGCCTCGGGCAGGACCGCGACGGCGCGTTTGCCGACTACGTTTGCCTCCCGCAAAGCGCCGTGTGGCACGCCGACCCGCGGCTGCCCACCGATCTGCTCGCGTGCTTCGTTCCGCTCGCGCAGGCCGTGCGCATCGCGCGACGTTTCGACCTGCTCGGCGCCCATGTGTTGATCGCCGGAGCCAGCGCAAGCGGCGGCATGGCCGTCGCGATCGCGAAACACAGCGGCGCGCGCAGCATCGTCGTCGCCGACTCGAATCCCGCCGCGCTGACGCTCGCGCACACGCTCGGCGCCACGCGCACGGTCGACACCCGCGAAGCCACGCTCGGCCAAGTCCGCCGCGAACTCGCGATCGCCGACGGTTTCGATCTCGCGATCGAGACCTCCGGCCACTCGTCCGCGCTCGCCGATTTGATCGCGCACACTCGCCTCGGCGGACAGCTCGCGCTGCTTGGCCTCCCGGCCGACGACGCCATCGTGCCTTGGTACGCGATCCAGTCGAAACAGCTCACGCTCCACGGCATCGATTCGCGCGACAACGCCCCGGACTGGGAACGCCTCACGCTCGCCATCCACAGCGGTCTGGATGTCACACCCGCGATCACCCACTGCGTCCCGTTCGGCAGATTCCGCGAGGCGTTCGACCGCGCCGCGTCCGGCGAGCCCGGCAAGATCATCATCGATTGGGACGCCTAAGCCACAGCCAGCCATGCCACCGCGGGCGACTTCGCGCACCGGCGCACGCTGAGCCACAATCCGTGACCTGATTTCTGTTACCCTCAACGGGTGGCGACGAGCGTCCCCCTCGCGTACTGCCGCACCGCGGGTTGCCAGCGCGGTCTGGCGAAACGCCGCAAACCCGTTAGCCTCGCGGGCCATGTTGCGTGTGCTTGCCGCTCTCCTCGCGATCCTGCCGCTCTGCCTCCGCGCCGCCGCGGCGGACTCCGATGTCTTCGCAGCCTCACCCGCTTGGCCCGCAGCGTTCGTACCGCGGCTCAAACCAGCCGATGCCGCGAGCGAAGTCCTGCGCGTGCTCACCGTCGAGGAACGAGTCGGCGAGCCACGC
>DATGXA010000074.1:0-38685 GCA_035299125.1 Opitutaceae bacterium
GCAACTCGCCGAAAACGTCCGCCAGGCCCTCTCCGGCCATGTCGTGCACCGCAACCTCGTCGGCTCCGACGAAGGCGTGATCGTCTTCACCAACGCCGTCTTCGCGCCCGTGCGCGCGGAGGGCCGCATCACCGGCGTGGTCTGCGTGAACATCGACGTGAGCGAGCAACGCCGCGCCGAGGAGGCGCTCCGCTCCAGCCAGCGCCGCCTCAGCCTCCATCTCGAGAACACGCCGCTCGGCGTGATCGACTGGACGCCCGACCTCGTTGTCGCCGCCTGGAACCCCGCCGCCGAACTCATCTTCGGCTGGCCCGCCGCCGAGGCGATCGGCCGCGAGCTCTCGTTCCTCGTGCCGCCCGCCGAGCACGCCTCCGTGACCGCCTCCTGGCGCAACCTCCTCGCCCGCCGCGGCTCTGCCCGCTACTCGCACCCGAGCGTCACCCGCGACGGGCGCACCATCGAGTGCGACTGGTACGCCACGGTCGTGACCGACGCCGACGACCGCGTCGCCAGCATCTCGACACTCGTGCTCGACGTCACCGAGCGCGCGAGCGCCGAGCGCCTCTTCCGCGAATCCGACGAACGTTTCCAAAAGGCCTTCCGCCGCGCGCCCACGCCGCAGGCGATCGTGCGCCTCGTGAACAACGCCCTCGTCGACGTGAATGACCGCTGGGTGCAGTCCTTCGGCCTCACGCGCGAGGCCGTCATCGGCCGCACCGCGCTCGAGATCGGCCTCTGGCCCGATTCCGCCACCCGCGGCGAAGTCCTCCGCGAGCTCGACCGCAACGGCGAGATCCACGACCGCGAGATCCAGCTGCGCCGCGCCGACGAGCGCATGGGCGTGTTTCTCCTCTCCGTCACGCTCGTGAACCTCGCGGGCGAGGCGACGATGCTGTTTTCGTTCATCGACATCACCGACCGGCAGCGGGCCGAGCAGGAGGTGCGTCTCCTCAACGAGAGTCTCGAGCACCGCGTCGCCGACCGCACCCGCGAGCTCGAACAGGCCAACGCCAAGCTCCAGGAGCTCGACCGCCTCAAGAGCGAGTTCCTCGCCACGATGAGCCACGAGCTGCGGACGCCGCTCAACTCCATCATCGGCTTCAGCGCCATCCTCCGCCAGGGCATGGCCGGCCCGCTCAACGCCGAGCAACTGAAACAGATCGAGATGGTCCACGGCTCCGCGCGCCACCTCCTCGGCCTCATCAACGACCTGCTCGACGTCTCCCGCATCGAGGCCGGCCGCATCGAGCTCTTCCCCGAAGCCGTCGCCGTCTCGACCGTGCTCGAGGATGTCGAGCGCACGCTCACGCCGATGGTCGCGACCAAGCACCTCCGCTACGCGACCGAGTCCGGCCCCGGGCTGCCGGCCATCGTGAGCGACCGCAAACGCCTCTACCAGGTCGTGCTCAACCTCGCCAACAACGCCGTGAAGTTCACCGAGCGCGGCGAGGTCGTCGTGAGCGCGGTCGCCACGCCCGAGGGCGGCGTCGCCATCGCGGTGCGCGACACCGGCATCGGGATACGCGCCGAGAACCTGCCGCGGCTGTTCGAGGCGTTTCGTCAGGTCGACGGCTCCGCCCGCCGCGTCTACGAGGGCACCGGGCTCGGCCTGTTCCTCGTGCGCAAACTTCTGCTCCTGCTCGGCGGCGGCGTGACCGTCGCGAGCGAGTTCGGCCAAGGTTCCACGTTCACCATCACCCTGCCCGCCCAGTGCCCCGCCACTCCGCGCGGCGCCGAGGCCACGCCCTCGGTCTGGTCCGCCCGCCCCCCCAAGCCATGAAGCCGCAGATCCTGCTCATCGAGGACAACGACGCCAACCGCCACCTCGCCACGTTCCTGCTCGAAAGCGCCGGCTGCGAGGTGCACCACGCCGGCGACGGCGCGCACGGCCTCGCTCTCGCCTCGAGCCTGCACCCCGCACTCGTCGTCCTGGATATCCAGATGCCGGAGATGGACGGCTACGAGGTCGCCACGCGCCTCCGTGCCGATCCGGCGACCGCCGCGATTCCGATCCTCGTCGTCACCTCCTACGCCCAAGCCGGCGACCGCCAGCGGGCGTTCGCCCTCGGCGTGTCCGACTACCTCGAAAAGCCGTTCGAGCCCGACGATTTCCTCGCCCGCGTTTCCCGCCTGCTCCCCCCAGTCGCTCCGCCATGAAGATCCTCGTCGCCGAAGACAACGCCCAGAGCCTCTATCTGCTCGAGCAATACTTCACCGCCCACCGTCACGAGGTCTGGTCCGCCGCCAACGGCCGCGCCGCCCTCGACCTCTGCCGCACCCGCGGCGCGCCCGATATCGTCGTGTCGGATGCGCTCATGCCCGGGCTCGACGGCTTCGAGCTGTGCGACGCGATCCGCCGCGACCCGCAGCTCGCGCACCTGCCGTTCATCCTCTACACGGCCACCTACACCGCCGAGGGCGACGAACGTTTCGCGCTCTCGATCGGCGTCGACCGCTTCGTCGTCAAACCCATCGAGCCCGACCGCCTCCTCGAGATCGTCGCCGAGGTGCACACCGCCATCCGCCGCTCTCCTCCACGCGCGCCGCGGCCCTCCGAGCAGAGCCCCGAGCAAATCCAGGAGTACGCCCGCATGGTCTCCGTGAAACTCGAGGACAAGCTCGCCGAGCTCTCCCGCGCGAATGCCGCGCTCCAGACTTCGGAGACCGCTGTTCGCCAGCTCAACGAGCGCCTGCTGCTCACCGTCGACCGCCTCGAGCGCGAGGTCGAGCAACGCAAACGCACCGCCGAGTTCCTCCACCTTGCGCAGGAGGTCGGCGGAATCGGCACCTGGGAGTGCGACACGACCGGGGCCGTGCACTGGTCCGCCGAGGCCGCCGCGCTGCTCGGCGTCGATCCGGCGACTCCGTTGCCGCAGCTCCTACTCGGCTTCGACCCCGAGGATCGCGCGGCCGTCGATGCGTTGCTGCGCGACGGGGTGCGGACAACCGGCGAGGAGCTCGAGGTCCGCTACAGCGCAGCCGACGGCGCGGTGCGCCACCTGTACTTCCGCGGCGGCCGCCCGCGCTCCGGCGCCGCCTCGCCCCACCGCCTCGGCGTCGTGCAGGACATCACCGCGCGGCATGCGGCCGAGGCGCGCCGCCAGTCCCTCGAGCAGCAGCTTTTCCGTTCCCAGAAAATGGAGGCACTCGGCAAACTCGCCGGGGGCATCGCGCACGACTTCAACAATCTCCTCACCGCCATCCTTGGGCACGCGGAGCTTCTCACGCTCGAGCCGCTCCGGCCCGCCGAGGTGCGCCCCGCCGCCGGCATCATCATGGAGGCGGCCCAGCGCGCCCGCGGCATCATCGACCAGATCCTCACCTTCAGCCGTCGGCAGACCGTCGAGCGCCACCCGGTGCGCTTCGCCGCGGCGGTCGAGAGCGCGGTGCGCCTCGCGCGCGCCACGCTGCCCAAGACGACCGCGATCGACTGCCAGCTCGACTCCGAGCTGCTCGTCGCCGCCAACGAGAACCAGATCCACCAGGTGCTCCTCAACCTCTGCACCAATGCCGCCCACGCCATGCGCCCCGCCGGCGGCACGATCACCGTCGCGCTCTCGTCGGTCGCGTTCGCCGCCGGCGACCCGGCCACGCCGCCCGGCCTGCGGCCCGGCCAGTACGTGCGGCTCGACGTGCGCGACACCGGCTCCGGCATGGAGGCCAACGTGCTCGAGCACATCTTCGAGCCCTTCTTCACCACGAAGGCGCCCGGCGAGGGCACCGGCCTCGGCCTCGCCGTCGTGCACGGCATCGTGCAGTCGCACGAGGGCGCGATCACCGTCGAAAGCCGGACCGGCCAGGGCACGACATTCTCGCTTTTCTTCCCCGCTGCGGCGGCCGGCGAACCGCTGGCGGGCGCCAACGGCGCGAGCGAGCCGGGGCACGGTCGCGGCCAACGCATCCTTGTCGTCGACGACGAGCCCGGCGTCGCCCGCACCTGCACCCAACTCCTGCAGCGCCTCGGCTACGAAGCCGTGTCGTTCACCGACCCGACCGAAGCCCGCGAACGTTTCGAACGTGACCCGCAGACTTTCGCCGTCGTGCTCGTCGACTTCCTGATGCCGCAGCTCACCGGTCCCGATCTCGCCCGCGCCCTCTGGGCGCGCCGCCCCGAGCAGCCAGTCATCCTCATCGCCGGCTACGGCACGCAGATGGACGCCGCCCAAGCGCGCGCCGAAGGCTTCTGCGATTTCCTCACGAAGCCCTTCACGCTCGCCAAGCTCGGCGAAGCCCTCGCCCGCGCCACGCGCCCGGCGAAGACGCCGCAGCTGCCCACACCCTCAGCGTAACCGGTCGCCCGATTGCGGAAACGAATCGGCCGGCTCCTCGCGGAACCGGCCGACAGAATCGTGCAGACAACTCCCGCGCGGGGCGCCGCTCGTACGAGCGGGCGCCGGCAGGGTTGCGAAAACGCGGCTTACTTGCCCTTGCCCTTCTTCTTCTCCTCGCCGCCGGGAAGTTTCTTCAGGCGGTCGCTGGTTTTCGGATGCGTGTTGAACGTCTCCTTCGTGTGCGCCGTGTTCGCCTCGACCTTGTTCAGCGCGATACGCAGGCCGTTGGGATCGAAGCCGCAGACCTTAGCGAGATCGTAGGCGGTTTCATCAGCGTCATATTCACGCCCCGGCCCGTAGCCGTCGGTCAGGAGGCCGGTGACGAGCTTAGCGACGCCGTCCTCGAGGGCTTGCGTCGCCGGCGACAACGCTGCGGGCGCCTGATCCCCGGCAGATTCCGCCACCAGCCCCGCGACCGCGCCGGTTCCCTGCTTGCCGGCGATGATCTTCGCCGCATGCCGCAAATCGACATGGGCAATTTCATGGGCCAACACGCCCGCCAACTCGTCGTCGCTTCCGAGAAGCTTGTAGAGACCGCGAGTGATGAACACGCGACCGTTGGGCGCCGAGAAGGCGTTGACCGCGTCGGAGTCGAGCAAGCCGAAGCGCCAATCCAAACTCTCGCGCCTTGCGTACCGCGTGAGCGCACGGCCCACGAGGTTTACCCGCTGTGTAGCAACGACATTTCTCCAGACTCCACCATAGCGCGCCACGATCTCAACGGAGACGGCGTCGCCGAGATTGATCTCCTCTTCGACGGTCAATCCGGTCACACCCTTCCCAAGTTGTTCGCGTTTCTCTTTGTCGGTCGCCAAGCGCTCACCGACACCTTTGGCAAGGCCTCCAATATCAAAGGCGAACGCCGTGCCCGAGGCACCCACCAGGAGCGCGCTGAAGAATAGACGCAGCGTCTTCATTCTTGGTACTCCCCTTTCTTGTTCTCCTTAACGTAGGCGGTGACGATTTCCGGCGCGACTTTGTGCGCCTCGGCTTCAACCCAGTCGACATCCTTTCCCGCATCCGCTTTTCCGTGGCGTGCCGCATACTGCTCCGCTTCAGGCGAGAGAGGCCGCGCAGCAGCAGCCGTAGTCGAAGACGACGCGTCGACCGAACCCAGGCGATCACGCGTAAGGTCCTCCGGCTTCTTTTCTGCCGTGAAGCCAGCGAAGACCCAGCCGGTCGTGGCCCCGGCAGTCACGTTGAGCCATTTCCCGCTGGGGTTGATCTCGGAGATCTTCAGCGCCTCGGCGAAGCCGACGCTGCCGGCCACGGCCGATTGCGAATTCGGCGCGGTGTAGAGGGAGAGGCCGTTGCGTTTCGAATAGACGGTGCCGCCCGCTTTCGGCTCCGCGACGACCGCGGTGGTCAGCGCGCCAGCGATCGCCGCGAGGGCGAGCAGGCGCAGGGGTGTTTGCGTGTTCATTTGGAGTGCAGTTCGAGAATGGGTTCCCAGTCGGCCGCCGGTGGGGTCGCATGCAGGCGGCCGGATTCCTCGGCGTAACGCGTGGCAAGAAAGTCGCCCGGCCGCAACGCCACAGCTTCGCCGAACGCGCGCTGTGCCTCCGCGAACCGCCGCGCGCAGAACGCCGCATAGCCCGAGCGGTACGCCGTGAGAAAGCTCCGTGCGGCCGCGTCGATCTCGCCCGGCTCGCCGATCAGCTCGTGCACCTCCACGGCCTGCTTCTTGCCCTTCACCTTCAGCTGCGCCACCGGCCGGGTGACGAGCGCGTCGCCGACCAGCGCCGCCGTGCTCGGGCCGATCAGGATCGCGGTGTGGAATTCCTTGTTCGCGCCCTCGAGGCGCGACGCGAGGTTCACCGGGTCGCCGAGCACGGTGTAGTTGCGTTTCTTGGTCGAACCGACGTTGCCCACGATCACGTCGCCTGTGTTCACGCCGATGCGCATGCCGAGGCGCTGGCCGCGCTCGCGCTCGATCCGCACATTGAGCTGCTCCAGTCGGCGCATGCTTTCCAGCGCCGCACGGCACGCGGCGAGCGCATGGTTCTCGAGCAGCTCCGGGCTGCCGAACACGCCCATGATCGCGTCGCCGATGTACTTGTCCACGTAGCAGCCGTGGTGCAGCACGCCCTCGGTGAGATCCTCCAGCACGGAGTTGATCAGCGGCACGAGTTCCTCCGCCGGCATCGACTCCGAGAGCGTGGTGAAGTTGGCCAGATCGGCAAAGAAGACGGTCAGCTCGCGTTTCTCGCCGCCGAGCTTCAGCGAATCCGGATTCTGGACGAGCTGCTTCACCACCGCCGGGGAAACATAGCTGCCGAACCAGCCCTGGATCTCCTGTTTGCGCGCGCGTTCCAGCAGGAAACTCTGCACCGCCGCCGCGCCAAAGCCCGCGACCGCGCCGGCCACCGGCAGCATCGGCGCGAACCACACGTTGCCCACGAACGCCATCGCGCTACCGCCAAGCGCGAGCACCGCGCCGCCACCTGCGACCACCGCCGGCCGCACCACGCCAATGCCGCCTCGCGCCGCCCAACCGAGCGTCGCCACAAGCAGCGCGAGCGCGCCAGCCGAGGCCCACGGACCGCTCTCGCGCACGAAACCGCCGGAGGCGAAGTTGGCATACGCCGTCCAATGCGAGATCACGCCCGGCTCGGGCGCGCCGCACGGCGTGGCGATGTAGTCGTACGTGCCCGCGGCGTTCACACCGACGAACACCGTGCGCCCGCGCACCTTCACGAACGCCTCCCGCACGAGCGGATCCGCCGGCTCCGGCTCGCCTTCGATCGCACGCAAGAGTTCCGCGGGCTCGAGATCGCTGGCGACTTCGGTCGCACGTTTTGCGACGGCGAGCCCGTCGGTGGCAAACGGCGCCGCCGTGAGCACCGGCACGCCGCGCGCCGCGAGTGTGCCCAGATTTCCACGCCAACGAAGCAGCCGCGGCGCGGCATCGGCTGCCGCAGCGTCGGGCTGCGTCGCCACCGCGACGATCGAATCCTGCGGCACGTACCGGCGCAGCACGGAGTCGGCGTCGGGCACCGAGCGCGTGGAGCCCCAGCGCGTTTTCCGAAAAAACGCCGCGTTCGACTCGCGAAAATCCGCCGGCCAGATCACCGGCAACTGCTCGGGCTTGCTCCCGTCCGCCGGCATCGCGCCAAGCGTGAGCTCCGGAAGCGCCGCAGCGATCGCGCCGAACTCGTAGTCCTGCATCGGGTCCTCGGAGGCCTCGAAGAAGTTGAAGTCCGCCACCACCGCCTTCGCGCCGGCGCGGTGCAACGAGGCGAACAAGCCCGCAAACGTCCGCCGCGGCCACGGCCAGCGATAACCGATGTCCGCCGCGCCGAGCCGTTGCAGCGCCTTTTCGTCGATCAACACCAGTGCCGTGTCCTCCGGGATCGGCGCGAAGCGCGCCGTTTTCCGCTGAAGGAAATCGAACCAGGCGCGATCGAGCGAACCGAGCGCTCCGGCTACCCCGAGCAAGCCGACCAGCACCAGCGCCGCGCCGGAGGGGGCGCAGGCTTGCAGGAGCTTTCGGGTGCCGGAGTTGGTGGCCATCGCCGCGTAGTTCTGGCGCAGACTCGCAGCGTGCCCCGCGCGCGCCAAGCCGGAAGGGGCCAGCGGGCCGAAGCAACACCTCAGCGGGTCGGCGTCCGTTTTGTAGGCCACGTCGGTGACGTGGCGCGGTTGGCGGACAAGCCAGGTCGACGATCTGGCCTACGGCGCCGGCAGCAGACCGGTCTCGCGAAGCGCGTCGCCCCAGAGCGCGTAGCCGGCTTCCGAGGGATGCGTACCGTCGGGCATCAGCTCGGGCGCCATGCGTCCCTCTGCATCGAGGAAGCGCGCGCCGATATCGAGAAACGTCGTGCCGGGCTCGCCGGCGAGTTCACGCGGGAGGATGGCGTTGAGCGCGGCGATCGGTGCGCGGTGAAAACCACCCGGCGCATGCCCGCGCGGAAGAACGCCCATCACGAGCACGTGCGTCTCCGGGCTGAGCGCGCGCAACTTCGCGCGAATCGCGCGAATGCCGGCGGCGACTTCCGCGGGGGTGTTCGCGCGCGAGTGCTCGGTGGTGGAGAAGTTGTTCGTGCCGATGTTGAGGATCACGAGCCGGGGCTTCAGGCCGTCGAACTCGCCGTGGTCGAGTCGCCAGAGCACGTTCTGCGTGCGATCCCAGCCGAAACCGAGGTTGAGCACGCGGCGCGCGCCGAAGGTCTCGGCCCAGGTGCGCGGGCCGTTCGCGCGGTTCGCCTTCGGCTCGCCGCCCCAGAGATGCGTGATCGAGTCGCCGATGAGCACGATCTCCGGCGCCGGCGTCGTGCGCGCGGCGAGCGCATCCGCGTGGCGCGTCCACCAGTTGTAGAAATCGTCCTCGAGGCGCGGCACGGGCACGACCGCGGTGTTCACCGTCGCGTCGAGCGACGTCGCCGCAGGCGTGGCGAGAAACATCACCTCGCCGTACACCAGCCGCGCGAGGCGGGCGGCGCCCTCGGCGTTCGGGTGGATCTTGTCGGGAAACAGCGCCGCGGCGTCGGCGAGCGGAGTGTGGAGATCGAGCAACGTGAGCTTCTCCTCCGCCGCGACTTCCCGGATACGCGGCAGGATCTCGGCGACGAGCACGCGTTCGGCAATGCCCATCGCCTCGGGAAACGCGGGCGGCGGCAGGCACAGCACGAATTTCGCGGCGGGATTGGCCGCGCGGAAACGCGCGATGAGTCCGCGGTAGCTCGGCACGAAATCGTCCGGATGCGCGGCGATGTTCTCCACCTTCGTGTCGTTCGTGCCGAGCGCGATCACCACGACCTCGGGCGCCCAGGCGAGCGCCTCGCCGTGCGCGGGACGATCGCGGTAGGTGTAGTTGCCGGCGTCCATGAGCGTGGCGGCGCTCACGCCGAAGTTGCGCACCTCGAAGCCGTCGCCGAGCAGGCGTGCGAGCTGCGCCGGATAGGCATCGCGCGCGGGATCGGCGAGCGCGTAGCCGGCGGTGATGCTGTCGCCCACGCAGGCGACCTTCAGCGCGGCCAACGCAGCGAGCGGCGCGGTCGCGGCAAGGAACAGGACCAAGCAGAGGCGGACGACGGAAGGGCGGGCGTTCATGTGGCGCGAAACCCTACGGCGCGCCGCGCCGCAGGCGAATACGAACATCGCGTTTGCTGGCGCAGAACTTGGCCCGCGTTCAACTCCGGTAATCGGCGTTCTCGCTCACGTACTCGTGCGTGAGGTCGGCGCCGATCACGGTCGCTTCCGCGGCGCCAGCGCCGAGGTCGATCTCGACCTCGACACAGCGCTCGTGCGGCGGGAAATCGATCGGCGGCGAGAACACGCCGTCCTTCGGCTCCGCGCTCGCGTAGAGCTCGGCGGCCTTCAGGTGCGCGACGAGCTGGTTCTCCTTCGCCGGATCGAGGGCGAACTCGCCGTTGGCGACGATCGGGATGCCGCCGAGGCTCATCCGCGTGCGGCCGAGCGGGATGCCCGGCTCGTGCGCGCCCACATACTTGCCCACGGCCTGCACGAGGCGGCCGACGTTGGGGTCGTTGCCGGCGACGGCGCACTTGAAGAGCGGGGCGTTGACCACGCTCTTGCCGATCGCGCGTGCAGCGGCCTCGGTGGGCGCGCCCTTCACCGCGACGCGGATCACGTGGCGCACGCCTTCGCCGTTGCGGGCGACATCCTCGGCGAGGTCGCAGCATACGCGGGTGAGCGCGGCCTCGAACGCCGCCAGATCCGCGCACGGCACGGCGCCGGAGCTGAGCAGCACGACGGTGTCCGAGGTGCTCGTGTCGCTGTCGATGCTCATCCGGTTGAAACTGCGGTCGACGGCGCGGGCCAGGATCGCGCGCAACGTGTCGCGCGGCACCGCGAGATCGGTGAGCACGTAGACGAGCATCGTCGCCATGTTCGGCTCGATCATGCCGGCGCCCTTCGCGATGCCGACGATGCTGCCGCTGCCGAGATCGGCGCGGCGGATTTTCGGATACAGATCGGTCGTCACGATCCCCTCGGCGGCCGGGAGGATCGAGCCGGGCTTGAGCGTGGCGACGGCCTGCGGCAGCGCGGCGATCATCTGGTCGGCCGGGAGCCGCCAGCCGATCACGCCGGTGGAGCTCGGGAGCACCTCGGTGGGCTGAAGCCCGAGCGCCTGCGCGGTCGCGGCGCAGAGGCGTTCCGAAGTCTCGACGCCGCCGGGGGCGCACACGTTGGAGATCTTGTTGTTGACGATGATCGCGCCCAAGCGCGGCTCGGCTAGGCGCCGGCGGCCCACGATCACGGGCGCGCCGGGAAAGGCGTTCTTGGTGAACATCGCCGCGAAATCGGCCGTGGGGCGATCAAGCGCGATGAGGGTCACGGTCATCTTCGCGGGCTTCGGCACCTCGAAGGGCGTGAAATCGAAGCGCGCCGCGCCCACGCGGAAACCGCGCGGCAGGGCGGCTTGGGACGCGAGCCAAGCGCGGTGCTCCGCGCGGGAGGTGAAGACGAGCGAGGTGCTGCTCATGGCGAAGGAGAACGGCGCAACGCCGCGCAAAGTGAAGCCGTTTTTCGGCCGCAACTTTGCGCGCCCGCCCGCGCCGCGGCTCACCGCTCGGCCCGCAGCGCGTCGAGCAGCGCGCCGAAGGCCGTGAGGTCGTTCGCGATCCGCGCGCCGAGCCGCTCCAGCACCGGCTGCACCGCCGGCACCGCCCGGCCACCGGCGACGAGCGTAATCGACGCCGGCAGGAGTTCGCGCAGCAGCTCGAGCCAACCAGCGAGCGCAGGGTCGTCCTGCGGGTAGACCAGACTCAGCGCCACCGCGCGCGCCTGACGTTGCACGGCCGCACCGGCGATCTCGGCGGCGGGCAGACTCGCTCCGAGGTAGACCACACGCCAGCCGAGGTTGCTCGCGGCGGCGGCGGCGAGCAGCGCGCCGAGCTCGTGCAGTTGTCCGGTCGGCGTGGCGACGACCAACAGCGGCGCATCCGCCCGCGCGGCGAATTCCCCGGCGCCGCGCGCCAGGTGCACGCGAAGCAATGCCGTGGCAAAGTGTTCGTGCGCCGCCGTGATCGTGCCGTCGCGCCAGAGCTCGCCGAGCGTTTGGGCCAACGGCGCCGCGAAACGTTGCAGCATCCCCTGCGCCCCCAGTTGCAGCTCAGCTTTCCGCAAAGTCGCCCCGAGCGCGGCGGTGTCGAGCTCGCGCACCGCCGCCACGCCCGCCGCCAACAGCGCCGCCGCGGGATCCGCGTCGACGCCGCTGGGGCGCACCACCGTGGCCGAGACCGGCCCGAGCGTGTCCGCCGCGATCTGTCGGAGGCGCTCGAGCGGCAGCTGCGCGATCGTGCCGATGCTCTGGCCGGCCTGCGTGAGCTGGCGCAGCACGGTGAGCCGCTCGATCTGTTCGTCGGAGTAGAGCCGCCGATTCGTACCCGTGCGCTCCGGCACCACCGCGCCATAACGTTTCTCCCAGATGCGGATCACGTGGGCCGAGAGCCCCGTGCGCTGCACGACAGCTTGGATTGCGTGTTGATGGAGGCTCATGCGGACTTAGACGGGCCCTAGACAACTCGCCACACACCGGACGGCAACCCGCATCATCAACTGCCGATAACATTAACGATTCCAGCCGTTAACCGCGGCCGCACGCAGTTTGTCTAATAAACCTAGACAGGCCGTTGCCTTCTTAGACATTTCATAGACATTACGCCATCGATCGGTCCATCCCGGACCGCCCGGATACTTCAAACCAGCAATCGTCCTCCCTCCATGAAATCCACCGCTTCCCTCACCCTCGTCGCCCTCGTGACCGCGTCTGCGCTCGCCCTCCCCGCGCGGGCCGATTCCTGCTCCGCCGCGCCGGCCCACGCGGCGCACGACATCGTCGCCGTGGCCTCGTCCGCCGGCAGCTTCAACACCTTGGTCGCCGCGGTGAAGGCCGCCGGACTTGCCAAGACGCTCCAGGGCAAGGGACCGTTCACGGTGTTCGCGCCGACCGATGAGGCGTTCGCGAAGCTGCCGCCCGGCACCGTCGAATCGCTGCTCAAACCGGAGAATCAGGCCAAACTCGTCGCCATCCTCACCTACCATGTGGTGCCGGGCAAAGTGCTCGCCGCCGACGTGAAGACCTCGCAGGTCCCGACCGTCAACGGCCAGAAGCTTCCGATAACCGTGCGCGATGGCATCGTCAGCGTCGGCTCAGCCAACGTCGTCGCGACGGATGTCGCCGCCAGCAATGGCGTGATCCACGTCGTCGACAGCGTGATTCTCCCCCAGTAACGCCCCCGCTTGCGGCTGCGCCACCGGGCCGGCCCGCCGGCGTCCAACTCTCCCGAAGGCGGTCCCCACTCGGGCGTCTCGCGCCGCAGACTGCGGTGCACGCCCGCACCGCCTTCGGGTTTTTTTTCGCGCGAAGTTCGCGGCCGCGTTTGAACGAAGCGCGCCCTGCGCGGCGCAGCCTCGCGGTCAGAAACGCGCGGTGAGGGCGATCGCGCCGTAGAGCGAGCCGTCGGCCGACAGCTCGAGGTCGCGCTGCAAAAATTCGAAGCGCCGATCCACCACGTAACCGCTCTCCAAACGCAGCCCGAAGCGCCGAGCAAACGCGTACTCGGCGGCAAGGCCCAAGCGCACCTCGCGAAACTCCAGCCAACCACCGCGCCAACTCGGGCCGCTGCGCGCGGCCTCCGGGCGGGGATCGTGGGCGAGGCGGTAATCGCCGCCGAGAATCGAGGCGATCGCGCGCAACGTGAGCGATTCCGTGGCGCGGTAACTCACGCCCGACTCCGGCCACGCGAGACGGAATTCCCACTCGGGAGCGAAGCGCCAGACCATGCCGGCGATAGGCAGAAGTATCTGGTCGGACCGTGCTCCGTAACGCAGCCCGAAGCTCCAGCTCAGGTCGGGACTCGTGTCGTAGGTCGCAAGCGCCAGCACGGCGAGGTCGGCCCGGGCGTCACGAAGATCGCCGTCGGCACCAGCGATGCGCGGAGCCGCGTTGACGAGCAACCGCCAGCGCTCGGCGAACGGATGCGCGACGCCGAGCTGCGCCGTGAGCGCCTTCAAGTTCTCCGGCAGCCACGTGGCGCCGGTGCGGTCGAGTTCGTGGCGCGACCATTCGAGGCCGAACAGCGCGTTGGTGCCCGCGCCGAGCGCGGCGCGTCCGCGCCAGGAGAGTTGATACGTGGTGACGCCCACTTCCGCGCCCGGCCCGGGGCCATCGAGAGCCGCAGCACCGCTGGAGGAGAAACGGACACCGAACTCGTGCCCGGCGGCGCGTTCCGCGGGTTGGGCCGCGGCACCGAGCGGGATGCACGCGGCGAGAAGCGCCGCGAAGGAAGGAATCTTGATCATCGATTGAGTTGCCAGAGGGCGAACGTGAGCACCGATGCGAACGACACCCAGGCGAGATACGGCGCGAGCAGCCAAGCCGCGACCGTGTTCGTGCGCGCGAAGGCGACGATCGTCGCCACGATCGCAGACCAGAGCACGACGATCTCGAGCAACGCGAGATCGAGGCGATGCAGGCCAAAGAAGAGCGGGGTCCAGAGCGCGTTCAGAACGAGCTGTGCGAAGAACCAGCCGAGCCGGCGGCGTTGCGCGCGCCAGCCGCCGCGGCGCCACACGAGCCAGGCGGCGACGCCCATCAGGGCGTAGAGCGTCGTCCACACCGGACCGAAAACCCAGTTGGGCGGATTCCAGATCGGCTTGGTCAGTGTCGCGTACCAGTCGTCCGGTCGCGCCCAGATGGACACGAGCGGCGCCGCGAAGCACGCCAGCCACCAGAGCGGCAACCCGGGCCAAGCGGGTTGCAGCGTCTTGGTGCGGCGGGTGGCGTCGGAGCGATTCATGGCAACGCCAAGCGCGGAGCGCGCGAGATCCGAGGGGCAGGCGCGCGCGGCGGATGGCGAGTCGAGTTTCACGCGGCCTGCGCCGGATTCGTCCAACCGCGCCGGCGGGCGATGGCTTCCACGGCCGCCGCTTGGCGTTGAAGGACGAATTGCGCGATCACGGCGTCGTCGAGCAGCCCGATCTGCGGCAGGGCGTCGGGAATGCGATCGGCGTTTTGCATGAAGTAGATCAGCGCGAACGCGATCTCGCGCAGCGCGTGGGCATCGATCGGCGCGCCCGCCGAAGCTTCGTCGAAGACGGCGGCGAGCAGTTCGAGCCGGCCGCGCAGCCGCTCGGAATCGCCGAGCGCGGCAATCCGCAGCTGGAGCGGGAGCCGCTGCTCGCGCAGCATCGTCAACGCCTCGGCCGAGACGAGTTCGGCGCCTTTTTCGATGAAGTGCGCGAGGCCGGCGAGAGCGGCGTGTTCGGAGTGGCGCAGATGGCGGGCAAGCGCCTCGGGCAATGGAGTGAGTTGGGTAGTCATGGGTGGAAAGTGAGGTGGTCGGCCGGAGCGCGGTCGGTGGCGCCGGGGAGCGCGACCGGTTTGCGCGGGCGCAGCAGCGAGACCACCACCGAGGTCGAGAGGATCGCGACGATCACCCCGAGGGAGACGAGGGTGTCGATCTTGTAAGCGGTGTGCGCCAGCAGCATCTTGGTGCCGACAAACACCAGCACCACACCGAGGCCGATCTTGAGGTAGTGGAACTTGTCCATCATCCCCGCGAGGGCGAAGTACAGCGACCGCAGCCCGAGGATCGCGAACACGTTCGACGTGTAGACGATGAACGGATCGCGGGTGACGGCGAAGATCGCGGGGATCGAGTCGACGGCGAAGATCACGTCGGTGAACTCCACCATCAGCAGCACGACGAGCAGCGGGGTGGCGAAGAGCACGCCGTTCTCCCGCACGAAGAACCGGTCGCCGCGGAACTCGTTCGTGACCGGCATGAGCCGCTTGAAGAGGCGCACCAGCGGGTTGCGCTCGGGGTGGATCTCCTCGTCGCGCTTCACGATCATCTTGATGCCGGTGAGGATGAGGAACCCTCCGAACACATAGATGATCCAGGAGAACTTCGCGATGAGCGCGGCGCCGAGCGCGATCATGCCCAGCCGCATCACCAAGGCGCCGAGGATGCCCCAGAACAGCACCTTGTGCTGGAAAAGCGGAGGCACGGCGAAGTACGCGAAGAGCAGCGCGAACACGAAGACGTTGTCCGCGCTCAACGAGTACTCGATCACGTAGCCGGTGAAGAACTCGAGCGCCTTGCCCGATCCGGCGAAGTACCACACGCCGAGGTTGAAGCTGAGCGCGAGGGCGATCCACGCGGCGGTCCAGCACAGCGCCTCGCGGAAGCCGACGACATGCGTCTTGCGGTGGAAGACGCCGAGGTCGAGCGCGAGCATCGCGAGCACGAACGCGTTGAAACCGATCCAGAGCCAGGGAGAGCCGTTTATCATCGGGAAGTCGTCGGAGGGACGGAGGCGGGCCGGCGCCGCAACCGAGGCGCCGGCGGGCGGGTCAGCCGCGAGCGGAGGCTGCGTGTCGGCCGGGCGGTGTCATGCGCGGCGGCAGGAGGTGGCGGCGCAGCCGGCGCGCGGCGCGGTGGATCGCCCCGGCGCGGAGCTGCGCGAGCACCTTGGCGAACGCCGTCTGCGGGGTGTGGTCGCTCGCCTCGACGCGCAGATCCGGCCCGGGGATCAGCAGGTGCGCCGTGGCGCGGTAGGCGGGACTGGCGGCCGGTACGTGCTCGAGTCGGATGCGGGCTTCCTCGATGCGGATCAACGGCAGGAGGCCCAGCAGGCATTCCTCGATCCAGCGGTCGAGGCGCGCGGAGCGGGGGAGGTTGGCGTGCTGCAGGATGAGCTTCATGACGCGGGTGGATTCGGTGGTTGATGGAAACGCGCCACGGTAGCCGCCGACTCTGACTTCGACTAATACCCATTTTGTTGTCTATGCTTAGGATTACCTTAACCGGGAAAACGTCATGGATTGGTTGAACTACCACCACCTGCGCTACTTCTGGACCGTCGCCAAGGAGGGCGGCCTCCAGCAGGCCGCGGACAAGCTGCACGTCTCCCCACCGTCGATCTCCGCCCAGATCCGCGAACTCGAGGAGGCGCTCGACGTGAAGCTCTTCCGCCGCAGCGGCCGGCGCAACGTGCTCACCGACGCGGGCCAGATCGCGCTGCGCCACGCCGACGAGATTTTCGGCCTGGGCAACGACCTCGTGAGCTCGCTCCGGCAGCGGCCGACCGCGCGTGCGCTCAAGCTCCATGTGGGCGTGGCGGACTCGCTCCCCAAGCTCGTCACCTACGAGATCCTCAAGCCCGCGCTCGAGCTGCCCGGCGTACATCTCGTCTGCCGCGAAGGGAAGATCGAGGAGTTGCTCGCGCAACTCGAGCTGCACCGTCTCGACATCGTCCTCGCCGACGAACCGGCGTCGAGCAGCGTGAAGTTTCGTGCATTCAACCACCGCCTCGGCGAATCGGCGGTCGCCTTCTGCGCCGCGCCCTCGCTCGCCGGCCGCCTGCGCCGAGGCTTCCCGAAGTCGCTCGACGGAGCCCCCGCGCTGCTGCCCGTGGAAAACACCCCGCTGCGCCGCGCGCTCGAGACGTGGTTCCGCGCCCGGCGCGTCACGCCGCGCGTGATCGGCGAATTCGAGGACCTCGCGCTCATGAAGGTTCTCGCCGCCGAGGAGCAGGGCTTCGTGCCCGTGCCGAGCGTCGTGCTCCGCGAGGCGATCGACCGCTACGGCCTGCGCGAGATCGGCGCCGCGGAGAACTGCCGCGAGGAGTTCTACGCGATCACGGCCGAGCGGAAGATTTCGCATCCCGCCGTGACCGTGCTCACCGATCACGCGCGCCGGTTGGTGTTCGGTTGAAACGCGCCCCAGTGCATGCTCCGCGATCCGCCCGAGTCGGTGCTCGGCGGTCGCACCGGGATTTTTTCTGGTCACGCCCGCCACGCGTCCTTAAAGCCACAGCCCTTTCACAGTGAGCAAGTCCGCGAACGTCTTCGCCCGGCCGACACACAGCACCGCCTTCGCGGTGCGCCGGGGAGCCGCGGAGTGCCCTTGATCCGAAATGGACGTTGCTGAAATCACGGCGAAAGCCCGGGTGCTCCTCGAGGCCCTTCCCTACATCCAAGACTTCCGCGGCTCGACCTTCGTCGTGAAATACGGCGGGAGCTTCATGGACGACCCGAGTCCCGAGGTGCGCAACCGCGTCGCCTACGACATCGCGTTCCTCGCGGCCGTCGGCATCCACGTGGTCGTCGTGCACGGCGGCGGCAAGGCCATCACCAAAGCCATGGCCGAGTCCGGCCTGAAGGCCAATTTCGTCAACGGCATGCGCGTCACCGACGAAGCCACGATCAAGATCGTGAAGCGCACGCTCGACGAGGTCGTGAACAAGGACGTCTGCTCCGCCATCACCCTCGCCCGCGGCAAGCCGTCCGGACTTCCCGGGGACAGCGTGCTCCTCTGCGAGAAGCTCACCGTCGACGACGACGGCAACACCGTCGACCTCGGCTTCGTGGGCGATGTGACCGAGGTGCGCGTGAAGGTCATCAAGAAGGAGCTCGCCGAGGGCCTCATCCCCATCATTTCGCCTGTCGCCGAGGACCAGGAGGGCCGTCCGTACAACATCAACGCCGACGTCGCCGCCGGCCGCGTCGCCGCCGCGCTCAACGCCCGCCGCCTCGTCTACATGAGCGATGTCCCCGGCCTGCTCTCGAATCCCTCCGATCCGAACTCGCTCATCTCCACGTTGAAGGTCGGGCAGGTCGAGGGCCTCAAGAAGACCGGCGTGATCGACAAGGGCATGCGCCCGAAAGTCGCCAGCGCCGTGCGCGCGCTCGAGGAAGGCGTGCAACGCGTGCACTTCATCGACGGCCGCCTGCCGCACAGCCTCCTGCTCGAGATCTTCACCGACAAAGGCATCGGCACCGAGATCGTGCACGGCTGAGGTGGAATGCGGATCTCGGATTGCGGAATGCGGATTGGCCCGCCGTCGCGCTCTCCGTTTTCGGTCTTCCCTCTTTCCACATTCCCTCATCCGAAACATTTCCGCAGGCGGCCGGATTGAAATCCGCGCCGCCTGCGCCGTTTCTCCCACCGATGCACACGCTCCAGCAGGAAATCCGTCTGCGACGATGAGTCGTCGCCATTTCCTGTAGCCGGCTCCGATGAAGCCGGTCCGTCCCGATCCCGAGTCCCGCCATCCGCCGGGTCATCACTCAGCGAAAATCCGCTTCCTGATCTCCTGAGTTCCAGATTCTCTCCGAATCACTCACGTTCGATCCCCGGCTGATCGCGTGCCCCCGCGCCTCGTCCGCCCATTCCGCAATCCGAAATCCGCACTCCGCAATCGTCCGATGAACCACCAGACCTTCGCTCCCGCGCCCGCCGTCACCGCCGCCGCCACCGAGTCGCATTACGACGCCTACGTGATGAAGAACTACGCCCGCGCCGCCGTGACGCTCGTGCGCGGCGAAGGCCTGCGCGTCTGGGACGATCGCGGCAAGGAGTACCTCGATTTCACCTCCGGCATCGGCGTGACCGCCCTCGGTCACTCGCACCCGGCGTGGGTCAAGGCCGTGCAGGACCAAGCCGCGCGCCTCGTCCATGTGAGCAACCTCTTCCGCAACCCGCAGCAGGGCGAGCTAGCGCGCCGCATCGTGCAGCACGCCGGCCCCGGCCGGGCCTTCTTCTGCAACAGCGGCGCCGAGGCCAACGAGGCGCTCATCAAGCTCTCGCGTCTCCACGGCTACAACACCACGCACGAGGAAGGGAAACGCATCAAGGTGCTCGTCGCCAAGAACGCCTTCCACGGTCGCACCTTCGGCAGCATGAGCGCCACGCCGCAGGAGAAGATCCAGAAAGGTTTCCGCCCGATGGTGGAAAGCTTCGCCGCCGGCGAGTTCAACAACCTCCGGAGCTTCGTCGACCTCGCCGACGACTCCACCGCCGCGATCCTCGTCGAGACGATCCAGGGCGAGAGCGGCGTCACGCCCGCCACGCCCGAGTTCCTCGTGGGTCTGCGCAAGCTCTGCGACGAGCGCGGCCTGCTCCTGCTCATCGACGAGGTGCAATGCGGCCTCGGCCGCACCGGCGCTTTCTACGCCTTCCAGCAGTACGGCATCCAGGCCGACGCCGTCTCGATGGCAAAAGGTATCGGCGGCGGCATGCCGATGGGCGCGGTCTGGGTGCGCGAGCCGTTCGCCGAATACTTCCAGCCCGGCTCTCACGGCACGACTTTCGGCGGCACGCCGCTCGCTTGCGCCGCCGCGCTCGCCGTGCTCGATGTGATCGAGCGCGACGATCTCATGGGCAACGTGCGCCGCAACTCGCCCGCGTGGCACGCCGCGCTCGAGCAACTCGTGAAAGATTTCCCCCAAGTGCTGAAGCAAGTGCGCGGCGTCGGCTATATGGTCGGCCTCGGCTTCCACGCTGATCCCGCGCCGTTCAACGCCAAGCTGCGCGAAGCCGGCATGCTCTGCCCGCTCGCCGGCAACAACACCGTGCGTTTCCTCCCGCCGCTCACCGCCACGCCCGCCGACCTCGCGCGAAGCGTGGAAATCGTCCGCAGCGTGCTCGGGAAGGCGTGACGCGCTGCGCGGCGTAGGGCCGCACTTCACGTGCGGCCGTCCTCAGTGGTCAGCGGCGCCGCGTCCGGCCAATCCCCCCCCGTCCGTGGAGCTGCTCGCGAGAGCAGCTCTCAGCCGGGGTCATCGCCCCCGGCTACACCGCGCTCTAGAACGCCACCTGTTCGAGCACGCCTTGCAGGACTTCCTTGTCCTTCACCGGCGTGCTGCCGACGACCAACGTGAGTTTGCGCTCCGGGTATTTCACGATCACCACGCCGGTCGGACCGTCGTCGGGGTCGTTGAGCACGCCGGCAAACGCCGGATGCCCCTCGTGGTCGAACTTCGACTCGATCTTCAGATTGGGATGCGCCTCCAGCGCGTCGAAGATCGCGAGCGGCAACGCGGTGATGCTCAACGCGCCGCCCTTGGTATCGAGGAGATTCACCTTCAGTGCACCGTCGGCGCTCTCGGCGGCCATGGTCGTGTAGCCCTTCACGTGCACCTTCGCGATCGCCTCGCGGAACTCGGCGAGCGAAAGCCCGACCGCGTTCGGATCGGCCTGTGGCGCGGGCTTCGGCTTGGAGATCGGGGCAGGTTTCGCCTCCGGGGCGGGTTTCGCCGGGGCTTCCGCGACAGGTTTCTTGACGGGCTTCTGCACCGCGGGCGCCTCTTCCCCTTCGCCGCCGCCGGGCGGACGGCCGGCCATGATGCCACCGAGCAGGCCGGAAAGGTCCGGCATGTCCTCGATCTTCACGCCGGCCGGGATCTCGAAACGCGACGCCGGGATCGAGGGATTCTCTTCGAACTTGGTCGCCACCATCGAGGTCTTGATGCCCATCGTCGCGCCCTCGGTCTTGAGTGGCACGCCCTTGTACGCCCACGTCTTCATGCCCCAGACCTCGAACACATCGCAAGTGCGGCCGAGGAACTCCTCCGGCGGCAGGATCTTGCCGCCGTTCTTCTCGACGAAATCCTTCACGAACGCCTGGCCTTCGCCCTGCGCGCCCTTGCCGAAGCGCTTCGCCATGTCCTGCGCCTGCTGAAGGCTCATCTTCATGCCGGTCTTCTTCGGCAGATCGATGCTGTAGATCCAGCCGTCGAGCAGCAGGCCGAGTTGCTCGCTCTCGACCTTGCCGTTGCTCTTGAAACGTTTCTGCAGGCGGGCGGATTTGCGCCCCTGATCGGCGACCCAGAGCGTGTCTGTGCCGGTCGAATTGACGCCACGCCCGGTCGTCGTGACCTGATACTCGACCATGGCGGAGTTCAGACCGAGGAGAAACTCGTTCTTCTCGGCGCGTGCCGGCGCCGCGGCGACAAACGCGAGCAGAAGTGTGCAGAGAAGGGGAAGGCGGAGGTGCATGGGAACGTTCGGGGTTTCCCCCGCCGTCCGTTCGCCGCCGCGGCCGCCGATCTTCCGGCGGCAACTCCGCGACCGCGCACCGGCTCGGCAGGAGGTATTCTTCGCGGCCGGACCTTCGCTCCGCCGCACCCGCCGTCGCAAACCAAAACTACCGCCGCGAACGCCGACGGGCCAGCGGGACGCCGAGCGGGCTCCGGCACCCACGACCGCGCGCCGCGGGCGCTCACGGCGCAAGCGCCCGCAGGTCGGCCTTCACGCCCGGCTCGGTCGAAGCACGTACATCGGACCGCCACCGGCCGCGCGGGCCGCCGGACGGCTCGGCGTACCCTCTCCGACCCCGCCGCCGCTCAGTAGCTCGTGCGGTCGATCTTCACCTTGCCGCGGAAGATCCAGTAGATGCTCGCCGTGTACGCGAGCACCACGGGCACGCCGATCAGCGCGATCGTGAGCATCACGCCGAGCGTCTTGCGCGACGATGCGGCGTTGAATGCCGTGAGGCTGTGCTCGGGGAACGGATTGCTGAAAACGAGGTGCGGGTACGCGCCGACGCCGAAGATCGCCATCAGCCCAGCCATCGCCGCGCACGAGGAGAGAAACGCGAAAAACTCCTTCCCGCGGTTCACCTCGCGCGGGATGTTCGCGATCGCCAGCACCACCGGCACCACGATCGCGAAGAACCATGGCTCGCGCCGGAACGCCTCCGTCACGTGCGGCACGTAGAGCAGCGTGGCGAGCGTCACCAGCACGTAGCACAGGATGAACGCGATGATCAGCGGATTCACCCAGCGACGCACCTTCGCCTGCACCTCGCCCTCCGTCTTCAGCACGAGGTAGATCGAGCCGTGCATCGCGAAGAGCGCGACCGTCGTCACGCCCATCGCCAGCGCGTACGGGTGCAGCAGGCCGAGGAATGTCCCCGCGAATTCGCCTGCCGCGTCGAGCGGGATCCCCCAGGCGATGTTGCCCATCGCCACGCCGATCAGCAGCGCCGAGCCCGTGCTGCCCGCGGCAAATCCGATGTCCCAGCACGCGCGCCAGCGCGGCGACGGATGCTTGCTGCGGAACTCGATCGCCACCGCGCGGAAGATCAGCGCGCAGAGCAGCAGCATGAACGCGAGATAGAACCCGGAGAACACCGTCGCGTACACGTTGGGAAACGCCGCGAAGAGCGCGCCGCCGCCGGTGACGAGCCACACCTCGTTGCCGTCCCACACGGGGCCGATGGCGTTGAGGAACACGCGGCGCTCCTCGTCCTTCTTCACGGCGAAGAGGTGCAGCACGCCCACGCCGAGGTCGAAGCCGTCAAGGATCACGTAGCCGGTGAAGAGCACGCCCACGAGGGCGAACCAGATGGTGTTCAGGTCGAGCGAACCGAAATTCATGGCGGGCCTCCGGGTTCAGCGGGCGGGACTGGCGCCGCCGTCCATGTCGGCGCGCGCGCGATCGAGACGGTGCGGGAGGCCGAGTCCGAGTTTTCCGGACGGGTGCAGATCCTGGTCGTCCGGCCCGTGCTGGATCTTGTCGTTCAGCAGAAAAACGAAGACCGCGAACAGTAGCAGGTACACGAAGCCGAACATCACCATCGAGGCCGCGACCTGGTTCGCCGTCACGACCTTCGAGAGCGCCTCCGACGTGCGGAGCAACCGGTACACGATCCACGGTTGCCGCCCCACCTCCGCCGCCCACCAACCGGCCTGGTTCGCGATCTGCGGACCGAGCACGGAGAGCGTGAGCAACCCGAGCAGTACCCGCGAATCCGCCAGCTTGCCGCGCCACCACGCCCAGCCGCCCCACGCCGCGAGCCCGATGAGCGCGAAGCCTACGGCGACCATGATATGGTAGAGCTGGAACGTGAAGTTCACCGGCGGCCGGCCGTCCTTCGCCACTTCCGGATCGTTGAGCCCGGGCACCACGGTCTCCGCGTCGCCGCTGATCAACCAGCTGAGCATGCCGGGGATCGCGACACCGCGGGTCGTCTCCGTCTTCTCGTCGACCCAACCGGCGAGGTAGAGCGGCGCGCGCGCCGTCGTCTCGTACTGGCCCTCGAAGGCCGCGAGTTTCGCCGGCTGGTTCTTCGCCACACCGGCCGCGCTCTCGTGACCGCTCACGAGCGACAGCACCGCCGCCACCGCGGCGACGGCGAGCCCGAGCTTCACCGAGGCGAGCGCGAACTCGCGGTGACGTCGCTTCAACAGATACCACGCGCCCACGCTCACCATCAGCCACGCGCCGGCCTGCCAGCAGCCGATGATCGTGTGCCAGAGCCGGTCCATCGACGACGGGTTGAACACCATCGCCCAGAAATCCGTGATCTCCGCGCGCGCCGCGAGCCCCTCGCCCACGATGTGGAAGCCGGCCGGCGTCTGCATCCAGGAGTTGGCCACAACGATCCAGATCGCCGAGAAGTGCGCGCCGAACGCCACCATGCAGGTGGCGAAGAAATGCAGCTTCGGGCCCACCTTGTCCCAACCGAAGAGCAGCACCGCGAGGAACCCCGACTCGAGGAAGAACGCGAAGATGCCCTCCGCCGCGAGCGCGCTACCGAACACATCGCCCACGTAGCGCGAGTACGTCGCCCAGTTCGTGCCGAACTCGAACTCCAGCACGATGCCCGTCGCCACGCCGATCGCGAAGGTAAGCGCGAAGACCTTCGTCCAGAACCGCGCCATCTGGTGGTACAGCGGCTTCTTCGTCCACAGCCACATCGCCTCGTTGAGCACCAGCAACAGCCCCAGCCCGATGCTCAGCGGCGGATAGAGATAGTGGAACGTGGTCGTGAGCGCGAACTGCAGGCGCGAGAGCAGGAGGACATCCATGATGCGGCCGAAGCCGCGCGCACGATGCCGCCCGGCGCCGCGCGCGCAACTCCGCTCCGCACTCGCACCGGATGTCGCGCCGAGGTCCCGCTTCGCACCCGACTTCTCCCGTCGCCCACCCACATCGCCGCCGCCACGAAACAGAGATTCATCGCCCGCTGTAAGTCCCGCGCCTCGCCGGGCTTCTCCTCATTGCCATGAATAAATCACGTCTCGTTCTCCTCGCCCTCCTCGTCACCGGTCTCGCCGCTGCACCCGCCTTCGCCCGCCAAGGCAACGGCGGCGGCAACGGCCAAGGCAACCGCGGCGCCGCCGGACAGCGCCCCGCCGTCTGCGACGGCTCCGGTCCGCACTACGGCGACCCCGTCTATTGCGACGGATCCGGTCCCGGCCAGGGCACGCCCCGCCGCGATGGCTCCGGGAAAGCCGACACCAACCGCGGCAATCCCAACTCCACCGGCACCCCGCTCAAGGACGGCTCCGGCAAGACCACCGCCCCCGGCAACGGCCCGAAGGACGGCACCGGCAACAACGCAAACTGCCCCAACACCTCGGGCTCCTGAACCGCCGCGCTCCACCACGCGCGCGGCACCGCTCGCCGCGCGCTCTTCGCCAAACCCACGGCTCGCCTGCCGTCGCCTTCTCCCGCAGCCTCCCCTGCACGCATGACGATCGGCCCCGTCGCTCTGCCCGCTTGGCTTCGCCTGTGGCTCGCCCCATCGGTCATCACGCCCTCGCGCGAGCAGCCGGCCGCCACCGCACTCGACGCCGACCACGCCTGCCTGCGTCGCATCGCCGCCGGCGATCCCGATGCGCTCCAGCCGCTCTTCGACCGCTGGAAGCTCCCGTTGCTGAATTTCTTCTACCGCGCCCTCGGCTCCCGCGCCGACGCCGAGGATCTCGCGTTGCAAACATTCCACCGCGTCTACCGCGCCGCCGCCCGCTATCGCCCCGAGACGAAGTTCTCCGCTTGGCTCTTCACCATCGCCCGCCGCGAACTCCTCCACGAACTGCGCCGCCGCCGCCGCAAACCCGTCGAGCCGGTGCCCCCCGAGGATCTCGCGACCCTCGCCACCGACGCCTCGCCCGACGAGCGCCGCCGCGCCGCCGAACTCGAGGAACACCTGCTCGCCGCCCTGCAGCAACTCCCCGAGCGCCAACGCAGCGCGCTGCTCCTCACCGCCGCCGGCGAACTTTCGCCCGCCGAGATCGCCACCGCCCTCGGCGTCTCCGCTGGCAACCTGCACGTCATCCTCCACCGCGCCCGCCAGACGATGCGCACTCTCTTCTCCTCCCACCGATGAACGACTCCTCGCCCACGCCGCCCGACGATCCTGAGGCGTTCCTGCGCAACGGCCTCCGCGACACCACGCCGGAATTCGAGCGCCGCTGGACCGCCCTCAAGCGCCAGCTGCGTACCGAACCCGCCCCGCGCCCCGCGCCGCTGCGTCGGTGGTGGTGGGCGATGCTCGTGCCGCCCGGCCTCGCCGCCACGTGGTTGCTGCTCTCCCCGCTCGCACCCGGCACCCGCTCCGCCGCCCCGGCGGCCGACCTCGCCGCCTTCACCGACCTCCTCACGCTCGACGCCGAGCTGCGCGCCGCGCTGCCTCTCGCCGACCGTGAAGCGGTCGACGACCTGCTCGTCATCCCCGCCGAACCCGCTGACCAGTCATGAAACGCCGCCGCCCTCTTCTCGCCGCGCTCGCCACCCTCGCGCTCCCGCTCTTTCTCGGCGCCGCACCGGCCGCCGCCACACCGCCGCCGCCATCGACCGCGCCCGCCGCCGCTGACGCGCAGGAGTTCGCCGCGCTCGAACGTTTCCTCTCGATGGACGACGCCCAGCTCGAGCGCATCCAACGCGCCATCACCCGCCTCCGCGCCATGACGCCCGCCGAACGTGCCGCGCTGCACGATCGCTTCCACGCCTTCCATCGGCTGCCGCCCGGCGAACGCGCCCGCGTCCGCGCCGGTTGGCGCGACGAACGCGACCAGACCGACTGGCCGCTGATGATGCACTCGCTTCCCGAGGCCGAGCGCGCCGCCATCCAAGCAGAGCTGCAATCGCTGGAGCCCGCCGAGCGCGCCACCCGCAAACACGAGCTTCTCGAGCTCTGGCGCGGCAACACGTCCGCCCCCCGTTCCGCCCAATAGCACCTCCTTCGCGGCACGCCGCCGCGATCCTCCGCCCGCGACCAAGACACTGCTCGAGCTGCTCCGCGTCCGCCAACGTGAGGGCAGACGCCTCAGCCCATCGACCCCCGCCACGTGGGTCGGGCTTCACGTCCGACTTCTCTGCCGAGCTCGGAACGCCTCCTCTCGCGTCCGCCAACGGCCACGGCCGGACGCAGGGTTCAACCCGCCCCGGGCAAGCGTCCGCTCCCGCGGATGAACGCAAATTCATGCCCGGTTCATCGCGCTGTCATGCTCGGCGTTCATAGTGGTGGCACAACGCGCCGTTTCCGCCGGCGGCGCCTCCACGTCCTACCCAGCCACCGAATGCTACTCGCCTCGGCCGAACCCACCGGTCTCCTCGTTTCGCTCCACGCCTGCGACACTGCCGCGTTTCTCCGGCTCAATGCCCTCCACTCGCCCGCCGCGGATGGGGTCGTTCGGTTTGTCTCCGGTCCTTGGTTGCTCGCGCTGGTACACCTCGTCCTGCTCGCCGCCATCGTGCGGTGGCGCGATTGGCGCCGGTCCATCGTGCTGCTGAGCCTGCTCACACTCGTAATCCTCGTCGATCTCGCGGGCGCGCACGCCATCAAGGAACTCGTCCAGCGGCCACGCCCCTCGTGGCTGCCTGAGCTCGAGTCCACGATCCACCTCGTCGACGGCCGCCGCGGTGGTGCTTTCGGCTTCGTTTCCACGCACACGGCGTACGCGTTCGCGATCGCCGCGTTCGCCTTCCTGCACGTGCGCCGGCGGAGCGTCGTCGCACTGGTGTTCGTGTGGGCGCTCGCCGTGGGCTACAGCCGGATCTACCTCGGGCTCCATTACCCGGGCGACGTGCTCGGCGGTGCCGCCTGGGGCGCTCTCGTCGCGTTCGCCGCCACCCGCCTGCCCGCTGGTGCACGAACCTGGCTCGCGCAATCCCCGCGCCTCCCGGCGGGGGCGCCCTCTTCCCTCGGTGCGACCCCGCCTGCGCTCCCGCACACAGCAACCCCCGCCGCCCCGTCCGTCTCGGCCTGAGAAACCTTCCGCGATGCTCCCTACTCCCGTCTCCCTTCGTGCCGTTTTCACGCGATTGCTCAATCGCCGCCATGGCGGCCTGCTGGTGTTTCTCGCGCTGTTCGTCGGCGTGGCCCAACTCTCGCGCGTCGCCCTGCTGTTTCAGGCGCGACACGACATCTCGTGGAACGTCGCCGGACTGCTCGGCGCCGCGGTGATCGGCCTCGTGTTCGACCTCGCCGCCGGCCTGCTCTGGGCCGCACCGCTCTGGCTGTTGCTCACGTTCGCACCGGCGCGAGCCTTCGTCGGCCGGCTCGGCCGCGGTACCGCGCACGCGCTCTTCGCCGGCGTGCTCTACGCACTGCTCTTCGGCGCGGTGTCGGAGTGGCTCTTCTGGGATGAATTCTCCGCGCGCTTCAACTTCATCGCCGTCGACTACCTCGTCTACACCAAGGAGGTCGCGGGCAACATCCGCGAGTCGTACCCGTTGCCGGCGATCTTCGGTGGTCTGCTCGTCGCGACCATCGTCGGCCACGCGCTGCTCCTGCGCAGCGGACTCCTCACCCGCTGGCTCGCCGCGCCCGCCGAGCCGTGGGCGCGCCGCTGGCGCGGCAGCCTGCCGTGGCTCGCGGCGATGCTCGTGGCCGGCATCACGTTGCAGGAGCGGTTCATCCCGTCGTTTTCCGACAACTACCAGCGCGAGCTCGCGAAGAATGGCCTCTGGTCGCTCTTCGCAGCCTTCCGCGCCAATGAGCTGCGCTACGACCAGTTCTACACCACCGCGCCGCTCGACGACGCGTTCGCCACCCTCCGCCACGACCTCGCGGCCGACGGCTCCCTGCTCCCCGCGACCAACGCGCGCGACACGCTGCGCGACGTGCGCAACCCCGGCCCCGAGCTCCGGCCCAACATCATCCAGATCACCGTCGAGAGCCTCAGCGCCGACTTCCTCGGCTGTTTCAACCCCGCCTCGAAACTCACGCCAAACCTCGACGCCCTCGCGCCGCGCAGCCTCGTCTTCACGCGGTTCTACGCCACCGGCACGCGCACCGATCGCGGCATGGAGGCGCTCACGCTCTCGCTCCCGCCCACCGCCGGTCGCTCGCTCGTGAAACGCCCGCACAACGAGGACCTCTTCACCCTCGGCAGCGTGCTGCGCACCCGCGGCTACGACACGGCGTTCCTCTACGGCGGCTACGGTTACTTCGACAACATGAACTACTTTTTCGGGCACAACGGCTACCGCGTCGTCGACCGCGCCGCCGTGCCAAAGGACGACATCACCTTCGCCAACGCCTGGGGCGCCTGCGACGAGGACCTCCTGCGCTGGACCCTCCGCGACGCCGATGCCGCCCACGCCGCCGGCCACCCATTCCACCAGTTTGTCATGACGACATCGAACCACCGGCCGTACACGTATCCCGCCGGCCGCATCGATCTCCCGTCGAAGACTTCCGGCCGCGCCGGCGCCGTGAAATACACCGACCACGCGATCGGCGAGTTCCTCCGCGCCGCCGCCACGAAACCGTGGTACAGCAACACCGTCTTCGTGATCGTGGCCGACCACTGTGCTTCCTCCGCCGGTCGTGCCGAGCTCCCCGTCGAGAAGTACCACATCCCGCTCCTGATCTTCGCGCCCGGCGGCCAGATCGCCCCCGGCCGCGTCGACACCGTGACGAGCCAGATCGACTTCGCGCCCACGCTCCTCGGCCTGCTCCACTGGAGTTACCCGAGCCGTTTCTTCGGTCAGGACGTCCGCCGCATCGCGCCCGACCGCGGCCGCGCGCTCATCGGCAACTACCAGAAACTCGGCCTCTTCGACGGCGGGCATCTCGCGGTGCTCAAGCCGGTGCGTTCACAAACCACCTACGCCTGCGATCCCGCCACCCTCGCACTCACGCCGCACGAGGAAGACCCCGCCCTTCTCGCCCGCACCGTCGCCGCCTACGAGACCGCGAGCGATCTCTACGCCCGCCGCGCGTACACTCCGCCCACCTCCGCCGAGACCACCTCGCTGGACGGCGCGCTGTCCAGCGACCCCGCCGCGCCCACCGCCCCGCCAACGCTCGCCACCCACGTGCCCGCCGTGCCGCTCACGCCCGCCGGTCACAGCTGAAAACACTGCCGCGCTCCATCCGAGAGCGACGCCACGGTCCACCGCCACCGCGCGGCGGGCGGCAGTCGGACGTCGCTCGTCGTCGACAACCGCCCGCTGCAACAGGCGGCATGGCGCGAACTCCTCGCCGCCCGCAAACGCCTCGCCAAGGCCGCCGCCAATCTCCGCCGCCACGAGAACACCGACGATCCCGCCTTCCTCTCCTGGACCGCCGTCAGTTTCCCGACCCTGCTGACCGAGCTGCACGAACTCGCCGCCTCCGTCGCCGCGAAACAGCGCATTGTCCATACCGTCGAGGACGAGTCTTTCGCTACCGGCCGCCGGTGTCGGGACCCTGCGCCGCTCGTGCTCGATCCCATCTTTTCCGAAATCGCGTTCATTGGCGTCCATTCGCGGTTTCTGCGGCCTGCCACGCCTCAGCCGTCGCCGAGCGGCGGTGCACCGAAGGCACGGCACTCGTCGCTCGACGCTCGACCAGATCGATTCGCCTCAGAGTTCGATCTGCGCGAGCACCTTCATCAGCTCCTCGCGCGTGATCACCGGCTTGGCCGTGATGAACAGCCCCATGTTGTGTTCCGGATACTTCACGACGATGAACGCCATGTCCTCGCCCTCGTCGTCGGTGATCTGCGCGAAAAACGCGTCGCGACCCTTGTGCTTGAACCGCGCGAGCTTGCCCGCCGCGCCTTTCTCGAACTGCTCCCCGACCGACGCCCGCTGCGCCATGATGTTGATGCCGCTCCCGTTTTCGCCGATGAGGATCAGCCCGTGATCTCCCTCGGCCGTCATCTCCGGCATCCGTTGAAAACCGGGCATCGCGACCTTCGCCACGGCTTGTTTGAACTTCGCAAACGGTAGCTTCGACGGCGGGCCCTCGTCCTCGTCGGCCTCCGCAGTGCCGCGACCGGCGGCCAACCCGTGTTCGGGCAGGTCCGATTCTTCCGCCCGGGCGGAGATGGTAAAAGAGGCGGCGAGAAGGGCGATGAGTAGGAACAGAGCGTGGTGTTTTTTCATGGGTTGTTGGTGGACTCGCCGCAGGCGTACCGGTCGGCCCGCAGCCGCGCCATGTTCACGGCTTCGCGACGTGTGGCGAGCTTTTGCGCATCCGCGGTTCAAACACCGAACAAACGGTCCCGCGCCGCGCCCATCCGGATCTCGCCGGCGCGTCCGCTTTCCGCCAACGTGCGCGCCGATGTCCGTCCCCACGCTCGTCGTGGCCGCCACCGGCTCCGGTTGCGGCAAAACCACCGTCACCGCCGGCCTGATCGCCGCGCTGCGCCGCCGCGGCCTCGTCGTCCAGCCGTTCAAGTGCGGTCCCGACTACATCGACCCCGGCTACCACACTCGCGCCGCCGGCCGCCCCTGCCGTAACCTCGATTCCTGGATGCTCGACGACGCGCAGGTTGCCGCCTCCTTCGCCCGCGCCAGCCACGACGCCGACGTCGCCATCGTCGAAGGCGTGATGGGGCTTTTCGACGGCAGCGATTTCACCAACGAACGCGCCTCCGCCGCGCACCTCGCGAAGCTGCTCGGAGCCCCCGTCCTCCTCGTGCTCGATATCTCCGGGGCCGCGCGCAGCGCCGCCGCGATGGCCCACGGCTTCGCCCGCCTCGACCCTGCGCTGCGCGTCGGCGCCTGCGTGCTCAATCTCGCCGGCGGCGAGACGCACGCCCGCGGCTGCGCCACCGCGATCGAACAACTCGCCGCGCTTCCCACGCTCGGCTGGCTGCCGCGCGATCCGGCGCTGCACGTGCCCGAACGCCATCTCGGCCTCGCCACCGCCGCCGAGCACGTGGGCCTCGACGCCCTCCTCGCGCGCCTCGCGGATGCCATCACGCAACGGTTCGATCTCGACGCGCTCCTCCACCTCGCCCGCACCGCGCAACCGCCCGCACTGCGCGAACCCGCAGTCGTCGAGCCGCAACCGATCCACGAAGCCCGCACCACCCGCCACCGGTCCTCCGCGGCGCCGCGGCTCGCCGTCGCCCGCGACGCTGCGTTCTGCTTCTACTACCCGGACAACCTCGACCTGCTCGCCGAGGCCGGCGCGGAACTCGCGTTCTTCAGTCCGCTCGCGGGCGAACGTCTCCCCGCCGGCGTCGCCGGAACGTATCTCGGCGGCGGTTACCCCGAACTCCATGCCGCCACGCTCTCCGCCAACACCGGTTTTCTCGCCGACCTCCGCGCGCTCCACGCCCGCGGCGCACCCGTGTTCGCCGAGTGCGGCGGCTTCATGGTCCTCGCTGAGACGCTCGTCGATCTCGACGGCCGCCGCTGGCCCTTCGCCGGACTCGTGCCCGGCACCGTGCGCATGACGCCGCAACTCGCCGCGCTCGGCTACCGGCATGCCACCGCCACGCGACCGAACCTCCTTGCCGAAGCCGGCACGACCCTCCGCGGTCACGAATTCCACTACAGCGTCTGGGAATCGCCCGCCGGGGGCGTCGCGCCCGCCTGGCATCTTCGGGGCACCGCGCCCGATTCGCCCGCGCAGCCCGGCGGTTTCGCCTCCGGCAACCTCCTCGCGAGCTACCTGCACATCCACCTCGGGCAGGACCCCACGCTGGCCCTCCGCTTCGTCGACCGCCTGCGCGCAGCGAGCTGAGGCGCTCTCCGCGGCCGCTGCGCTCGAATCGCGCGTCCCGCCGCGAGCGCCTGTAACCTGTTTTCATGGCTTCGCGGCTCTTGCCGGGAGCGTGGCCATGGACTCCACTTGCTCCTTCCCCAATGCAAAACATCCTCCTCGCCGGCTCCTGGCTCTTCACGCTCGGCGCGCCCGACGCCACGTTCCCCCCGCAAAATCCGCCGCCCGCCGCAGCGTTCACCGACACGATCGAGCTGCCCGGCACCACCGAGACGCGCGCCCAAGGCGTCGCCGCCGGTTGGGCCGATCCCAGCGGACTCACGCGCGTACGGCCCTTCGTCGGCCCCGCTTGGTATCGCCGCACTGTCGACATCCCGGCCGCTTGGGCCGGCAAACGCGTGCAACTCCGCCTCGAACGCACGCGCTTCACGCAGGTCTGGCTCGGCGACCGCCCGCTCGGCGACGGCCACCTCTACGGCACGCCGCAAACCTTCGACCTCGGCACCGCCCTCCCACCCGGCCCGCACACGCTCACGATCCTCGTCGACAACCGCCCCGAGCGCCGCCCCGTCCGCGGCCAAGCGCACCATTTCGACGACAGCGCGCAGACCAATTGGAACGGCCTGCTCGGCGACCTCTCCCTCACCGCCACCGACACCGTCTGGCTCGACGACGTGCAAGTGCGCTCCGATGTCGCCGCGCGCACCTTCCACGTGACCGCGAAGATCGGCAACCTTTCCGGCACGCCCGCCAGCGGCTCCGTCACCGTCGAGGCCGTGAGCTTCAATCACGACGGCGCCGCCCACCGCCCCGCGCCGCAGTCGGCCACGTTCGCCGCGTCCGCCGGCGACGGCGCCACCGTCACGCTCGATCTCCCGCTCGGCGCCGACGCGCAGCTCTGGGACGAGTTCTCGCCCGCACTCTACGCGCTCACCGTCCGCCTCGCCGCCGCTCCGGCCGGCGCCGCGAACGCGCCCCGTTTCTCCGATACACGTAACCTGGAAACCGGCCTGCGTGAGTTCCGCACGCAGGGACAGCAGTTCGTCATCAACGGCCGCCCGACCTTCCTGCGCGGCAAACACGAGGCGGGCGTCTTCCCGCTCCCCGGCCACCCGCCGATGGATGTCGCCGGCTGGGAACGCTACCTGCGCACCGTGCAGGAGTGGGGTTTCAACCACATCCGCTGCCACACCTGGATGCCGCCGGAGGCCGCGTTCGCCGCCGCCGACCGGCTCGGAATGTATCTCCAGCCCGAGCTGCCGTTCTGGGGCTCGTTCGACGCGAACGTCCGCGATTTCCTCCGGCCCGAGGGCGAGGCGCTCCTGCGCGCGCTCGGCAACCACCCGTCGTTCGTGATGCTCACCCTCGGCAACGAGATGGGCGGCGACCGCGCGCTCATGAACGCCCTCGTCGTGCACCTCCGCACGCTCGACCCGAGCCGCCTCTACGCCGACGGCTCCAACAACGTCCTCTGGGATCCCGTCTTCCAGCCGACCAACGATTTCTACGTCTCCGCCAAATCCCGCCCGCCCGCCGATCCGGCGAAGACGTTCCCCGCGCGCGGCAGCTTCTGCGTGTTCGACGGCGCCGATGGTCACACCCAGTGGGGCCCGGCCGAGACGCGCACCGATCTCTCCGCCGCGCTCGCCGGTCTGCCCGTGCCCTTCGTCGGCCACGAGACCGGCCAGTGGACCGTGTATCCGGACTTCACCGAGATCCCGAAGTACACCGGCGTCGTCCGCGCGAAGAACCTCGAGCGTTTCCGCGACCGCCTCGCCCGCGCCGGCATGCTCGACCAGGCCGCCGCCTTCGCCCGCGCCTCCGGCGCCCACGCGGCCGAACTCTACCGCGAAGAAAACGAACTCTTCCGCCGCACGCCCGGCATGGCCGGCTACCAGCACCTCGACCTCCAGGACTACCCGGGCCAAGGCTCCGCCCTCGTCGGCCTGCTCGACGCATTCATGGAACCGAAGAGCGGAGTATCCGCCGCTCACTTCCGCGGCTCCAACGGTGCGCTCGTCCCGCTCGCCCGCTTCGACAAATACGCGTGGACCACCGCCGAGACCTACCGCGGCGACCTCCAGCTCTCGCACTACGGCCGCACCGATCTCCCTGCCGCGCAGATCGCGTGGACGCTCACCGACGCCGCCGGCGCACCCGTGCGCACAGGCACGCTGCCCGCGCTCGACCTCGCCCGCGGCGGCCTGCGCGACCTCGGCGCCATCGCCGTGCCACTCGCCGGCCTCCCCGCTCCTGCACGCTACGACCTGTTCGTCCGCGTCGACTCCGGCGCCACGCACCTCGAGCAGAGTTGGCCGGTCTGGGTGTACCCGGAAGCCGTCGACACCGCCGCGCCCGCTGGCGTCGTGCTCGCTCGTTCCTACGACTCGGCCGCCCGCGCGGCGCTCGCCGCCGGCAAACGCGTCGTGCTCGTCCCCGCCGGCAAATTCTGGGGCAACACACTCCCCGGCGCCTACGCGACCGACTACTGGAATTGGCCGATGTTCAACAACACCCCCGGCACGCTCGGCCTGCTCTGCGATCCCAACCATCCCGTGCTCGCCGCCTTCCCCACCCGCTTCCACAGCGAACGCCAGTGGTCGGAGATCGCGCACGCCTCGCGTCCGGTGATCCTCAGCGCCACGCCCGCGGCCTTCCGCCCGCTCGTGCAGGTGATCGACAACTACGAGCGCAACGAGAAGCTCGGCCTCGTCTTCGAGACCGCCGTCGGGTCCGGCCGCCTGCTTGTCTGCGCCGTCGATCTGCTCGACCCCGCGCTCGCCGCAAAACCCGCCGCGCGCCAGCTCCTCGCCAGCTTGTTGCGCTACGCCGGCAGCGACGCCTTCGCGCCCACCGCCACGCTCGACGCCGATCTGCTCGACACGCTCCTGCGCCCCTCGCTTGCCGAGGGCAAACCCGCCACCGCGTCGACCAGCTTCAAGCCGCCGTGGGGTTTCGTGCCGCAGCCGCTCCACGCGTTCGACGGCGACATCAACACCCGCTGGCGCCCGGCCGACGACGACGCGCAGCCCTGGATCGCCGTCGATCTCGGCGCCCCGGCTGCGCTCGCCTCCGCCGAATTCGTCTTCGGCAACGAGGCCCCCGGTTACCGTTACCGCCTCGAAGGTTCGCTCGACGGCAAGACGTGGCAGCCATTAGTCGAGGAGAACAACACCTCGCTCGCCGCCGCACGTCGCACCCACACCCTCGCCGGTCAGTCGGTGCGCCACGTGCGCGTCGTGATCCTCGCCAAGCCCACCAACGAGCCCTTCATGCTCCGCGAGCTGCGCGTCGTGGGGAAGTAGAGCGACGCGTCTTCCGGTATTCCGATGTGGAGCTGCTCGCCAGAGCAGCTTCTCCTGATGTTTGCCCCGCATGCCTGCAAAGCGGAGTCCAGGACCGCCTTCGTCGCATCGCACAGAACCGGAGGGCACTTCCTCGTGGTGACGGACAATGGCCGCCTTGCCGATTCAACTGAGCGTGGGCAAGGGTCAGTCCATCGAGAGCGAGAGAATCGCCGTGTGCCCGGCAAGTCTCGTCGTCTCCTCGACCAGTTTTCCCGCCGCATCGCGAAAAAGCACTCGCCCCGGCATTCGAAAAACGAGCACCGGATCTGCTCCGGCCGCCGAGGCCGCATGCAACACGACCTCGCCGAACTTCCGCCGGCTGGCCGGGTAGAGTTCGGGCGCGCTCACCTCGACGAGCCAGACGTGCGGCGGAAGGCGCTCGATCAGCCGATCCGCTAGTGCCGGCTCGAGCTCGTAACCGTCCTTGTCGCGCAATTCGGCGAGGTGTTTCCGGTAGGCGGAGCGCTCGACCGCCAGCGAACGCAACACCAGCAAGCCCGCACGCGCGAACGCCGAGAGGCGCTGAAGCCACGGAGGGGCGTCCTCCAACGGCGCATCCACCATGCGCGCCACGAAATCGAACGCGCGCGTTTCCGCCTCTTCCGGCGGGAGCACGACCCCGGCGGGGCGGCAGCCGACCAGCAGGCGGAACTGCTCCCGGCGCAGGTAATGCCGCGGCAGGCAGACGTACGGCCCGAAGTTGTCGTCGTGCGCCAGGTAGGTGCTCAGCCAGCTCTCGCTCGGGAAATACTTCGGGTTGTGGGCGAAATATTTCCGCTCCGCCTCCGGCACCCAGAGGTCCTCATTGAAGGTGTGGCCGAAGATCGGAAGGATGTGGCGCGATGGGTCGGCGCCCGGCTTCTCCGGCGCGAGTTCGAAGCCGAGAAGCACGGGCGAACCAGACTCGAGATAACCGTAGAGCAGGCGCTGGAACTCGACATCCACAGGGAGCTCGGCGTGAAGTTCCGGCTTCGTGGGCTCGTGGACGATCAGCTCCGGCTCCAAACCGGCTCCTCGTAGCACGGCTTCGATCTGGTCGGGGAATAAGCCGCGACTCTCCGCTCCCGCCGAAAGCCCTCGCCCGCCCACTCGTTTGCCCGGCGACGCGTGGCCGACATCGGCGCGCTTGTTGATCTCGGCGTACGAGATGTCGGCGCCGGGCGCAAACGAGGCGATCATCGCACGCAGCGCCACATGTGCGCAGACGTAGGTCGCGTCGTTCTGCTGACCGAAGAGCACACCGCGCACCGTGAAACAGCCCAGTGCGGTTTTGACGGTGTAGTCGCGCCCGCAGTGGACGAAGTTGTTCGCCTTCTGGCCCCGCGGCGACCGCAGCACCGCCTCATAGACATGGGAGAACTGTCCCGTCACCCGATGATGGTCCTGCTTGAAGATCGCATAACCAAGAAACTCGCCCGGGGCGCTCCGTTTTTCTCCTGCGAAGAAAGAGAATCGAGTTACTCGCGACCGGTCGAAGTCTGGGAGCCGCACCGCCAGCGCCGCATTCTCTTGGGCAAGCAAGGCGCAGTCGGCTTCATCGATCTGCTCTACCAGCAGACCGTGGTACTTCAGCTTTCGCGCGAGCGAGAACACCCGCCGTAGGATCGAGTGCGACCCGTACCCGAGGTCGACAAACTCGAAGTTCGAAAAGGCCCCGCCGGTTTCATGCCACTCGGGCGAACGACCCGGAGCAGCGCGGAAATCCGACATGGCGAGCCTGCGTTGCGATCAATACTGCCCGACCCGCACCGTGCGAGTACGCGCACGGTAGTCGGCTAGCCGGCGAAGGTAGTCCGCCGCATCGTCCGACATGCGGTAGGTAGCAGCACGCTGCTGCAACGTCTGGGTGGAACCGGATTGCGGCGCGGTACGCTGCGCAACCGCCCGCTGCAGCTCTTCGGTGAGCTTATTGTAGGCAGAGGACATGGGAAAAGTTGGGGCGATGATTGGTAGCCTACCAAACGTCAGTTCCGCGAGTCGAAACTTGAGCAGGAGCTCTGTATAGAAACACAAAGCCCCGGGATCTTTCCCGGGCGTTTCGCTCACAAAACAAAGGTCCTCATCCGCGCGCTCACTGCTTCTTCAACGCCGCCGGGTCGCCCGTCGGCGGCGGGGCGTGGTCATCGGCGGCGGGCGCGCCGAGCAGCTCGGTGAGCACCGGCGTGAGATTCTTCGCCCACACCTCGTAGCCCTTCAGCGTGAGGTGCAGCTTGTCCACCGTCATGCCCCCGAAGAGCGTGCCGTCCGGACCGGCGAGCTGGTCGTTGATGTTCAGAAAGCGGATTCGCTTCCCGTCGGCAAATTCCGCGATGCGCGCGTTCACCGCCGCGACGGCCTTGTTCGACTCCGGGTTGTCGTTACGCGGGAAGACGGCCATGAGCACGATCGTGGCCGACGGCGCCTTGGCGCGCAGCGTCTCGAGCAGCGCCTCGATACCCTCGACGGCATCGTCCGCCGCGCCGGGCTTCGGCTTGTCGCCGATGTTGTTCGTGCCCGCGAGCAGCACGATGACCTTCGGACTGAGGCCGTCGAACTCGCCGTTTTGCAGACGCCAGAGCATCTGGTGCGTCGAGTCGCCGCCCCAGCCGAAGTTGGCGGCGTTCCAGCCGTGGAACGTCCGGTTCCAGTGCGCGAGAAACTCCGGGTAGTCGAGCGCGCCCCAGCGGCGCGTGATCGAGTCGCCGAGGAAATAAACGTCGATCCGCCCCTGCTTCGCCTTCTCGACGAGCTGCCGGTGGCCGATCCGGCCGTTCTCGTTCCACGGCGGATAGGGTGCGTGTTTCGTGTCCGCCGCGCCGACGCTCGCAAGCGTCGAGAGCACGAACAATCCGACCAACGATCGACAATACGGGAGGCGAGGAACGATGGGGAACATGGCGGGGTGATCTTCGGGTGCCGAGAGCATCGGCGCGATGCGTGCGACACGTTGGCCCCTTCCGACCGCCACCACCACGCCCGGTTCATCCCAACGTTCGACCGGCCGGCCGCCCCGCCGCGCGCGTCGGCGGAACCCGCATCGACTCCGCGCGGTCCCTTCCCACACTCGTCCCGTGCCACGCTCCCGCGCCATCGCCGCCTCCCTCCTGCTCGTCTGCGCCCTCGCGCTCCGCGCCGAGGAGCCCACGCCCGGCCCGAGCACACCGCAGACCGCCGAACCGCCGGTCTCCGCCCAACCCGAAACCCAAAACCCGAAACCCGAAACCGCGGCGCCGCCCGCCGACACCACCGCGCTCATCAACAGCATCCTCGACAACGGCCGCGCCTGGCTCGAGGAGAACTTCGAGACCGAGGAGCTCGAACCGCTCACGCCCGAGCAGATCCAGCAGCTCGTGAAACAACTCCAGCCCGTCGCCGACGCCCTCGCGCTGGGCGACATCGAGGATTTCGCCGCGCTGCGCCCGCAGGCCGCGCAGCTCCTCGCGTGGCTGCGCACACAGCCCTGGGGTGCGCCGTACGCCGACTGGCTCGCGCCGCGTATGGACTACCTCGATCTCGCCGCCGAGGCGGTCGAGACCTCGCGCCGCCAATGGGAGCTCGAGCAGCAGCGCCAACGCCTCGCGCCCCGCCTCGAC
>DATGXA010000075.1:0-11105 GCA_035299125.1 Opitutaceae bacterium
CCTCGCCGCATCTCGTCCGGCTGGGCGAGCGGGTGCAGGTCGACCGCGTGCCGTTGACCGACGACGAGATCGTCGCCTACGCGCGCGAGCTGCAGGGGCACGCGGACACCATGGCTGTGGTCGATCCGGACGATCACCCGAGTTTCTTCGAGTTCATGACCGGCGCGGCGTTCCTGCATTTCGCGCGGCAACGGGTCGACATGGCGGTGATCGAGGTCGGGCTCGGTGGGCGGTTCGATGCCACGAACATCGTCGAGCCGGAGATCGCCGTGATCACCTCGATCGGCCTCGACCACTGCGAGATGCTCGGCGACACGATCGCACAGATCGCGTTCGAGAAGGCGGGCATCATCAAACCCGGCCGGCCGGTGGTCGTCGGGCGCGTGCCGTCCGAGGCGATGGAAGTCATCGCGCGAGTGGCGGCGGAGCGGAGCGCGCCGTTGTGGTCGGTTGAACGCGAGTTCGGTGGCGACCTCGCGCGCTATCCGGAGACGAATCTGGAGGGCGATTACCAGCGCTGGAACGCGGCCACGGCGACGCTTGTCGCGCGGTTGCTGACGGCCCGCTGGCGGCTCACACCGGAAGTGGTCGCGCGCGGGTTGCAGCAGGTGAGCTGGCCGGGGCGCTGGCAGCGCATCCAGGTTTGTGGCACACCGGTGATCCTCGATGCCACGCACAACCCCGAGGGGGCCGAGCAGCTCGACGCGAATTTGGCGAAGCTGGTCGCCGCGACGGGTCGCGCACCGGTCGTCGTGGTGGGTGCGACGGGCGAACGTCGCGCGAAGGCGGTGCTGGCCGCGGTGGCGAAACACGCGCGCGAGATCGAGCTTGTTGTTCCGCAACAGGAGCGGGCGATGGGCTTCGAAGTGCTGGAGCGCAATGTGCCGGCGGAGTTTCGCGGCGCGGTGCGACGCACGAGTCTCGCGGAGGTTTTCCCGGCCGCGGATCGCTGCGCGGTGGGCACGCCCGGCGAGACGGTGGTCGTGACCGGCTCGATCTACCTGTTGGGCGAAGTGCTCGAGCGGCTGAATCCCGCGCGGCCGAACGAGGGCAAGTTGCAGGATTGGTGAGGCGCGGCGGAGCGTAACGGGCGCCGGCGAGCAGCGTCCCTATGACGGAGCGCGAGTGGTCGCCCCGCTCGTCTGGAACCTCGCGCTTGCGGTCGGGGCGGGACTTGTCGTTGCCCGATGGACGGATCGCCGGTCTCGGGAGCGGCGCCACACGTTGAGCGGACCGCTTGGGAATCTCGCCTCACGTGCCCGGCGCGAGCGGGAGGTTGATGCGGAAGGTCGTGCCGGTGTCGCCGGTCGCGAGCAGCTCGATGTCGCCGTGGTGGCTCTGGACGAGGCGTTTCACGATCGCGAGTCCAAGGCCGGTGCCTTCCGTGCGGCCCATGAGGACCGACGCGAACAGCTTCGGCTGTAGCTCGGCGGAGATGCCGTGACCAGTATCGGAAAAATCGAGCACGACGACGGGCGGGCCCTCGGGGCGCGTCTCGCGGGTGGTGCGCAGCGTGATGCGGCCGCCCTTCGGCATGGCGTGGGTCGAGTTGAGGATGAGGTTGAGGAGCACCTGCTGGATCTGGCCCTTGTTGACCTCGACGAAGAGCATCTCGGGCGCGGGCTCGTAGCTCACGGAGATCATGCTCTGGTGGAGCTTGAGGCGGACGAGCAGGAGGGTGTCGGTGATGATCTCGTCGAGCGGCCAGCGGGAGTGGAGCGCGCCGGGGGCTTTGGCGAGGTTGAGCACGCGGGAGACGGTGGCTTCGAGCTGGTTGAGCTTCTCGCCGATGATGCGCATGTCCTTGATCCGTGGATCGCCGGCGGCGAACTCGATCTTGAGCGAGCTGTAGAGGAGCTTGATGACCGTGAGCGGATTGCGGACCTCGTGGGCGATCTCGGCGGCGAGCAGGCCGAGCGTGGTGAGCGTCTCGTTCTTGCGGAGGGTGTCCTCGCTCTGGAAAACGCGGGCGTAGAGGCGGGCGTTGGCGATGGCGACGGCGCCGAGGTTGGCGAGCGCGCCGAGCAGGCGTTTCTCCTCGTTGCTGTGGCGGTGCGGGCGGGCGGAGTAGCTCGCGAGCACGCCGATGACGGCGCCCTCGACCACGATGGGCGCGAGCAACGCGGCCTGCACGGCGGGCGTGCGCGGCACATCGCGCAGCTCCAGCACCTCGGCGGAATGCAGGTGGGCGTACTCGACGATGCGGCCGGTGCGCACGACGGCGTTGGCGAGGCATTCGGTGCCGGGCCAATCCTCCTTCGCGGGCGGCACGAACTCCTCCGGGCCCGACCACGATTCGGCGCTGAGCGTCTCGGCTTCGGGTTGGTGCAGGAGAATTGTGCCGATGCAGCTGCCGAAGATCGCGCGAGTCTCGCGGGTGATGGTGTCGAGCAGTTCCTGAAGCTGAAGTTTGGAGACGAGCGACTGGCCGACGACGGTGAGCGTCTCGAGTTGGCGGGCCTTGTCTTGGAGACTGCGGAGGAGCCAGATGCGCTGGAGGGTGCGGGCGGCCTCGCCAGCGAGCTGGACGAGGTCGATGAGGTCGTCGGACGTCCAGGCGCCGGTCACATCGGCATCGAGCACGAGCGCACCGAGGATGTGGCCCTCGATCTCGAGCGGCGCGGCCATCTCGCAGCGCGTGCCGGTGCGCACACGGATGTAGCGGGGCTCCTCGGCGACGTTGGGGACGAGGACGGGTTTGCCGTGAAAAGCGGTCCAGCCGGTGATGCCTTGGTCGAGCCGGAGGGCGTGTTCGCGGACATCGGACGGGAGCCCGTGGTGGACCTCGATCTGGAGACGGTTGGTGTCGGGATCGAGGATGGCGATGCTGCCGGCGTCGGCGCGGAAGACGGTGAGCGCCTGCTGGAGGATCGTCTCCATCGCGGCGCGCGGTTCGCCCGTGCGGGATACCTGGCCGGCGATGGCGTAGAGGGCGGGGGTGAGGCGATCCATGGGGGACGGTGGCCTAGTACGGAAGATGATCGGTGGGCGGCGGGCGGTCGACGGCGGATTGTGCGGGAAACGTGCCGGAAACAAAAAGGCCGCCGGGGTGCGGCGGCCGGCAAAAGGGAGCGGGAGCGTGTCAGGCCGATTTGGCGGCGACCGGTTCCTCGGCGGGGGCGATCACGGCGCCGATGGCCTCGCGGAGCACGCGCAGGCGCTCGGTGTCCTCGACGGGGAGCTGGTTGGTGCTCTCGACGTAGAAGGTGTCGATCGCGATGCCGCGCTCGGTGTTGATGCGCGCGAAGGTGATGTCGAAACCGTGCTCGAAGATGACGCGCGCGATGCGGTAGAGCAGGCCGATCTGGTCCTGCGCCTGGATCTCGATGATGGTGCGCTTGAGGTCGAGCTCGTGGTAAACCTCGACGACGGGCGGGACGTTGCCATGGAGCGCGCGTTCCTCCTGCGAGAGACGGCTGACGCGGACCTTCTTCGCCTGCGCGAGGATGTCGGGCAGCAAGTCCTTGTTTTGCACGAGGGCCTCCTCGACGGTCTTGCGGAAGACCTCGAGCGCGTGCTGGTTTTGCACGGGGCCGCGGCCGGGCTCGACGACGTGGAAGGTGTCGATGGCGATGTGGTCGGCGCGCGAGATGACCTTTGCGCTGAGGATGTTCAGGCCGGCGACGCTGAAGGCCCCCGCGAGGCGATAGAAGAGGCCGGCGCGATCCCAGGTGACGATGTTGGCGACTGTGAACGAGCGGTTGAGGTCGTCCTTCCACTCGATCATCGGACGCAGGCTGCCGATCGAATCGGCAGTGGTGATGGTCGAGAGCAGTTTGTTCACCATCGAGATGTGCAGCACGATCTCGTCGGGCGCTGTCTGGACGAAATATCGCTCGGGTAGGAGATTGAAGTGCGCGGTGATTTCGTCGGCGCTGACGCCGGGCACTTTCTGGGCGATGAGTTCGCGGTGGAGCATGGCTTTGCGTTCGGCGTTGCGGAGGTCGGCGGCGGCGTGGCCGAGGGTGAGGCGCTCGGCCGTGCGGTTGAAGAGGGTGGTGTGAAGAGTGTTCTTGTAGCTGTTCCAGAGTTCCGTCGAGGTGCCGCGGGCATCGCAGAAAGTGTGGACGTAGAGGAAGCGGAGCTTCTCGACGTCGCCCATCATTTCGGCGAAGCGCGCGATGGTCGCAGGATCGTCGAGATCGTGTTTCTGCCAGAAGCGTGCCATCGCGAGATGGTGGCGGATGACGAAGACGACGATCTCTCCGCTTTCGGCGGAAATGCCGAAACGCTCGAGGATGGAGCGCGAAAGGTGCGCGCCTGATTCGGCGTGGCCCTGGATGCCGGCGCCCTTGCCGATATCGTGCAGGAGGAGAATGAGATAGAGGAGGGTGTGGTCCTCGCATTGGTGGAGGACTTCGCGATAGCGCCGCTGCATGTCGTCCGCGGCGGCGTAGATGCCATCGAGCTCGCGGATCGTGTTGAGGGTGTGGATGTCGGCGGTGTACCGGTGATAAAACTCGTGCTGCACGAGGCAGTTGAGCTGCTCAAATTCGGGCACGAAGCGCCCGAGGATGCCGAGCTCGTGCATGAGCGAGAGCGTGGGGTAGACGCGGCCGGCCTCCTGGAGGATGGACTTGAAGCTCTCAATCGCGCCCGCTGAGCGAATCACACTCGGGCCGCACAACGGCGCGGAGGCGCGCACGAGCGACTGGAGGTCGAGATCGGGCGTGCATTCGAGCTGCTGGCAGTGGCGGAAAACGCGCACGAGGCGTTCGGGATCTTCGGTGAAGACGGTGCTGCGCTCGGCGGAGAGGCGGTTGCCGCGAAGGATGAATCCGTCGATCGATTTCGGGCGCTCGGTGCGGCGCGATCGGATGAGCGCGCGCAGCGAGAAACGGCTCGGCGCCTCCTCGAGCGTGAGCGCGAGGCGGTCTTCGACGATTTTCGAGATGCGGTAGATCGCCTGCGCGTGGCGGTAATAGTCCTGCATGAACGCCTCGACGCGTTCGACGATGTTCTCCGCCGTATAACCGAGGCCGAGGGCGACGCGCGGCTGGTTGTCGAGGTTGAGCAGGTCGTTGGCGTGGTTCGTCACGTAGTGGAGCTCGTGACGGGCGCGGAGGAGAAAATCGTAACCGCGCTGGAAATCGCGGAGCTCCTCCTCGCGCAGGTAGTTCTGATCCTTGAGCTCCTCGATGCGCTGGAGGCCGAGTTTCACGCGCGCCATCCAGAGGGTGTTCTGGAAATCGCGCAGGCCGCCGACACCGTTCTTGATGTTCGGCTCCTGGAGGAAAACGGTGCCGCCATTCTTCGCGCGGCGGTCGACCTGGTCCTTCAGGCGAGCGGCGATGTAGCCGCGCGGATCCTCCTTCTGGTAATAGGCGCGGTACGCGGCCTGGAAGTTTTCGAAGACCTGCGGCGAGCCCGCGATGAAGCGCGACTCGAGGAGGGCGGTCTTCGTCTGGATGTCGCGGCGCGCTTCGGCGAAGGCCTCGTCGATCGCGCGTGACGAGTGGCCGACCTTCAGCCCGCAATCCCAGAGGATGTAGAGCAGTTCCTGGGTGAGAAACTCCTGGAACGGCTTGAGCGCCTCGGGCTTCACACCGGACGGATAGAGGAACATCAGGTCGATGTCGCTTTTCGGGCAGAGTTCGCCGCGCCCGTAGCCGCCGAGCGCGAGCAGGCTCACGGGCACGGGCAACTCGCCGGTGTGGCTGCGGCGCCATTGGGCGGCGGCATAGTCGTAGAGATGCTCGATGAGCGCATCGATCTCGGTGGCGCGCGTCTGCGCGATCGCGAGGCCGCCTTCGCCGCCGCGATGGCGCCGGAGGATTTCCTCGTCGCCGTTTTTCAAGAAGGCCTTGCAGGCGGCGAGTCGCTGGGCGACCGGCATGTCGGCCGTGAACACCAGACGGCGGCGGGCGTCTTTGAGGATTCCTCGGATCATCGCGGTAGTGGCGGCATCACGGGGTATTCGATCGGGACCGCCAATCAAATAAGGGCGCGGAAAAAACCGCCCGTCCGTGGCGCGCACGGTGGGGTGGTCTCGATGGTTGCCGTAGCGGAATTCGGCAGAACTTCGCCTCACACGGCGCGAACCTCACGGCTGCCGCTACCCGCATCAGCGCCGCCCGGCTCACTCCTCGAGCGTGGATAGATCGCCCTCGGGCAGGCCTTGCGCGCGGGCCTTCAGCACGCGGCGCATGATCTTTCCGCTGCGGGTCTTCGGGAGCTGGGTGACGAAGGTGATCTTTTCCGGGCGCGCGATCGGCCCCATCTCGTGGCCCACGTGTTTGATTAGCGCTTCGTTGAGCTCCTCCGAAGGCGCCTGGCCGGCCTTCAGGATGACGTAGGCGTGGATCGCTTGGCCTTTCACCTCGTGCGCGATGCCGATCACCGCGGCCTCGGCCACGGACGGATGGCTCACGAGCGCGCTCTCGACCTCGGCGGTGCCAAGCCGGTAACCGGAGACCTTGATGACATCGTCCACGCGGCCGATGACCCAGATGTAGCCGTTCTCGTCGCGACGGGCGCTGTCGCCGGTGAAATAAACTCCCGGATACTTCTTCCAGTACTGTTGCACGTAGCGGTCCGAATCGCCGTAGATCGTGCGCAGCATCGCGGGCCACGGGCGCTTGATGACGAGGTAGCCCTCCTCGCCGGCGGCGACCGGTTTCCCGTGTTCGTCGAGGATGTCGACGTCGATGCCCGGGAACGGCAGTGTCGCGCTCCCCGGGTCGAGCGCCATCGTCGGCAGCGGCGTGATCATGAACATGCCGGTCTCGGTCTGCCACCAGGTGTCCATGATCGGGCAACGTTCCTTGCCGATCACGCGGTGGTACCAGCGCCACGCCTCGGGGTTGATCGGCTCGCCCACGGAGCCGAGCAGGCGCAGGCCGGACAGGTCGTGGCGGTTCGGCCACGCCTCGCCGAAACGCATGAGGCCGCGGATCGCGGTCGGTGCGGTGTAGAAGACGTTGATCCCGTACTTCTCGATCATCGCCCACCAACGATTCGGATATGGGTAGGCCGGCGCGCCCTCGTACATGAAGCTCGTCGCGCCCACGAGCAGCGGGCCGTAGACGATGTACGAGTGCCCGGTGATCCAACCCGGATCGGCCGTGCACCACCAGCGGTCCTCCTCCTTCAGGTCGAAGACCCATTTGAGCGTCGTCGCCACGCCGACCATGTAGCCGCCGTGGGTGTGGAGGATCGCTTTCGGTTTGCCGGTCGTGCCGGAGGTGTAGAGGAGGAACAACGGGTCCTCGGCGTCCATCTGCTCGGTCTCGCAACGGTTGCCGCCCGATTGCCCGCGCGCGATCGGGAGCTGCATGAGCTCGTGGTACCAGAAGTCGCGGCCGGCCTCCATCGCCACCTCGTGTCCGGTGCGTTTCACGACGACCACGTGCTCGATCGTGGGCGAGCGCTTGAGCGCCTCGTCGACCATCTTCTTCAGCTCGACGATCTTGCCGTTCATCCAGCCGCCGTCGCAGGTGATGACGACGTTCGACTGGCTGTCCTCGATGCGCCCGTGGAGCGCCTCGACCGAGAACCCGCCGTACACGACCGAGTGCACGGCGCCGATCTTCGCGCAGGCGAGCATCGCGATCGGCAGCTCGGGGATGCGTCCCATGTAGATGGTGACGCGGTCGCCCTTCTTCACGCCCATGCTGCGGAGGATGTTGGCGAACATGCATACCTCGCGGTTGAGCGCGTGGTAGCTGAACGTGCGCACGTCGCCCTTTTCACCCTCCCAGATCAGCGCGAGCTTGTTGCGGCGGGCGGTCGCGACATGGCGGTCGAGGCAGTTGTGCACGATGTTCGTACGGCCGCCGACGAACCACTGGAAGAACGGCGCCTTGGTGTCGTCGAGCACGCGGTCCCACGGTCGGCTCCACTCGAATTCGCGCGCGCGGTCGGCCCAGAAGCCCTCGAGGTCGGCCGCGGCGGCGCGGCGGATCTCGTCGAGGTTCTGGACGTTCGCGGCGGCGGCGAACGCCGCGCTGGGGTGGTAGAGTTCGCGTTTCTCGGCGGCCATGGTGGATCCTTTCGGGGCAGAACGTTGGAGCGGACGTTGAGGCACGCCGCGGGATGCCGCGGCGCGGTGGGTAGTGGCGCGGAGGTTGGCGGCGGCGGCGGCGGAGCGCGAACGCATCCTTGTCGTGGAACGCAGATATGAGTGCTGCGTGCGGTCAGGCGACGAAGTCGTTAGGAACGTTTCTTCCGGGCCGCCCGCGAGGACTTCGGTCCCAGCGCACGAATCGCGTAGCCGCACTCGCCCGTCCGGAATCCGACGTTGCCTCGCCTCCGGCGGGCTTCTTTCCTCGGCGTTTCCCATTTTCCCATGAGCGAGATCCCGAAGAGCTACGAACCGCGCGACGTTGAAAAGAAGTGGTATGCCGCCTGGCAATCCGCCGGCTGCTTCCGCGGCCAGCCCGTCGCCGGCCGCGAGAACTACACGATCGTCATCCCGCCGCCCAACGTCACCGGCATCCTCCACATGGGCCACGTCCTGAACAACTCGCTTCAGGACGCGATCATCCGCCGCGCCCGCCTCGAGGGGAAGACGGCCTGCTGGATTCCCGGTACCGACCACGCCGGCATCGCCACGCAGACGATGGTCGAGAAGCACCTCCGCAAGACCGAGAAAAAGACCCGCCGTGACCTCGGCCGCGAGGAGTTCCTCAAACGCGTGTGGGCCTGGCGCGAGCAGTCGGGCAACACCATCCTCAAGCAGCTCCGCGAGCTCGGTAGCTCCTGTGATTGGGAACGCACGACGTTCACGATGGACCCGGCGTACAGCCGCTCGGTGCTCACGGCGTTCGTGAAGCTCTTCGAGAGCGGCCGCATCTACCGCGGCAAGCGCATGGTCAACTGGTGCCCGGTCAGCCTCACCGCGCTCTCCGACGAGGAGGTGATCATGAAGCCCCAGAAGGGTTTCATCTACAAACTCCGCTACGAGCTTGTCGACCAGCCCGGCCAGTTCCTCACCGTCGAGACGACCCGCCCGGAGACGATTCCCGCCGATGTCGCCGTCGCCGTGCACCCCGACGACGAGCGCTACAAGCATCTCATCGGCAAAACCGTCTGGCGCCCGCTGGGCAAACGCGAGCCGCTCCCGATCGTGGCCGACACCGCGGTCGATCCGTCCTTCGCCGCCGGCGTGCTCAAGGTCACGCCAGCCCACGACAAGACCGACTTCGAGATCGGCCAGCGCCACAAGTTGCCCGTCATCGACCTTCTCAACCCCGACGGCGTGCTCAACGAGCTCGCTGGCGCCGAGCTCGCGGGGATGGATCGTTTTGCCGGCCGCAAGAAGGCGTCGCAGCTCCTCTTGGACGCCGGCCTGCTCATCGAGGAGAAGGCCTACGAGAACAACGTCGGCTTTTCCGAACGCGCCGACGTGCCGATCGAACCACGCCTCACCCAGCAGTGGTGGCTGCGCTATCCGCGCGTCGAGGAAGCTAAGCAGGTCGTGCGCGACGGCCTGATCAAGTTCTACCCGGAGCGCTGGACGAAGGTTTATCTCAACTGGCTCGACGGCATCCAGGATTGGTGCATCAGCCGCCAGCTCTGGTGGGGCCACCGAATCCCGGTCTGGTATCGGAAGGGCATCGACAAGGAGAAGCTCACCGAGGCCGACCTCAAGGATCCGACGAAGGTCCACGTTTCCCTCGACGGCCCGGCCGACCCGCAGAACTGGGACCAGGAGGAGGACGTGCTCGACACCTGGGCCTCCTCGTGGCTCTGGCCGATCGGCACGCTCGGCTGGCCCAACGCCGAGGCGCAGCAACAGCTCGGCTTCGACGCGCTCTATCCGACCACCACGCTCGCCACCGGCGCGGACATCATCTTCTTCTGGGTCGCGCGCATGATCATGGCAGGACTGGAGTTCGCCCGTCCGGGCGCGCCGGTCGAGCAGCGGATTCCGTTCAAGCACGTCTATTTCAACGGCATCGTCCGCGACAAACAGGGTCGCAAGATGTCGAAGACGCTCGGCAACTCGCCCGACCCGCTCGAGCTCATCGCGAAGTACGGCGCCGACGGCCTGCGTTTCGGCCTGCTCCAGATCGCGCCGCTCGGCCAGGACGTGAAGTTCGACGAGGAACGCGTCGAGGCCGGCCGCAACTTCTGCAACAAGCTCTGGAACGCATCCCGCTTCCGCCAGATGAGCGGCGAGATGGCCGACAACAGCTCGCTCGACGCAATCCTGGGCCGGCTGACGCCGGGCCTCTTCGATGAGGACGACCACGCCATCCTTGCCGCGCTCACCGACACGATGCGCATGCTCGAGGAGTCGTTCGCCGGCTTCGAATTCGCCGCCGCCACACAGAAACTCTACAGCTTCTTTTGGGGCGACTTCTGCGACTGGTACGTCGAGGTCTCGAAGGCCAAGCTCCAGGACCCGCAGCGCAAGGCCAACTGCCTTGCGATCCAGGATCTGGTGATCCGCGAGTTCCTGCTCCTCTTCGAGCCGTTCGCCCCGCACATCTCCGAGGAGCTCTGGCACCTGCTGGGCTACGGCGCCGAGGGCACTTACCTCCAGGAGACCCGTCTCGACACCGCCGCCGGCCTCACCGCCGCGCTCGCGGCGAAGGGCGTGACGATCGATGCCGCGGCCACTGCGGCCGTCGAGCAGCTCAAGAAGGTCGTGCAGCTCGCCCGCACGCTGAAGGCCGACAAGGCCGCCGCGCAGCGCCGCGACGTGAAGCTCGTCTTCGTCACCACCGACGCCTCGTGGTCCGTGCTCGAGCGCGCTTCGGCGAAGATCGTCCGGATGGTCGGCGCCTCCGAGCTCAGCCGCACCACGACCGAGCCGGCGATGTCGGCCACGGTCACGCCGCTCGGCACGCTGTATCTCGATCTCGGAGCCAGCGTCGACGCCGGCGCCGAGAAGGCGAAGATGGCGAAGGAGCTGGAGAAGTTGAATCAGCTCATCGCCGGCACCGAAGCCCGGTTGGCGAACACCGCGTTCACCAGCAAGGCCCCGCCAGCGGTCCTCGAAGGCGCGAAGAAGCAGCTCGCCGACCTCCAGTCCAAGCGCGCCGAAGTCGAGCGCCTGCTCAAGGCGCTCGGCTGAGCCGGTCGCGGAGACCGTCTGGATCGGACCGGGGCCTCGCGACCCGCGTTTGCGGGTCGCCGATTCACTTCGCGGCTCCGTT
>DATGXA010000076.1:0-5598 GCA_035299125.1 Opitutaceae bacterium
GCCACGGGCGACGCCGGCACCTACACGGTCGTCGTCAGCAACTCCGCCGGTTCCGCCACCTCCAACGGCGCCACGCTCACCGTCAACGCCGCCGCCACCGCGCCCTCGATCACGACGCAGCCGAGCAGCCAGACCGTCACCGTTGGCGGTTCCGTTTCCTTCTCGGTCGCAGCCTCCGGTACGGCCCCGCTGAGCTACCAGTGGAAGAAGGGCGGCGCGAACATCTCCGGCGCCACCTCCGCGACCTACTCGATTGCCTCTGCCGCCGCGGGCGACGCCGGCACCTACACGGTCGTCGTCAGCAACTCCGCCGGTTCCGCCACCTCCAACGGCGCCACGCTCACTGTCAACGCTGCGAGTACCGTCACCGCGCCCTCGATCACCACGCAACCGAGCAGCCAGACCGTCACCGTAGGCAGCTCCGTTTCCTTCTCGGTCGCAGCCTCCGGTACGGCCCCGCTGAACTACCAGTGGAAGAAGGGCGGCGCTGACATCTCTGGTGCCACCTCCGCGACGTATTCGATCGCCTCCGCCGCCACCGGCGACGCCGGAACTTACACGGTTGTCGTCAGCAACTCCGCCGGCAGCGCCACCTCCAACTCCGTCACGCTCACCGTCAACGCCGCGAGTACCGTCACCGCGCCCTCGATCACGACGCAGCCAGCGAGCGTAACCGTTTTGGCCGGCCAATCCGCGACCTTCACCGTCACCGCGAGCGGCACTGCGCCCTTGAGCTATCAGTGGCTCAGAGACGGCGCCACGATCTCCGGCGCCACCAGCGCGAGCTACACGATCAACGCTGTGGCCGCCAACGACGCCGGCGCCTACACCGTCGTTGTCACGAACTCTGCCGGCAGCGTCACCTCGAACTCCGCCACCCTGGCGCTCGCGTCCGGCATCTTCCCGCACCTCACCGCGCTGACCTTCGACGGCTCGGGCCGACTCTACGCCACCGACTCGACCAACGACACCGTCCAACGCATCGCCGCCGATGGCACCGTCTATCTCGTCGCCGGCACCACCGGTTCCGCCGGTTCGACCAACGGCACCGGCTCCGCGGCGCGCTTCAACCAGCCCGGCGGCGTCGTCGCCACGAGAGATGGCGTCCTCTACGTCGCCGACACCGCCAACGCCCTCATCCGCCGCATCGCGACGAACGGCACCGTGACCACCTTCGCCGGCAACGCGGCCCTCCGCGGCAATGTCAACGGCAACGGCACCGCGGCCACCTTCTCCGCGCCGACGGGCCTCGCCCTCGACTCGGCTGGCAATCTTTACGTCGCCGACGCCACGAATCACACGATCCGCAAGATCACCTCCTCCGGCGCCGTCACCACCTTCGCCGGTCAGGCCGGCACCCCCGGCTCCGCCAACGGCAGCGCGACCTCGGCAAGATTCAACACCCCGACCGCGGTCGCCGTCGACAGCTCCGGCAACGTCTACGTCGCCGACACGAACAACAACACCGTCCGCAAGATCAACGCGGGCGGCACCGTGACGACGCTCGCCGGCCTCTCCGGCGTCAGCGGAGCGACCGACGGCAACGGCGCCGACGCGCTCTTCAACCAGCCGCAGGGCCTAGCCCTCGATGCCGCTGGTAACCTCTACGTCGCCGACACCGGCAATTCCTCCGTCCGCAAGATCACGTCCAACGGCACCGTCACCACGGTCGCCGGCCTCTCGACAGTTTCGAGTGAGAACAACGGTACCGGATCTTCGGGTGCGAACGACTCGCTGTTCAACCACCCGTTGGCGCTCGCGGTCGGCTCGAACGGCGCACTCTACGTCGGCGACACCGGAGCCGCCGCCGTTCGCACGGTCTCGCCCGATGGCACAGTGACGACGCTTGCGCTCAAGCTCGGCCAGTCCGGCGGTTCGAGTTCGGGCGATTCCTCCAGCTCGAACGACGACACGCACTCGAGCGATGATTCCTCCAGCGACAGCTCCGGCGGTGGTGGCGCGGCGGGCCTCTGGCTGCCGCTCGCCCTCTCGCTCGCGCTCGCGGCCCGCCGCCGGCGCGCTCGAAGCGCCGTCTGACGCCCAGAGACCGCCACACCCGAGTGAGGTCTGGCGCCGCAACGGCGTCACCAACCTCGGAATCACCCACGACGCTCGACGAGGCCATCCGGCCCGCCGAGCGTTTCTTTTTTGCGGCGGACCTATCCCCTGTAGCCTGAATCGCTGATCCCGGTCCGTACCGAAACGTCCTCGCGCCCCCGCCTCGCGCACCATCGCGCCGGGACTCCGCGCCCATTTTCGCTCATCCGCTGCAATCGGCACGGACCTTGCAGTAACACCTCCTGCAACGTTCGTAACACCAGCACATCCGATGCTCGACACTCCGCTCTACAGCAAGACCCTCACCCACGCCGGCATGTGGTCCGGCGTGATCTCCCGCGGCAAAACCCTCCGCCTCACCGACCTCGAGGGCGGTGCCAACGTCGGACTGCTTCTCTACAACGCCGACGTGCCCACCGAGCGCTACAACATGCCCGACACGCTCAAGGGGCAGCACATCTTCCACGTCCGCGCACCATACTGCCTGCACTCCGACATGGGCCGCGTCCTCGCCTCCATCGTCGCCGATTCCGCCGGCTGGCACGACACCGTCTGCGGTTGCGGCGACGCCACGCTCACCGCCGCGCGCTACGGCGAGACGACCTTCCAAACCGTGCGCAACAACTACCACCGCAACGCCCGCGACTGCTTCCTCGTCGAACTTGCGAAGTGGGGCCTCGGCAAACGCGACCTCGTCCCGAACCTGAACCTCTTCTCCAAGGTCGTCGCCGACGACTCGGGCAAACTCGCCTTCGTCCCCGGCCATTCGAAGCCCGGCGGCTTCATCGATCTGCGCTTCGAACTCAACACGCTCGTCGTCCTCAATACCTGCCAGCACCCGCTCGACCCCGACCCGGTCTATCACCCACGCACGGTGAAACTCGAGGTCTTCCCCGCCGCCGGCCCCGTCGCGCCTGACGACCCCTGCCGCACTTCGCGCCCGGAGAACGAGCGGGCGTTTCAAAACAACGAGTCCTACTTCGCGCTCCGCGCCTGACCCGCCATGTCGATCCTCACCGAAAGCTCCCTCCGTCCCGAAACCGCGATCTACCGCAAGGTCGTCCCCGCCGGCGACCACTGGTCGCACGAGATCAAGGCCGGCCAGACCTTCCGCATCGTCGACCTCGAGGGTAACCAAGCCGCCGACACGCTCTTCTACGACGCCCACGATCCGGCCAACCGTTACAGCGCCTCCGACACCATCCGCCATCAGGCTGCGCTCTACCTCTCCACCGGCACGCGTCTCATCTCCACCGAAGGCGACGCGCTCCTCACCATCGTCGCCGACACCTGCGGTCGGCACGACACGCTCGGCGGCGCCTGCTCCCGCGAGAGCAACACCATGCGCTACGCCCACGAGAAGGAGCACATGCACGCCTGCCGCGACAGCTTCATCCGCGGCGCTCAGGAGATCGCTGCCACCTGCGGCTGCGCCCACCACGCCGACTTCGACTGGGGAAAGCGCGACATCACCTGCAACATCAACTTCTTCATGAACGTCCCCGTGACGCCCGCCGGCGATCTCAAGTTCGACGACGGCGTGTCCGGTCCCGGCCGTTACGTCGAGCTGCGCGCCGAACACGACGTCATCTGCCTGATTTCGAACTGCCCGCAGCTGAACAACCCCTGCAACGCCTACAACCCGACGCCGATCGAGGTCCTCATCTGGAATCCCTGAGGAGCTGGAAGCGGAAATCGGGAGAACTGACGGAGACACCTCCGTTCCTGATTCCCTGATATCCACATTCCCCACCGTCTTCCATGTTTTCGAAAGTTCTCATCGCCAACCGCGGCGCCATCGCCTGCCGCATCATCCGCACGCTGCGCCGGCTCGCTATCAAGTCCGTCGCCGTCTATTCCGAGGCCGACGTCGGCTCGCTCCACGTCGCGCAGGCCGACGAGGCCGTGCCGATCGGGCCCGCGCCCGCTGCGCAGAGTTACCTCGTCGTCGACAAGATCCTCGAGGTCGCGCGCCGAACCGGCGCGCAGGCGATCCATCCCGGTTACGGTTTCCTGTCTGAGAATCCCGGATTCGCCGAGGCGTGCGCCGCCGCCGGTATCGTCTTCATCGGGCCGAAACCCAACCAGATGCGCCGCTTTGGCCTCAAGCACACCGCGCGCGAGATCGCGCAGGCCGAGGGCGTGCCACTCCTGCCCGGCACCGGCCTGCTGCCGGATGTCGCCACCGCGCTGCTCGAGGCCGAGCGCATCGGCTATCCGGTGATGCTCAAGAGCACCGCTGGCGGCGGTGGCATCGGCATGCAGCTTTGCTGGAGCGCGGCGGAGCTTGAGCCAGCCTTCGCTCGCGTCGACCGCCTCAGCCGCGCCAACTTCAAGGAGAGCGGTCTGTTTCTCGAGAAATACGTCGAGCGCGCCCGCCACATCGAGGTGCAGATCTTCGGCGACGGCCGCGGTCACGTCGTCGCGCTCGGCGAACGCGAGTGCTCCGTGCAGCGCCGCAACCAGAAGATCATCGAGGAGACGCCCGCGCCCGGCCTCTCCGACGAGACACGCGTCCGCCTGCTCGATTGCGCCGAACGGCTCGGCCGCGCCGCCGGCTACGAGTCGGCCGGCACCGTCGAGTTCGTCTACGACGACGCGACCGACGAGTTCTATTTCCTCGAGGTAAATACGCGTCTCCAGGTCGAACACGGCGTGACCGAGGAGGTCACCGGTCTCGACCTCGTCGAGTGGATGGTCCGCCAGGCCGCGGGCGAACTCGACCTCTCCGGCTTCGTCCGACACGCAACAGGCGCCTCGATCCAGGTCCGCCTCTACTCCGAGGATCCGGGGAAAAACTTCCAGCCCGCCACCGGCGTGCTCACCGAGTTCGTGATCCCGCGTAGCCTGCGCATCGAGACCTGGTGCGAACGCGGCACCGAGGTCAGCCCGTACTACGACCCGATGCTCGCGAAGCTCATCGCCCGCGGCCCCGACCGCGCCGCGGCGCTCGCGCAGCTCACGCAGGCGTTGGCCGAGACGCGCGTCGGCGGGTTGGAGACGAATCTCCTCTACCTCCGTCAGATCCTCGACTCCGCGGGCTTCGTCGCCGGCAAGGTCACCACGCGCTACCTCGAGACGCTGCCCTACGCGGCGCCGACGATCGATGTGCTCGACGGCGGCACGCAGACCACCGTGCAGGACTATCCCGGTCGCCTCGGCCATTGGGACGTAGGCGTTCCGCCCTCCGGCCCAATGGACCCGCTGGCGTTCCGCCTTGCGAACCGCCTCGTCGGAAATCCCTCCTCGGCTGCCGGCCTCGAGATCACGCTTTCCGGTCCGACGCTGCGCTTCAATACCGCCGCCACCGTCGCGCTCACCGGCGCCGCGCTCGCAGCGACGCTCGACGGCAAGCCTGTCGCCGCTTGGCGCGCCTTCCGTGTGAAGGCCGGCCAGACGCTCCGCCTCGGCGCGCTCACCGGCGCCGGCATGCGCGCGTATCTGGCGATTCGGCACGGATTCGACGTGCCCGACTACCTCGGCAGCAAGAGCACGTTCACGCTCGGCCTCTTCGGCGGCCACGCCGGCCGCGCGCTGCGC
>DATGXA010000077.1:0-6721 GCA_035299125.1 Opitutaceae bacterium
GCTTGCGCCGCCGGTGATCTCGCCGACGACGCCATCGAGCACCGCGGCGTTTTCCCCGCCCGCGGGTACGGCGAGCAGCGTACCAGGAAACTCCCCACGCTGCGGCGGCGCCCCCGCCGTGGCGCGCAACTCCGCCGCCAGCAACGGGTCCTCTCGCTCACCGGTCAGCTCCAGCCCCTCGACCCGGTACGCGAACATCGACTGCGGCTCGTCGCGCAACGCGATCGTGGCAGCGCGGTCGTTCAGCACCAGCGACCGCGCTTCGCGCAGCCGCAACCGCGAGAAATCGCCCGCGAGCGGCAGATAACGGCTCACGCCGGCTTCGTAGTAGAACGTCCACACCGGCAGGCCCGCCGCGGCCCGGGGGCCGTGCAGTTCACGGCCCTCCGCCACACGCCGGTCGTGGCGCAACAAACCACGGCTCGCGGCAAACGTCCCCTCGCGATATTCGTCGAGCGCGACCATCCGCCAGTACGGCGCCGCGGGCACCTTGCTCGGATCGTCGAGTTCGGCGCGAAGCGCCGTCGTCGTGTCCTGCGCGATGTCGGTCACTTCGCCGAGCTTCACGACATCGGAGAAACCGCTGAGCGAGCGCTTGTTCTTGAGTTGGAGAAACCCGAGCGAGTTCTCGACCTGGAAACGCGGGATCGCCACGAAGAGCGCCGAGGCCACCGCCACCACAAGCACATACAACCCGGCGCTCGCCGCCACCACGCGCCAATCCACCGCGCCGCGCAGCCGGCGGAAAAGCCGCCCCCACGAAACGCGAGTCCAGCCTTCGGCGCCATCCGGCTCCGGCTCAAGGGTCGTGCTGAGCGTGATCGTCAGGAGGTACGTGAGCGCGAGCGCGGTGAACGTCAGAATCAGCGCCACAAATCCGAACGCCACCGTCAGCACGCCCGCCACAACGACCAGAAAAAGGCACAGCACCACCAGCTGTAGATCCTCGCGCGAACGCCGCGGCGACACCGCGCGCACCAGGATCAGCGCCAGGTTGAGCCGCAGCATGGCGGAGAGCGGCTCGCCGTTCAGCACGAGATCGGCGGCGACAAAGAGGATCAGCGCCGGAAAAACCAACCGCCACGCCCACGCCGGCAGCCGACCGGGCCAAGCCGGCCAAGCAAGCGCTGCGAGCACGATGGCTGTGATCGCCGGCACGAGCGCCGTGCCGCTCAGGTCGAGGAAGAATACACCCCACGCGCTCACCAACGCGAGCGCACCGCCGAGCCCCCAGCGCAGCCGGTGGAGTTCCTCGGCGTTGAGCGCCGGCGCTTCAGACGCGCGCTGCGATCTCGTTTCCCAAACGGGCACGGATCCCCCTTTCTCCATCGGGTTCGAACGTCAGCAACGCGCAGCGCACCCGCGGTCCGCGCCGCCTCCGGCCCGGCGCGCCGGGCTCGAGCACCGCGAGCCGGTCGAGCCATGTGTCGATATCCCGGATGCGACGCACCAGCAGCGCCGGCTCGTCGTCGACTGCCACGCTGTCGAGCCGCCCGGCGCGGTAGAGGTCCTCCGCGAGCGAACCGGCGAAACTGCACAGCAGCTCGAATTGTTCGGGCCGAGGCCAGACCGCCGCGGAGGAATCCAGCCAGAGCGCAAACGTCATCGCCGCCTCGGCCGCGTGCTGCCGCACAAGCAGCTGCCGCAGCCGCGCCGACGCCTTCCAGTGGATGTGCCGGTGCGAATCGCCTGCGCGGTAGCGCCGCAGCCCGAGCAGGTCGCTACCGCCGCCGGGTTTGGAGAGCTCTTCATTCTCCATCTGGAAACGTGCCGCTGCCGCGCCGCCGAAATGACAGGCGACACGCGCGGGCCACACGCGCACCTCCGTGCGTACCGTCGAACCCATCGTCTTCCGCAGGAAACCGAAGGGGAACAACGACCCCACTCCGGAAAGCTCGAGCGTCTCGATCCCGCGCCGCGTCGGCCGCAACGTCCACTCCAGCCGGTCGGTGCCGCCGACCTCGAGCCGCCGGCGCAGATAAAGCCGCGTCTGCGCCGCCGAAAGCCGCGCCTCCAGATCGAACCAGAGCGCGTAGGTGGGCAGCACGCGTTTGCGGCTGCGCAGCTCCACCGCCACCGCTGCCTCCTGCCCCACCCGGAACGGCAATGCCGGTCGCAGCCGCCACTCCGTACCCGAGAAATTGAGCCACGCGAGCACACCGCTCAGCACCAGGCTGGAGAGCAGCAGCGCGAGCGTGAGAAAGAGGATGTTGTTGCCCGTGTTGTAGGCCGCCATCCCGATCGCGAGCACCAGCACGAGCAGGATCATCCCGGACACTGTCGGCAGGATCCGCTGGCGTTTCTCCGGAAGAAGGAGTCCCCACAACAACTCCTGCCAGGAAAACCGACGCCACTGCCGCCGCCAGCGCGCGCGGCCGAGACCGTGCCACTCGGCGTCGGCCACGGCGGGAACCGTGGCGCGGACGGTCTCCGCCGCGCCCGCCGACGCTCGTGCCGGTGATGACAGGCTGTCGGCCACGGCGATCAGACCGGCTCGGGCAGATGGCTGAGGAGCCGGCGGAGAATCGTCTCGATCGCGGCTCGCTCCTCGAGCGCGTCCGCACCTTGGCGTGCCAATGCGAGGCGATGAGCGAGAACCGGCACAACGAGTTTCGTCACGTCTTCCGGCAGCACAAAATCGCGGCCAAACACCAGCGCGCGCGCCTGCGCGGCCTGCTTCAACGCCAGCCCGCCGCGCACGCTCACGCCGGTGCGAAATTCGCTCTCGGTGCGCGTCGCCGCCACGATCTTCAAGAGGTATTCCAGCACGCTGTCTTCGACGAAGACACGCCCGGCGAGCTCCTGCAGAGCGACGAGTTCCGACCGTGTGAGCACAGGTTCGACGTCGATCGTGTCGTACGTCAGTCGCGGGCGCTGGAGGATCTCGAGTTCGTCCGCCGCCGCCGGATAGCCCATGCGCAAGCGCATGAGGAACCGATCGAGCTGGCTCTCGGGCAACGGGAACGTGCCCTCGTAGTCGACCGGATTCTGCGTCGCGAAGACCATGAACGGCGCGCCGATGTCGTGCGTGACGCCATCGGCTGTGATCTTGCCGCGGTCCATCACTTCGAGCAGCGCGGACTGTGTCTTCGGCGTCGCGCGGTTGATCTCGTCGGCGAGCACGATGTTCGCGAACACCGGTCCGCGCTTGAAGACGAACTCCCGCACGCGCTCGTCGTAGATCGCCACGCCGGTCACATCCGTCGGCAGCAGGTCGCTCGTGAACTGAATGCGCGAAAACGTGCAATCGAGCGAACGCGCCAGCGAGTACGCGAGCGTGGTCTTGCCCACGCCGGGTAGATCCTCGAGCAACAGATGCCCCTGCGCGAGCAGGCACACAAGCACCTGCTCGATCGTGTCGTCCTTGCCCTTGATCGTGCGCCGGATGCTGGCGCGCAGACGATCCAGTTTTCCGCGGCTGGCCGCCACCTGTGTCGACTCGGCGGTTTCGTTCATGCCGGAAAAGCTGGCGACAGCAGCGGGCGAAGCAAGCGTGCCCCGCGACGCCCGGATCCACACACACAAGTTGACTCCGGCCGCGTGCCGCCCCTCCTCCACTCGGCCGAACGGCCGCTAGTCGATGCAAACACTCCTCGCCTCGTTTCTCCATCTTCTGGCCGACACCGTCGTGCCCTTCGTCCTCGGCCTGCTGCTCGGATCCGCGCTCGAGGCGTTTCTACCTCGGCGGTGGGCGGAGCGCTGGCTCGCGTCGGGCACCGGGTCGCTCGCGATCGCCACGATTGCCGGGGCTCTGCTGCCGGGCTGCGCGATGAGCACAGTGCCGGTGGCACGCTCGCTCCGGGCGCGTGGCGCGCCGTTGGGCACCGTGGCGGCGTTTCTCCTGATTGCGCCGCTGATCAGCCCCCACACGATCGCGCTCACCGCCGCGATGGTGGGCGGCGGTTTCGCCGTGGCCCGAGTCGTCCTGCCGATCGCGTTCACGTTGGCGTTCGGCGCAGCTGCGAACGCGCTTTCAAAACACGTGGTGACGAAGACACCGATCGAAGCGCCCGCCGGCGAGGACTCCTGCTGCGGCGGCGCGGCGTGCGGTTGCGGCGGCGACGCGGCCCATGAAACGTGCGACGACGATAGCGCCTGCGGCTGTGCGAAAACGGACGCGCCCGAGCAAGGCGCATTCGGCCGTTTTCTCCGGCAGACGATCTCCAATCTCCGCGCGCTGGCGCCGCTCTATGTCGGCAGTATCGCGGTGGTCGCAGTGTTGACAGCCTTCGTGCCGCCCGCGCGCATCGCCGAGTATGGCGACGGCGTGCTCGCCTATGGCGCCGCGCTGCTCGGCGGCATCCCGCTATATGTGTGCGACGGCGGCGAAGTGCCGCTCACGCGCTCCTTGCTCGAGCTGGGCTTGGGACCGGGGCCGGCGTTCACATTCATGCTCGCATCCGTGGGCACGTGTCTGCCGACCATCGCGATGTCGCTCGGTATCATCGGGCGACGGCTCACATTCGCCTACGTCGCCGGCGTGCTCGTATTGTCGTTGCTCAGTGGCTTGCTCGTCGCTGGCTGGCCGTTGCTGCAGCCGACGATCAGTGCGTCGTGAACAGCAGCGCCGCGGGTCCGTACCGACTCGCGCGGGCAGCTCAACCGGTGTTCTCCTCGCGTGAGCTGGCGGTTGAGTCGAGAGGCGAGAGATGAGCGCAGGAGATCAGAGCCGACGCTTGGTCACGCGAGCAGCCAATCCCGGCGTCCCGAGAGTTTGGTTCTTGGCCTCGCCGCGCGTCGCTCGAACGAATCTTCGCGGTTCAGAGCAGCTTGAGCAGCGCGGAGAAATCTTCGTCAGCCCACCCGCGTTTCTCCGCCTCGCGCAGGCGGTCGCGCACGAGCGTCGTCTGCGGCAGCGCGTCTTCACCCGCGGCCTCGACCGCGAGCCGCAGGTCCTTGCACATGTGTTTCACCGAGAACTGCGGCGCGAAATCGCCGGCGCGCACCTTCGGCTCCTTGAGTTTCACCAGGCCGGAGTTCGCGACGTTGCACGCGATCACCTCGAAGAACTTGTCGTCGGCGATGCCGGCGCGCCGCGCAAAGGTGATGCCCTCGCAGAGCGCTTCCATGAGGCCGGCGATCTGCAGATTCATCGCGAGCTTGAGCGCCGACGCCTGCGCGTTGGTGCCGATGCGGAAACGAAACTCCGACAGGTGCGCGAGCACGGGCTCGACCTGCGCGAGGACAGCATCCGCTCCGCCGAGATAGAACACTGTCTTGCGCGCCTCCGCGGCGGGTTTGCTGCCGGTGAACGGCGCCTCGACGTACTGCGCGCCTCTCGCCTCGACGAGTTGGCGGAAACGCTCGCTGCTCGCCGGATCGATGGTGCTCGATTGCACGACGATCTTCCCCGGCCCGAGCGCCGGCGCGATCGCGTCAAGCAGGCCCGCGACCGCCGGCGGATCCGCCACGACGATCTGGAGCACGTCGCCCGCGCGCGCCGCGGCGGCGAGATCGGCTTGCCAGCGCGGCGTCTCCGGCTTGGGCGAGCGGTTCCACGCCGCGGCCAGCAGGCCGGCGGACTCGTAATGGCGCGCCCAGATGGCGCCGATGATACCCAGACCGAAAACGGAGACTTTCATGATGCGATGAAGGGGATGTTGCAGGAGACGTACGACAGACCGAACGGCCCACGCGGGACCGCGCTCAAGTCGCACCTGCCCGCCGCCGGCGAGTGGGGGCAAAAAGCCGCGCAAAACCGCTGTAGGCACGCAACTCGTCGATCTCGAACTCGATCAACTTCGCGCGCACGAGTGGCAATGTCGCGAGGAGGCGGCGCGCCGCTGCGGCACTGGCCGCTTCGAGGATGAGCATCGCCTCGCCCGCGGCTGTGAAATAGATCTCGCGCACGTCGCCGGCCTGCTGGAGTGCCCAGACGCGCTCCGCTTCCGCGCGAAGCAACTCGTGAGTGAACGCCGCCTCGTCGGCGGCGAGCGTGCGGGATTTCGCGAGGATCTTCATGGGAGCGGCAACGTTGGGTCAGGCGAACAACTCCAGCAACTGACGAAACAGTGCGTTAACCTTCTCCTGGTTCGCGCGGACGAGCGCTTGGAACGACTCGGGCGAGAGCTCGGTGCCGAGGATGCCGTTGGCGTAGTTGTCGACCATGCAGAGCGAGTTGTAGTTCAGCCCGAGCTCGCGGCAGAGATCGGCCTCGTTCGCGGCGGTCATGCCGACGACGTCGCCCCACTGGCGCAGCACGCGCACCTCGGCGCGCGTCTCAAAGCGCGGGCCGGGCGTCTGGATGTAGATCTTGCCCTGCGGCAGCGGCTCGGGGAGCGCCGCGGCGATGCGGGCGATCAGGTTGTTCGCGATCTCCGGGCCGAGCGCGCGCAGCTCGGTGTCGGAGAACGTCGCCGGGCGGAAACTGATGTAGTCGGCGCATGAGAGCAACGTGCCGGGCGGCAGGTCGAGCTGGAGCGAGCCGACGGAGTTCAGCGACACCACATCGCGGAAGCCAAGGTCGGCGAGCGCCTGGATGTTCGCGCGATAGTTGATCGCGTGCGGCGGCAGGTAATCGGGACCGTGGCGGTTGAGGAGAACGAACTCGCCGTGCCGGCGCACAAGCGCGTTGCCGTAACGTGTCTCGACCGTCTGCACGGTCCAATCGTCGAACAAGGCCGAACGCGCGATGCTGGTTCCGCTGAGGAAAGCGACTTTCACGCGCACGACCATGCGCCCGGGTCCCATTCCGGCAATGCCGGAGAACGCCGAGAAAATC
>DATGXA010000078.1:0-6829 GCA_035299125.1 Opitutaceae bacterium
GGGCTTGCAGGCCGCTAAAAATGCGGACGGTTTTGGCCGTGCTGACATCCCAGATGCGGGCACCGATGAGCTCGTGCGCGTGCCCCTCTTTCTGCACGAGGATGAGCCAAACGATCCCGCCCGCTGGGCGCTCTACGCGGAAGACGACACCGCCCGCCGCCAGCCGCTGGTCTTCCAGCTCGACGATCTGCGGCGCGACGAAGCCGGTCGGCTCACGCGTTGCCACCTCTATTTTTCCGCCAACCTCGCCGCGTGGGAGCGCCAACGCTTTGTGCTCGTCGTCCGTCACGAAATTCCGGCGACCGAATCCGACCCGTCCCCCGCCGCGACGGCGACGCGCAAAGGCGACCGTGTGACTCTCGCCGGCCGCGATCTCGCACTCACATTTCTCGCCGAAGGTCCGCGCGCGGGCGCGCTCACCGCGATCGCGCCGCGCGGCCACACCGTCGAGTTGCCCGATGGCTGGATCGCGCCGCGCCTTACGCTCGTCCGCCAAGCGCTCGACTGCAGCGAGCTCCGCCGCGACACACTCGACTACGCCGAGCCCGACGAACTCGAAGTGCGTGCGGTGCGTTGGGGCGCGGGGCCGTTGTTCGCCAAACTCGCGGTGCGCCTCGGGCCGCGCGGTCAGCCCGACTCCGCGGAGTTCACGTACCGCGTGCCGCTGAAAGGCCCGCACTTCGTGCAAACGGAGCGCCTCGCGCCCGAAGGCGAACCGACCAGCGAAGTCGTCGGCGCCGCGGACCACCAGCTGCTCGCCGGTCGCCTGCGTTTGGCCGGGAGCAGCGACTCAAGCGCACGCGCCATCCCGGCCGGCCTGCGCAAACTCACGCGCGCCACGAGCGGCCATACGCTCAACGCGCTCGTCGCGTCCGGCGGGAAATCCGCACTGCTCACCGTGCCCGCCGTGCAGACCGGCGGCGGCGCGATCGAGGCCAGCCGCGGAGGTACGTTCTCGGTCGCGGGCGCGGAGACGTTCCGCCGCAACAAGGACGGCAACAGCGGCACGCTCCGCGCGTTCTGGGGCGAGCTGCAGTATGTGTTCACCAGCGCGACCGACGACGAAGCGCTCTGGCACGAGGCGCGCCGCCGACTTCAGCCGCTCGTCGCGATCGTCGACGAGCCGTCGCTTGGCCCCGCCGAAGTCCGCGCCGCGATGCCCGCGGTCGCGCAGCGTTTCCGCGAAATCCAAAGCTGGAGCCGCCAGTGGCCGCAGGATGCCGCGCTGCTGCAACTCGAGCGCGACAGCGCCAAACTCGCCGCCCTCCTCGCGCGCAAACCCGCCCTCGCCGAAGGCGAACCCGCGTTTCATCTGCCGCAATGGGCAAAACCCGAACCGATGCTGCCGCGCGACGCGAAGGACCAGGGCCGCATCGATCCGTACCAACTCGGTTACGGCAGCAGCGTGGTCCCGTTGCTCGACCGCCTCTCGCCCTCGCCGAAACGTCCCGCCGCCGCCCGCGCGATCGGGCTGGCGACGCGCCGCGCCTTCGGCCGGGTGAACGCCGCAGGTTTTCCCTACGTCGATTGTTTCGCGACGGCCTTCAACATGCAGATCGGTCCGCTCGGTCTCGCGCTCTTCGGCGCGCGCGGCACCGACGATCCCGCTCTGGCCGCTTGGGCCCTCGACGCGCTGCACTCGCCCTCCGTCACCGCGATCTACGGACACGGACAGCGCGCCTATCCCGGCGAGACGCGCCGCCCGGAGCCGTCGGATTTCCTCTACGCCGGCATCTGCGAATTCCATCTCCGCTCGATCGAGCTCGCGACCGGCGAGGACCTCTGGATCCACCCGGCCGCGCTCGGCCGCTATTTCGACTGCGTCGACGTGACCGCCGACCTCCAGCACCACGTGCTGCCCGGCGGCCGTGGCAAGAGCTGGTACCGCGCAAACTTCTTCCGCGGCCAGGCGCACGATCACCGTTGGGAGAACTGGTCCGCGGCGCCACTCATGGGGATGTTCGCCCGCGCCGCGGATCGCGGCCAGATCGGCAGCACCGAAGCGGCCTACTGGGTCGATCAACAGAGCCGCACGAAGCAGCCCTGGGCCGAGCTGATGTGGTTCGCGCACACCGATCTCCTGCTCGAACTCAGCGACCGGTTGCCGGCCGACCAGTCCGCACCGGCGTCGCCCGCCGGAGTGGCGAAGAGCCGCGCGGGAGGCGCGAACCGCCTGCACTGGTCGCCGGTGGCGGGCGCCGCCGCCTACCGCGTCTATCGCGCCAAACAGGTCGGCGGCCCGTGGGTGTGGCTGAATTCTCCCTACACGAACGAACCGACCACGCCGCGGACCACCACCGAGTTCGCCGATTCCGAGGGCCGCGAGAGCGACGTTTATCTGGTGACCGCCGTCGATGCCGCTGGCCGCGAAAGCCGCTGGTACACCGAGGAGCCGAGGCGCCGCTGAACGAGCGGCCGGCCGCAGTGCACGCGTTACGGCAAGCTCGCGGCGAACTCGTTGATCGCCCGCCAGAAGTTCTCGCCCGCGACTTCTGGCACATCGCAGTGGTTGGCCGTGGGCACCCAGAGGCAGCGTTTCGGCTCAGGGGCGGCGTCGTACAAACGGCGCCCATGCGACCACGCGATCACGCCGTCTTCGAAACCGTGGATCACCAGCACCGGGCACCGCACGGACTTCATTCGCGCCAAGCTCGGCATCCGATCACCCAGCACAAGAGGGGCGTCGAGCTTCACCCGGTAGGCGCTGGCAAACGCGCTCTGGAGAATCAGTCCACCAACCGGCTCGTGTGAGGCCACCCAGACCGCGGCCGCCCCACCGAGGGAAAAGCCGTTCACGATGATGCGCTCCTTCGGCCAGCCGAGGGTCGTCGTCGCATGCCGATAGGCCGCGTCGGCGCTGGCGTACAATCCCGCTTCGCTCGGCGCGCCACCAGTCAGCCCGTAGCCCGGGTAGTCGACGGCCAGCACCGCGAAGCCGTGGCGGACACGATCTTCGACCTGACCGGATGCCGACCCGAGGTCCTCGCCGTTTCCGTGGAAGAAGATCAGCAGGTGCTTGGCCGCTGGATTCGGTCGATAGAGGGCGGCGAAACGTTGGCCCGCTTCGCCGGGAATCATCGTCAGCCCCGAAAGCCGTGCGTCGTAGGTCGGCGGCGGCGCGGGAAAAAGGAGTTTCTCGGAGATGCCGCGCGCAGCCAGACAGAGCGCGCCATAGGCGAACACGGCAAACGCGAGCAGGACCAGCCACGGCTGGTTCAGGCGATCGACCAACCGGCGCATGGCGGCGGGCTTCACGGCAGCGGCGTTCTCCATCGGTCCCATAGACGCTATGGTCCTGCTTTCGGAGAAACATCCGCCGCCTCGCCTCACTCTTTCCCGAGCAGTTCGCCCACCGCTTGCAGCAGGTGGTCACGACGGATTTCGCGTTCCGTGGCGTCGGCGAGCAGTTTCATCTTCACCGCGCCGCGGGCGAGTTCGTCACCGCCGTAGATGATCGCGAGGCGGGCGCGGTTCTGGTCGGCCTGCTTGAACTGCTTGCCGAAACCGGCGTCCTTCAACGGGTACTCCACGCGATAGCCGGCCGCCCGCAGTTCGCGGATGTCGGCAAGCGCCACTTTCCGCTCCGCGGGTCCGCCGATGATGCAGAAGATATCCGGCGCCGACACGATCTCGGGCAACAGGTTCTTCGATTTGAGCATCTCCGTGATGACGACGTCGCCGATCGCGAAGCCGGCCGCCGGGAGGTCCGGACCGCCGAGTTTCTTGACGAGATTGTTGTAGCGTCCGCCGCCGGCGATCGCGCGGAATTCGCCGCTGCGGTCGAAGGCTTCGAACACAAATCCCGTATAGTACGCGAGACCGCGCACGACGCCGAGGTCGACTTGGATGAACGCCCCGTAGCCCATCGCCTCGAGTCCGCCGAGCAACGTGCGCCAGTCGGCGAGCCGCGCGGCGAGCGCTTCGGCGGCCGCACCGCCGGCGGCGGTCACGGGCGCGAGGCGTTCTTCGAGCGCGGCGAGGGAGTTGATCTTGGTGAACGACGCGATCTCGGCGCGCTTCTCCGGCGCGAGCGGACCGTGTTTTTCCTCGAAGAACTTGAAGGCGTCGTCGCCCTGTTTCTCGAGCCGGTCGATCGTTCCGAGCACATCGGGCACCTGCGCCTCGGTGTAGCCGATCGCCTGCAGGTAGAAAAACCAGAGGTTGCGATCGCTCAGGCGGATGAAGAAGTCGCGCTCGGTCAGCCCGGTGGCGGCGATGCAGGAGATGAGCAGCGCGATCAGCTCGACCTCGGCCTCGGGGCCGGCTTCGCCGAGCAGGTCGGCATTGAACTGGAAAAACGCCCGCAAGCGGCCCTTCTGCGCGCGCTCGTAGCGGTAGTGTTCGCCGATGTTGAACCACTTGATCGGCCGACGCATCGCCCCGGCCCGCTCGCCGACCATGCGGCAGAGGGTGGGTGTCATCTCCGGGCGCAGCGAGACGGCGCGGCCGCCCTTGTCCTCGAAGCTGAAGAGCTGTTGCTCGATCTCCTCGCCCGACTTCGCCTTGTAGAGTTCGAGCGGCTCCAGCACGGGGCCGTCGTATTCGAGGAAGTTCGCGGCGACGGCAGCCTGCCGCCAGAGACGAAAAAGGTGGTTACGCCGGGCGGTCTCCTCGGGATAAAACTCCCGGAACCCCGGCAGGGTCTGGAACTGGGCCATGTGGGAACGGAGCGCGCGCGGCGCTTAGGCGGTCGGAGCGGACGGCGTGGACGACGGCGGCGGCACGATGCCGCGTTTGTCCACCTTGCTCAGCTCGAGCTTCTTGAGCTTGGCCTTGAGAATCTTGCCCGACTTGAACTTCACCACCGCGCGCGTCGGGATGACGACCTCGGTCTCGGGCTTGTTCGGGTTGCGGCCGATACGGGCTTTGCGCACCTGCACCTCGAGCACGCCGAAGTTGCGCAGCTCGACATTACGACCGGACGCGAGCGCATCCTGGACGATATCGAGCGCCATCTGCACGGTCTGCTGCACTTCCTTCTGCGGGAAGCCGGTCTTCTGGTAGATTTCCAGAACGATCTCGCGCTTGGTGAGGTTGTTGGACATGGTGCGGGTCTCCTGTTGAGGAAAAACAGTGGTTGTAACGTGCGGTAAGCTATTGCTGGACGTCATTTTGCGTCAACCCGAAAGCCGAAACCCTCCCGCCATGAGCAACGAAGGCCCGAAGAATCCCCTCGAAGAACTGGAGCGCAAGGTGCAGGAGCTCCTCAAAGACCCGCAGGTGCAGGCCTCCGTCCGCCAAATGATGGCCGCCGCGAAACCGCCCCCGCAGCCCGCCTCCTCTGGCCCTGCAAATCCGCCGCCGCCGGCCGACGACGACACCGCCGCCACCCTCGCCCGCATCCGCTCTTTCAACCTCCGCCCCCGCGAGATCCGCGATCACCTCGACCGCTTCGTCATCAAGCAGGACGACGCCAAGAAGATCCTCTCCGTCGCCATCTGCGACCACTACAACCACGTGCGCCAGTGCCTCGACAACCCCGAGCTGCGCGAGCGCGATTACGCCAAGCAAAACATCATCCTCCTCGGCCCCACCGGCGTCGGTAAAACCTACCTGATGCGCTGCATCGCCAAGCTCATCGGCGTGCCCTTCGTGAAGGCCGATGCCACGAAGTTCTCCGAAACCGGCTATGTCGGCGGCGATGTCGAGGACCTCGTGCGCGACCTCGTGAAGGCCGCCAACGGGGATGTCGAACTCGCCCAGTACGGCATCATCTACATCGACGAAATCGACAAGATCGCCGCCGCTCAAAACCTCGTCTCCGGCCGCGATGTCTCCGGCCGCGGCGTGCAGATCAACCTCCTCAAACTCATGGAGGAAACCGATGTCTCGCTGCACAGCCAAACCGACCTCCTCGGCCAGATGCAGGCGATGATGGAAATGCAGCGCGGCGGCAAACCCCGCCCGCGCAAGATCAACACCCGCCACATCCTCTTCATCGTCAGCGGCGCCTTCGACAAACTCGCCGAACAGATCAAACACCGAGTGCAAAACACCTCCATCGGTTTCGGCGCCGCCCGCGGACTCGACCGGAGCGAGAGCGACTACCTCGCGCAGGTCACCAGCCAGGATTTCATCACGTACGGTTTCGAACCGGAATTCGTCGGCCGCCTCCCCGTGCGCGTCGCCTGCCAATCCCTCGCCGCCGACGACCTCGAGCGCATCCTCACCACCTCCGAAGGCAGCATTCTCCAACAATACCGCGCGGACTTCGCCGGCTACGGGATCGACTTCCAGATCCTGCCCGAGGCCATCCGCGAAGTCGCCGTGCGCGCCGCCGCCGAGAACACCGGTGCGCGCGGTCTCATGACCGTGCTCGAGCGTGTCTTCCGCGACTTCAAGTTCGAGCTCCCCTCGACCGCGATCAAAACCTTCGCCATCGACAGCGCCACCGTCGCCGACCCCGCCGCCGCGTTGCACCACCTCCTCCGCGAAAACGCCGACCGCCAGCACGAGGTCCTCCGCGCCGAGGTGACCGCCTTCGCCACCCGTTTCCGCCAGGACCACGGCTTCGATCTGCTCTTCGCCGACGATGCCGTCTCCGCGCTCATCGACGCCTGCCTCGCCACCGACAAGACGATCCGCGCGCTCTGCGAGGAGAAGTTCCGGGACTTCCACCACGGCCTGAAACTCGTCTCCCGCAACACCGGCCGCACCCAGTTCCCCATCACGCGCGAGGTCGTCGAACAACCCGACAAACTCCTCAGCAGCTGGGTTGTCGAGAGCTTCCGCGTCGCCCGCGCCACCGAGAACCTCGCGTAACCCGCGACACCGCGGCGCGCGCTCCCGAAACGCACCCGAGTGTGGCGCTGTCCGGGAGGACAGCCAC
>DATGXA010000079.1:0-12053 GCA_035299125.1 Opitutaceae bacterium
GTGTCGATGTCGACCTGCTTGGCGGTGAACGTGGTCCAGAGCAGCCGGCGCTCGCCGTTCGCGAGCGTGGCGGTGGTGAACGGCAGGCCGGGGCGGGGGCGGTAGATGCGCAACAGGTCCGCCTCGGTCGCGCCCGCGGGGAAAACGCGGTCGAACGTCAGGAACAACCCGGCCGAGGGCGAGGCGTCGCCCCGTTTCGCGAAGTCCTGGAACTGCGGTGAGTCGGCGGAGACGTGGTTGACGATCAGATCGGCCATCACGTCGAAGGTGCCGGCGAGACGCCGAACATCGTGCCAGCCGCCGAGCCGCGGGTCGACCTGCGTGTGGTCGATGGGATCGAAGCCCGCATCGGCGCCGTCGATCGGGAAGAAGAACGGCAGCAGGTGCACGCCGCCGAAGGCGCCGGGGAGTTCGCGCTCGAGCAGCGCGTGGAGGTTGGAGAGGCCACCGCCGCCGAAGCGATCGACGTAGGTGATGAGTTGGACCTGATTGCGCACGGAGAAACGAGCAGAGGTGAAGGTGCGGCACGCCGGCTCCGCCGGTCGGCGGGCGCAAGCGTGCCGCACAGCGTTCGGACTAGAACGTGTAGTTGACGGAGACGGAGGTGGTGCGGCCCGGGATGCCGCGGGCGCGCACGATGCCGTTGGTCGGAAGCGTGCCCTCCTCGGCCTCGGAGATGCCGACCGCGTTGAACAGGTTGTTCACGTTGAGGCTCACGCTGAGACCCTTCGCGACGACGACGTTGCAGAAGCCGTTCACGTAAAAGTACGCGGGCATCGCGAGGACGTTGTTGTCCTGGGTGTAGGCTTTCGTCGTACCGACGACGCTCGAGCCGAGGCTGAACCGGCCGATCGTGTACGAGGGGCTGAGCGTGTAGATCAGCGCGGCCTGGCGGCGCGGGCGGTTGCCGATCACAGTCGGGTCGTTTCCGCCCGTGATCTCGGCATCGGTCCAGGTGACACTGCCGCGCAGCTCGAATCCACGGAGGCTGTACGCGCCCTCGAGCTCGACGCCCTTGGAATCGTAGCTGCGAACGATCAGCGGCGAGCCGCCCACGGCCGCCTCGGAATTGGCCTCGTCGGTCTTCGCGCTGAACACGGTCGCGTTGAGGCTGAGCGTGCCGGGGAGGAGTTTCGAGGTGCGGTACTTAGCCCCGATCTCGGCCTGCTTCGTGGTGTTGAAGGCCGAGTCCTTGTTGGCGAGGGAGCCGTCGGCGAGCACGTTGCCGGCGTCGACCAGCCGGTCGGCGCGGACCGCGAAACCCTTGCTGTAGCGGGCGAAGAACGAGGTGTCGTCGTTGAGGCTGTAGTTCACGCCGGTCGAGTACGAGGTGTAGCCGTAGCTGTACCGGACGATCGGCGACGGCGTGGTGTTGATGGCCTGCACGCCGAGCGACTCGATCGCGGAGATGACGCCGTCGTTGTTCATGTCGAGGGCGGCGCGCGTGGGCGTGGAGTCGTACTTGGCGCCGCGCACCTTGCCGTTCTCGCGGCGCACGCTCGCGTCGACGCTCCACGAGGAGGAAACGTAGCCGAGGTTCACGTAGGGGGCGTCGATGTCGTACTTGAGGTCGTAGCGGCGGGCGAACCAGCCCCACGCGGGGACGCCGTAGGCGATCTGACCGTTCTCGGTGACGAGCGCGCCGGTGGAGGCCGGCTGGCCTTCGGCGGGAGCGCTGCGCACGTCGATCAGGTTCGCGTCGCGGCCGACCTCGGCGAGGTAGCTGTTCCAGTTCCAGTCCTGGTCGATGTTCTGGTGCGCGATGTAGTAGCCGAGCCCGAGGTTGATCTTCCTGGTCTCGCCGAGCTCGAACCTCTTGTTGAGGCGGAGATTGTTGTTCGCGTTGCCCATGTCGTTGAGCGACGTGTTGAACATATGGATCCGGGTGAGCAGGCCGTTGCCCCGCAGCGTCGCCGGGGAGGTGATCTGCTGGCCCTTGTTCGGGCCGGTCGCGTACCAGAGCGTCGCGCCCGCGCCGCCGATCGACTCGGCGAGGGACTGCGCGGAGGCGACCTCCGCCGGGAACGGCGCCACGAAGCGGCCATTGTTCGCCGCGTAGTTCACACGGTCGCTGAGCACCCACTCGCCGGGGAGCTTGAAATTCAGCTCGGCGCCCACGGAGATGGACTTCGCCTGCACGCCCTTGGTGACATCGCTGCTCACGCGGTTGCCGTCGCTGTCGAGGGTGACGTCGCGGGTGAGGTACGGCGTGTACTGCGTGTCGCGGAGGATATCGAAGCTGGAGAAGCTCTTGTACTTCGGGTCCTCGGCCGTGCCTTCGACCTTGGTCGGCATCGGCATGTAGGTGGAGCTGGTGTCGTCGAGAACCTTCACGAAGAAGCGCAGGTGGCCGGCATCGAACTTGCGGGTGAGGTTGAGTTTGAGCTGGCCGCCGTTGGCGCCGTTGAAGCCGGTGCGGCGCGAGCCTTCGCCCGTGCGGTAGAAGCCCGCCACGTGGTAGTTGATGTTGTCCGTCGCCGGACCGCCGTAGCTGAAGTCCATGCGCGTGGTGCCGAAATCGAGCCCGCGCGTCACGCCCGCGCTGCCGCCGGCCACGTCACCGGTCTTGCTGATCATGTTGATCACGCCGCCGGGCGCGCTCGTCGCGTAGGTCGAGGCGGAGCCGCCGCGGACGAACTCGATGAAGTCGAGCGAACGATCGGCGCGCATGAAGGTGTCGGCCGTCGCGAACGCGATGTCGCCGAACTGGAGCACGGGCACGCCGTCCTCCTGGAGCTGCACGTACTGCGAGCCGCCCGTCGACAACGGCAGGCCGCGCGCGGTCATGTTCGTGTTGGAGTCGCCGGCGGTCGCCTCCGCGCGGAGGGCGGGCAGGTTGCGGAATATCTCCGACGAGTTGCGCGGCGCGAGCAGCTCGATGTTGGAGAGGTTGAGCGAGGAGACGGAGACGCTGGTCTTCATCTTCGTCGTGGTACCGGGCTCAGCCACGGCGGTGACGACGAAGTCATCGAGGTACATGATGTCGTCGGTCGTTGCGACAGGCTCGGCTTCGGCCGAGGCCGGGGCCTCCTGCGCTTGCAGGAGCGGGAACAGAGCGCTCAAGGCGGCCACGCCGAGGAGCTGCGGGGTGCTGGGTCGCCGCCGCGTCGGGGTATGGGAACGAGGGCAGGTATTCATATGCACTTGGGGGGTGTTGGTGTCGCGGCCGACATCGGAGCCGACGTGCGGCCGTCCGGGAATGCAGCGAGCGAATCCGGTCGCCCGGCCGACGCCATTCCGCGGATCAGCACTTTTCGGACATGAAAAGGAGAAAGGTGCGCGAACCAACGCGCCCCGCGGCGGAGCGGCTGTTGCTCCCGCGCCATCTCGCCGCAAACGCGGCGGCGGCTACTTCTGCTCCACGACGACGATGTCGTCGGTGTGGATCGCGCAGAAGACCGTGTCGCCCTTGTGCCAGGCGTGCTCGTGCGCGCTCTCGTTGGCGGCCATCGCCATGAGCTGCAGTCCACCCGCGATCCGGATACGCAGCTCGTCCATCGCGCCGCGGAAGATCTCCTCCTCGATCACGCCCTTGAAGGTGTTCTCCTTCGCCGGCTTGGTGCGGGTGATGTAGATCTTCTCGGGGCGCACGGAGACGAGGGCCCGCGTCGCGCCGGGGCGCACGGCGGAAGCCCGCACGCTCACCTCGGCTCCCTCGCCAAGCTGGAGCTGGGCGGTCACGCCGTTGTTCGCGACCACGGCCGCGTCGAGAAGGTTCGCCTCGCCAATGAAATCGGCCGTGAACGCGCTCGCCGGCGCGTGGTAGATCTCGGTCGCTGTGCCTAGTTGATCGATACGGCCACGGTGGATCACCGCGATGCGGTCCGACATGATCAGCGCCTCCTCCTGGTCGTGCGTGACGAAGACGAAAGTGATGCCGAGCTGCCGCTGGAGGTGCTTCAGCTCGAGCTGCATCGCGTGGCGCAGCTTGGCGTCGAGCGCGGAGAGCGGCTCGTCGAGCAGCAACACCTTCGGCCGGCAGACGAGGGCGCGGGCGAGCGCGACGCGCTGGCGCTGGCCGCCGGAGAGCTCGTGCGGGCGGCGTCGGCCCAGCCCCGCGAGCGACACCAGCGCGAGCGCCTCCTCGACGCGTTCGCGTCGTTCCGCGGCGGGCACGTGGCGCATCTTGAGGCCGAAGGCGATGTTGTCCTCCACGGTGAGGTGCGGGAATATCGCGTAGCTCTGGAAGACTTGGTTCACGTCGCGCCGGTACGGCGGGATGTTCGAGACGTCCCGCCCCTCGATGAGGATCTCGCCGGAGGTGGGCGTCTCGAAGCCGGCGAGCAGGCGCAACAGCGTCGTCTTGCCGCAGCCCGAGGGCCCGAGGAGCGTGAGGAACTCGCCCTTACGGATCGTGAGATCGACGGCGTCGACCGCGGTGACGGAGCCAAAGCGTTTCGTGACGCCACGAAGCTGCACCATCGTCTCGCCGAGGACAGGAGCGCCCACCGGCGGGGCCGGAGGCTGCGAGTGGCGAAACTCCCATTCGAGCTGGGTGTCTGGATGAGTCTGCACGGTTGGAGAAGGGAGGTCGGCGGGCTTGCGAACTTCGGTGCCGCCAGAAGCGGACTCGCGGGACGCGCTCATCGGCGCACCTCACCGCGGTCGTGGAGGAACCAGAACGTGATCGCGAACAACGCGAGGAACGTGATGCCCAGCGCCGCGCCGAACGGCCAGTCGCGCGCCTGCCCGAACTGGTTCTGGATGACGTTGCCGATCATCGGCACCCGGGCGCCGCCCATCAAATCGGTCACGGCAAACATGCCGATCGACGGCACGAACACGAGCAGCACGCCGGCGAAGATCCCGGGCTTGGTAAGCGGAAGGATGACCTGCGTGAAGGCGCGCACCGGAGTGGCGCCGAGATCGAGCGCGGCCTCGATCATCGAGTTGTCCAGTTTCTCCGCGCTCGTGAAGATCGGCAGGATCATGAACGGCAGGTAGGTGTAAACGAGGCCGATGATCACCGCCGTGGGCGTGTAGAGGATGTCGAGCGGTCCCGTCAGCAGGCGCATGGCCTGCAGCAGCGAACTGATCAGCCCCTCCCCTTTCAGCAGCGAGATCCATGCGTAGGTGCGCAGGAGGAAACTGATCCAGAACGGAATCATCACCAGCAGCAGCAGTGTCGAGCGGCGCGACGGCGGCGAGCGGCCGATGAAGTACGCCACCGGGTAACCGATCGCCAGGCAGAGCGCGGTGGTGAGTCCCGCGTACCACAACGAGCGGCCGAAGATGCCGAGATAGATCGGGTCGAAGATCCGAGCGTAGTTCGACCACGTGAAGGAGAAGACGACCTGCCCGAGTTCGTCGCGTTGACAGAAACTGTAGACGAACAGGATCGCCGTGGGCAGCACCACGAACAGCCCGAGCCAACCCAGCAACGGGGTAAGCAGCAGCCAGCCGATGCCGCGCGGCTCGCGTTTGGCGCCGGCGGAGTTGTCGGTCGAGGCTCGGGGTGCGGCCATTTCGTGGGGAGCAAGACATCGGCCGGACCGTTTCACGTCCGGCCGCCACTCGGATCAAGATCCGCTCTTGAGGTCGGTGATGAGTTTGTCGACTTGGGCCGCGGCCTTTCCGATGGCCTTGAACGTCGGGAGTGTTTCGACGCCCTTCGGGAAGCTGGCTGGATTCGCTAGTTCCTCCGGGGTGAGTAGTTTGCAGGCCTCGCGGTTGGGATTCGTGTACGGGAACGCGCGAGAGATGAGCACGCTGATCTCAGGCCGGAGGATGAAACTGATGAACGCCTCGGCCTCGGCTTTGTGCGGCGCCCCCTTCGGAATGACGAGGCTGTCGATCGTCACGTGTGAGCCCTCCACCGGGAGCAGGCAGGCGAACTTTTTGTCCTCGCGGTAGAGGATCGCCGCCTCGCCGGGCCACACGATACCGATATCGACATCGCCGTTAAGCAGCTTGGTCTTCGGGCTGTCGGAATCGAAGGCTTTCACCTGCGGCAGCCATTTTTCGAGCAGTGGCCGGGCCGCGGCGATATTCTCGGGGGTGATGGCGTTGAAGTCGCGCCCGAGTGTCTGGAGCGCCCATGTGAGCAGCTCGCGGTTGTCGTTGAGCGAGACAATACGGCCGGCGTACTTGCCGCTGAAGACATCCCTGAATCCGGTGACTGGCTCCTTCACCCGCTCGGTGTTCACCACGATGCTGATCGCGCCGACCATGTACGGCACGCTGTACTTCTGCTCCGGGTCATGCGGCCGGTGCATGTAGGCGGGAGAAATGTTCCCAATATTCGGCACGTTGGCGAAATCGATCTCCTCGAGCTTGCCGGCCTTCACCAGCGCCTCGACGACGTACTCGGAGGGCTGCACGAGGTCGAACTCCGCGGCGCCGCCGAGCAGCTTCGAGAGCATCTCCTCGTTCGAGGCGTACGTCTCGTAGTTCACCTTGATGCCGGTCTCCTCCTCGAACTTGTCGAGGACATCCTGCGGCACGTATTCGGACCAGCCGAAGAGGTTGACCTCCTTCTTGGCGGCGGAGAGGTCGAGGGCGGCGCCGAGGGCGAGCCCGATCGCAAACAGGGAACTGAGACGTTTCTTCATTGGTAGGGACAGGGTTGGCGGGCGGGTTCAGCGGCGGATCCGCTTCACCCATTCGGAGGCGAGGAGCAGCACGATCGTTGCCACGATGAAGATGGTGGAGAGAGCGTTGATCATCGGGTTCAGGCCCACCTTCGCCATGCCGTAGATGCGCAACGGCAACGTGGCCGACGACGAACTCGACGTGAAATACGTGACGATCAACTCGTCCATCGAGAGCGCGAACGCCATCAGCGCGCCCGAGACGATGCCCGGCATCAGGTACGGCACGATCACGTGCCAGAACGCCTTCAACGGCGTCGCGCCCAGATCGAGCGCCGCCTCCTCCAGCGAGGGATCGAGGCCGACGAGCCGCGCCTGCACCGCCGCCATCACGAACGGAAAGCAGAACGTCGTGTGCGCGATGATCACCGTGCCGTAGCCGAGCCCCACGTCCACCGACTTGAAGAACACCAGCAGGCTGATGCCCATGATGATCTCGGGCACGACCATCGGGATGAACGCCAGCGTGCTGATCGTGCGCACGCCGCGGTACCGGTAGCGGTGCAGGAGCCACGCCGCCGTCGTGCCGAGCACGACCGAGAGCGCCGTCGCCGCCACAGCGACGACGAGGCTGTTCTCCAATGCGGCCAGCAGACGGTTGTCGCGCCAGAGCAGCCCGTACCACTTCAACGTGAAACCCTCCCAGACGACATTCAGGCGGGAACTATTGAATGAATACGCGACGAGGAAGACGATCGGCGCATAGAAGAAGAGCAGCACCAGCACGGTCCATCCGCCGAACAGCGCGTGCACGCGGGCCATGCCGCGTGGCGGAAAAAGTGCACGAGTGGGAAACGACCTGCTCATCGAGCGATTGCAGGTCTAGGCCCGCCCGCCGGTCGCGCAAGCGGGTTTGCGGCGTTTTCGCGGCGGAGTTCCGCCGCGGAGATCGCTCGCCAGCCCGCAGCTCAGTGCGCGCGGATGAGCTCGAGCAGCTCGCGGTCGAGTTTGTGCCCGCGGAACGACTCGTACTTCACGTCGTCGCGGCCGCTGTCGACCACGCCGAACGCCCCGCGCAGATTCCACATCGCCCAGCCCCAGCCGGCTTCCTGCCAGAGCGCGAGCAGGTCGGTCATCCAGCCGATCATCGTCGCGTGCGGCGTGCGGTTGAAACAACCCCACTCGCCCACGTGCACCGGCACGCCGAGGCGCGTGAGCGGCTCCCATTTCGCGATCAACTCCGCGCGCAGTTTCTCGCGATCCCAGCGCACGCCGTGCTTGTCCGTCATCGGCCAGACGGGCGGCTCCGTGGATTCGAACTCGTTCGCCGGCACCCAGGTCGCCGTGAAGTGGCTGACCATCTTCGGCAGGTAACCGCGCGTGCTCTGCGCGATCCCGAGGTCGGCGAGCCCGAGCACCGGAGTCTGCCCGATGTCGGCGCCGTCCGCCACGATGAGACGCTGCGGATCCTCCGAGCGGATCGCGGCGATCAGCCGCCGCGCGATCGCCACGTAACGCGTCTGATCGGCCATGAACGGCGGCTCGTTGAACAGGTCGAAACTGAGCCGCTCGCTCGCGATCCCGCGATAACGGTGCGCGAAGAAACGCCAGTGCCGCTCCGCCGCCGCGAGCGCCCGCTCCATCTCTGCCGGCGCGCTGTCGAAGAGCTGCGCCGGCTCCTTCTCGCGCCCGTTCACGCAGTAGCCGGGGATCCGGTGGAAGTTGATATTCACATGCACGCCGAACTCGCGCCCCCACTCCACCGCCTCGTCGACCGGTGCGAGCGCCCGCTCGTCGATCTCGTCCCAGCGCTCCGGAGTCGACCACGCCCAATACGACATCGGCAGCCGCGCGAAGTCGAAGCCCCACTCCGCCATCCACTCGAAGTCGCTCCGGCGGAAACGCTGGCCGCGCTGGCCGCCCGTCAGCTCCGTAAGGTTGAAGCCGCGGCGTCGCGGAATCCGTGGTTGCGGCACAACGCCGCCCGCGGGTTCGGTGGCAGACTGGGCGTTCGCTCCGGGCACCAATGCGAGGCCGGCGGCGGCGGTCGCCGCCAAACCGAGGAAGTTTCGTCGATTCATGGGGTAAACGAGCCGCGCGAACGAACGTCGCTCGTCCGTGAAACGCAAGCCGCACGGGCGCCGTGCGCGGCGGGCGTCGCGCAGCGACGCGCGTTTGATGCGTTCGCGAATCCACCGACGAATTTGCCGCGCCCGCCGACGAATCCTTGCAACTCGTCGCCGCTCCCGCGTGTTTCTCGTCCGACCCTATGCTGCGCCGAACTCTCCCCGCGCTCCTGCTCGCGCTGCTCACCCTCGCCGCCTCCGCGCAGGAGGCCGCCCCACCCCGTCCCGAATTCCGCTTCGCCGAAGTGGCACCTGTCGTGCGCGATGCGGGCATCAAAGCCGGCCTTCCGCTCGACGGCTTCGACCACGTGGATGCGCCGGCGGAGTTGCGCGAGGGCGACAAAGTCGTGGCGCTCGTCGACCACGTCGACGGCAAGCGGCATCGCCAGTGGCTGGTGCTGCTCGCGCCACGCGATCTCACCGAAGACGAGAAGAAGATTCCCCAGCCGAAGGACATGCGCATGCACACCTCGCTCGGGCGGACCTTCGACTACACCGGCCAGAACGCGATGATCGCGATCCGCTGCCTCGGGCCGTACGAAATCGACGACCGCAAACCGGCGCGCAAGGCGCGCGACAAATGGTCGGGCACGATGGTCAACGACTCGTTTCTCCGGCTCGGCTTCGACGACGCCTGCCGCATGTGGCTGCGCATCGACGCCCTCGCGCACGAGATCGCCGCGCGCGAAAACCGCCCGCTCGAGTTCAACCTCTCGGTCAACTCGAAGCCGTTCAAGGCCGACACCCTCGCCCACGGCCCGAAAACCGATCCCGCGCTGCTCCCCACCGAGACCGAGGAACGCGCTTTCGGCGGCACGTTTCTCGCGCTGATGAGCTTCTTCGACATCGCCATGCGCACGCCGGGACTCGACGACGTGCTCGCCAGTGTGGTCGATGTGTCGTGGCTCTCGCTGCTCGGCCACCTCGCGCGTCCGCCCGCCGTGAACATCGAGTGGCAGCAACCGGTCCGTACGCTCTCGCCGGCCGACTGGGCGTTGCCCGAGGCCACACCGCTCTACGCGCAACCATTTCTCCTCCAGCTCAACGGCCGGCCCGCCCTGCGCTGCCAACTCGCGGTGCGCTCGCCGCAGTTGCCGTTTCTCGCCAGCGCCGGGATCGTCGGCGTAGCCGCGCAACGCCCCGATGGCGCCGGCCCCCAGCTCTCGATTCGTGTGATCGCCGCGCGCTGCATCGCGCGCGAGCCCGAGCTGCTAGCGGGAAACAATCAACCCGAGCGAGAGCAGCACGCCGAATAGCGCGAGGTGCGCGGCGGTGCGGGCGAGCAGGCGAATGAGTTCGGGCGCCGGAGTCGTGGGTTGCAGTTTCCGCCAGCATGCCACGCCGAGCGGCAGCGCGCCGAGGGCGAACAGCGGTCCTACTCCGAAACCGCGCCACCAGAGCGCGACCGGCACGAGTCCGCTCAGCGCGACCGCGGCGCCGTATTGGAGGCGGCCGGCGCGTTCGCCGAGGCGCACGACGAGCGTGCGTTTGCCCGCGACGGCGTCGGTCTCGCGGTCGCGATAGTTGTTCGCCACGAGAATGTTCGCCGCCAACCCGCCGATCGCGGCGGCCGTCAGCAGCACATCGGCGGAGAGAGAGCGCGTTTGCACCCAGAACGTGGCGCCGACGGCGACCAGCCCGAAGAACAGGAACACGAACACGTCGCCGAGCCCGTGGTAACCGAGCGGGTAAGGTCCGCCGGTGTACGCGATGCCGCAGAGAATGCTTAGCACGCCGAGCGGCAGCAGACCCCAGCCGCCGTACGGGATCAGCCCGAGCCCGACGAGCAGCGCCACGCCGAATGTCACCCACATCGCAGCGCGCATCGTGGGCGGCGCCACCCAGCCCGAGGCCACCGCGCGCGCCGGTCCGACGCGTTTCTCCGTGTCCGCTCCCTGGACATGATCGAAGTAGTCGTTGGCAAAGTTGGTCCCGATCTGCACGAGCACCGCAAACAGCAGGCAAAGGGCCGCCGCTTCCCAGCGGAACGCGCCCGCGCGGGCGGCGAACGCCGAGCCCACGAGCACCGGCACGAGTGCGGCGGGCAGCGTCTTCGGGCGCGCGGCGAGCACCCAGATGCGGAGGGCGGAGGGACGGTCGTTCATTGTCGCCCGGGCTGGTAACGGTCCGCCGGCGCGAGGGCGAGTCTCTCTTCCAGTTCGCGGATGCGCGCGAGCACCGTGTCCGCCACCGCGTAGGGATTCTCGCGCTCCGGCGGCAATGTCGGATGCAGCGCCACGAGCCACTCGTACGCCGCGCGCTCACGGCCGAGCCGGCGGAGGAGTTCCGCGTGCAGTCGCGCCGCGTAGTACGGCGCCGTCGGTTGCAGCGCCGCCTGCCGGTAATGCTCCGCCGCGCCCGCGACATCGCCGAGCAGCTGGAGCTCGAGATTCGCGATCTCGATGTGCACCAGCGGATCGTCCGGATGCTGGGCAAACGCCCGCTCAAGATGAGCGATCGCCGCGCGGGCCTGCTCCTCGTGCACATGCCGTACCACACCGGCCGGCAACACCGCCTCACCCCCGAGCGCCGCGATGCGCCAATACGGCATGTCGTAGCCGATCATGCGCGCGCCGTTGAGCCAGAAGCCGACCGGTCGCGGATCGACCGCCGCGACCAGCGTAAGCGCCGCGTGCGTGCGCGCGAGGTCGCAGCGCTCCCAAGCGGCATTGGCGCGCAGCCAGAGCAGATCCGCCGCGAGCGCGCGAAAGCCGCCGAGCAGCCCCAGCGTGAGCCCTTGCCCCAACGCCCCGTCGAGCCGCCGCCATTCGAGCCCGGGTTGATGCCGCACCTGCTCGCGCCAGACGGAGTTCTCCAGCGGTCGCAGCGCGGCCCCCGCCATCACGAGCGAGACCAACACCATGGGCAGCGAGCGTCGCATGTTCGCTCAGATTTCGCGTCGCCTGAAACTCCACACAGCAAGGCCGAGGAACACCGCCGTGTAGAGCGTGCCGTAGACCGCCACGCGGCCGGCGAGGGCGAGGTCCGCCGTTCCGCCGCCCACCAGCTCGCCGCCGAAAAGCTGAAAGTTGGGAAACACGAGACCGATCAGCCCGCCGCCGACTCGCGCCGCCCAACTCCCGCCCGACTGCCACGCATCGTGTGCGAGGTACTGCAAGTGGCAGATCACGAGCACGAGGAAGCTCGACGCCTGCGCGAAGAGGCTCGTCTGCGCGTAGCTGCCGACGAGCAGCACCATCGCCGTGAGCAGCGCGAACTTCACCGCCTGCAACGCCCCGCCGAGCAACACCGCCGCATATGGCACGGCTGCACCGGCACGCACGGTCGGCGCTTCGGCGGGCGCGGCGACCGCGGCGAGTCCGCGCAGCCAGAGCGCCAGCAGGAGCAGCGCCGTCACCACCGTGCAGAAGACGAGCACGACCGCCCACGCGCCAAG
>DATGXA010000080.1:0-15127 GCA_035299125.1 Opitutaceae bacterium
CACTTCACTCCGCCAGTCACCCAGGATTACGAGCTCGCACTCTGCAGCGACGACGGCTCGCGCCTCTGGCTCGACGGGCAGCTCGTCATCGATCATTGGGGCGCACACAGCCTCGCCACCAAGACCCGCACCGTGCGACTCGAAGCGGGACAGAGCTACGAGATGCGCGTCGAGTTCTGCGAACTGGGCGGCGATGCCACGATGATCCTCGGCTGGCGCGCGCCCGGCGATCTCCGGGCCCCGCCCTCGATCGAAGCGGCGGCCGCCGCCGCGCGCGACGCGGACGTGGCAATCGTCGCCGTCGGCCAATCCGCCGCCACCGAGGGCGAAGGCTGCGATGTCACAGACTTCCTGATGCCGGCTGGACAGGATGAACTCGTCCGCGCGGTGGCTGCCGCAAACCCGAACACCGTGGTGATCGTCTACGGCGGCGTACCCCAGCTGCTGGAGCCATGGATCGGCAAGGTGCGCGCGGTGTTCGCCGCGTTCTATCCGGGGCAGGAAGGCGGCGGCGCAATCGCCGATCTGTTGTTCGGGCGAGCCGAGCCGTCGGCAAGGCTGCCGTTCTCCTATATCCAGCGGCGCAGCGATGCGCCGGCCTTTGCCGACTACCGCGACCCCGGTCTGAAGAGCCGTTACGACGAAGGCGTGTTCGTCGGCTACCGGTACCTCGACCAGAACGGGCTCGAGCCGCTCTTCCCGTTTGGCCACGGGCTCTCCTACACAACCTTCGCCTATTCCGCGCTGCGCATCACGCCGACGGCCGACGGCTGCGTCGCCGCCTGCACCATCACGAATACCGGCACACGGTCGGGCGAGGAAGTGGTGCAACTCTATCTCGCCCCGCCGAGCACCACACCGATCACGCGGCCACCGCAGGAATTGAAGGCGTTCGCAAAAGTCGCGCTCCTTCCCGGCGAGAGCCGTACGATCGAGCTGCCGCTCGGCGCGCGCGCCTTCCAGTATTTTGATCCCGGCACGCGGGCTTGGACCGCCACGACGGGCGACTACGAGATCCGCATCGGCGCCTCCTCCCGCGACATCCGTCTGCGCGGTCCCGTCACTAGGCCTTGAGGGCCAGAAAAACAAAAGCCCCGCAAACGCGGGGCTTCTGCTCAAATACCGGAAAAAAGTGGACGCTCAGTCGCGCGCACGTCGACGCCACACCACCAAAGCGAGGGTGCAAGCACCGAGCACCGCCGCATAGGTCGAGGGCTCGGGAATCGCCGCCGTCACCTCCAGCGAGCTGAGCCAGACGCCGTGACTGGTGCCCGAACTGCCGGAAAGTGTGACCGTCAGGTCGGTCAAGGCGGTCGTGCCGCTCGTGAGTTCCACCCAGCTGGAGGGGGCGTTCGGGTTAAAGAGCGGCTCGTTGTAGTTGATCGTGCTGGTGAGCGTGATCGTGTTCCCAACCGTGCTGATCGTCGGCACCCGACTCGCCGATTGGTTCGAAACCGAGAGCGCACCAGAGTTCGTGGTGATCGCCACGACGTCCCGGGCAGAATCGATGTCTCCGATCGAGAACGTGTCGAGGGTGACCGCCTGATTGAAATGAATCGTGTAGGTGGCGCCCAGGGCAGTCGGAACACCGCTGGCCTTCTCGATGCCCACGCCAAGGACACCGTCGCTGGTGACCGCAGGTGCGTAGCCGCCGTAATTCGAGCTCGTCTGCCACGTGACACCCGCATCGCGGGCCACCGAGACCGTCGCAATGAGGCCGGAGCCGAGGTCGTAGTTGAGCGTGTTGATGCTCGAGTTGGCCGCACCGGCACCCGCAAGCGTGTTGTAGCTTCCGGTCGAGAGGCCCAAAGACCAAGAGTCGATGTCGGCCCAATTGAGTGTGGTTTGACCAAAAGCGACTCCCGAAGTCAGGAGCGCGGCGAGCGTCAGGAAATGCCGTGGGTGCATGACCGTATGCAGCCGGGGCGTTCCCCCTGCGTCAATCCGAGGATTCATCCGGTATCAAAATTAAGGGAAACCCCTATGTGGGGACCCCCAGAAGAAGCGCCTGCCCGATAGCCAGATTTTCGCCTTCCCCGTCTTTTCGTTCTACGGCTGTCTGGTTCGGGACCGAAAGAATGCGGGTGCGACGGGCACAAACGGCGTCGTTCGTCTGTCTTTTCCGAGACACCCGGTACCACGGCCCAAACGTTCAACCACCCACTCCCACCTGCTCATGAAGAAATCCGTCTCGGGTTCGATCATCACTTTTGCTGCAGCAGCCGGCATCCTGTTCCTCTCCGCTGTTGTCCTGCATTCCGACCGGGTGACCGCCGTTCCCAACAGCGGTGCCGCCGACACCCATGCCCCGCGTATTCTGCACCGTGCGGTGACAGCACTCGCGCCGGCCGAAATCGCCGCTTTAGCGGCCGCGTCCGTCACCACTCTCCCCCGAGAAACCCGCCAGCCGGCGCGCGCGGATATCGCCGCGATTCTTCCCGACGCCGCAGCCGCCGTAGCCGATTGGCGCGAATTCATCCCTGCCTCGATCCGGGTGCAAGCGCTGCCAAATCTGCCGCTTGAATTCACCGCGGCATCCGTCTCGAACGACGGCCGTCGCACGACGTGGATCGGCGTGAATCCCGAGCAAGGGGCCACCATGGTCGCCTGCGGCACGGAAACGTTGTGGAACGCCATCATCACCGTCCCCGGCGCCGACGAGATCAGCATCCAGATCACGCCCGAGACCGTGCGGGTCTTCGAGCATACGCGCAGCCTCGCCGTGTGCGGCGACGCCGATTCCACGCTCGCCCGCTCCAGCGCCGCGATGGCCGCAGCGCAATTGGCTTCTGCGGCGACAACCGGCACGACCAGCGCCGCAACCTACACGGCCGATGTGCTCATCCTTTACGATGCCGCGACCAAAGCCGCTATCGGCACGACTGCAGAGGTCGAAAACACCTTCGCGGCAATGGTCGCGACGATGAACACCTACCTCAACAACAGCCTCATCGACAACCTGCAGTGGCGCCTCGCGGGGATCGCGGAGGCCCCGTCTTACACGACCAACGAATCGCTCGAAAACGACCTCGATACCCTCGCCGACACCACGACCGAGCTGGGGCGGTTCGCGCGCACGCAACGCACCAATTTCGGCGCCGATCAAGTGCTGCTGATGATCAGTGGTTCGCGCGACTATGCCGGCATGGCCTACACACCCGGTTACGAAGCCGTGGCGGTCTACGCCCAGGGTACCGCCGTCGCAGCGCACGAGCTCGCGCACAACTTCGGCTGCCACCACGACAGGCAGACCGAAGGGGTGGCCGACGGCAATGGCCGTTACTACTACGGGCACCGGTTCACCTACAACGACCGCGACGTGGGGACGATCATGTCCTATGCTCCCTACTACATCCCGTACTATTCCAACCCGTCCGTGAGCTACCAAGGAATCCCCACCGGCATCGCGTCCACCGAGCCCAAGGCGGCGGACAACGCCCGTTGGCTGCGTGAACACGCCGCAGATGTGGCCAACCTCGTCGCACCGCGCGCCTACGTGGCGCCCGCGATCACCACCCAGCCGGCCAACATCACGATCAACGCCGGGCAGACGCTCTCGCTTTCCGTCGAGGCGACCGGCGACCGCCTCTCCTATCAATGGTACAAAGGCGGCGCCGCGATCAGCGGAGCTGCCTCCGCGAGCTATAGCAAAACCGCCACGACTGCCGATGCCGGCACCTATTACGTGACCGTCGGCAACTCTCTCGGAACGGTCACGAGCAACTCTGTGACCGTCACCGTCAATGCCACGACCAACACCGGCTCCGGCACTGGATCGAGCAACGCTTCGAGCGGCGGCGGTGGTGGTGGGGCGCTCGAGCTCCTCGGCACGCTTGGACTCGCCACACTGCTCGGACTGCGTGTCCGGTTGCGCCGCTGAAATCACCTCCCTCGATCGACGAAAAAGGCCGCGGGCACCGAAGCCCGCGGCCTTTTGTTTTCCGGAATTGATTGGTGCCCGAACGCTCAGAGCGCGTTGGCGGCGGCGACCACCGCGTCGGCCGTAATGCCGAGCTCCTTGAACACCGTGCCGCCCGGCGCGCTGATGCCGAAGCGGTCGATGCCGATCACCTTGCCGTCGAGACCGACGTACTGGTGCCAGAGCCCCGTCACGCCTGCCTCGATGGCGACGCGTTTGCGGCACTCCTTCGGCAACACCTCGGCCTTGTACGCGGCCGACTGGCGGTTGAACCGCTCGAAGCTGGGGACGGAGACAACGCGCGCGCCTGCACCGAGTTGCTTGGCAGCGGCCACGGCGAGCTGCACCTCACTGCCCGCGGCGAGCAGGATGTGGGTGAGCTCGGCGGTTTCCTTCACCGCGATGTACGCACCGCGGAGCACACCTTCACGGCGGGTCTGCACCGGGATGTCGTTGAGCATCGGCACCGCCTGACGGGTGAGCGCGAGCAGAGTGGGTCCGTCGGTGCGGGTGGCGGCGGCGGCGAACGCGCCGGCGACCTCCTCCGGATCAGCGGGACGGATCACGTCGAGATTCGGGATCACGCGCAGACCGGAGACGGTTTCCACTGGCTGGTGCGTCGGGCCGTCCTCGCCCACGCCGATCGAGTCGTGCGTATAGATGTAGGTGACCGGCAACTTCGCGAGCGCGGCCAGACGCATCGACGGACGCGAGTAATCCGCGAACACCAGGAACGTCGCGCACGAGGTGCGGAACAGACCGTCGTAGGCGATACCGTTGTTGATCGCGGCCATCGCGTGCTCGCGGATGCCGTAGCGGACATTGCGCGCGGCGCGGTTCGCCGGGTCGAAATCCTTGTCGGTCGCGATGTAATTGAGCGTCGAGCCGTAGAGGTCGGCGCTGCCGGAGACGAAGAGCGGGAGCGCGGCGGCGACGGGCTGCAGCACGTCTTTGCCGGCGGCGCGGGTGGCGAGCTTGGCGTCGAGCGGGAACGCCGGGATCTTCGCGAGCAACTCCTCGGCGGAGGTGACCTGCGTCGCGGTGGCGAGCAACGCGGCCTTCTCCGGGTTGGCAGCCTGCCAGGCGGCGAAGGTCTTCGTCCACTTCTTGTGGGCGCGGGCGAGTCGCTTCTTGTGGTCGGCGAAGTACGCGGTCACCTCGTCGCTCACGTAGAAATGTTGGTCGGCCGGAAGGCCGAGGCCGGCGCGGGCGGTGTCGGCAAACTTCGCCCCACCTTCGCCATGGCCCTTTGGGGTGCCTTGCACTTCGGCGATGCCCTTGCCGATGACCGTCTTCGCGATGATCAGCTGCGGGCGGCCGGTCTTGGCCTTCTTGGCCTTGTTCACCGCCTTGACGATCGCGACCAGATCGTGGCCGTCGATTGTCTGCACATCCCAGCCGAGCGCCTTGAAACGCGCCGGCACGTTGTCGCTCTGCGACTTGTCGGCCATCGCGTCGAGGGTGACATCGTTCGAGTCGTAGATGAGGACGAAGTTGTCCAGCTTCTGGTGACCGGCGAAGGCGACCGCCTCGAGCGCGACGCCTTCCTGCATGCAGCCGTCACCTGCGAGCGCGAGCACGTGGTAGTCGAAGATCGGATACTCGACGGTGTTGAAGCGCGCAGCGGCCATCTGCCCGGCGACAGCCATGCCGACCGCGTTGGCGATGCCTTGGCCGAGCGGGCCGGTCGTGCACTCGACGCCGGGAGTCTCGTGGAATTCCGGGTGGCCGGGGGTCTTGGAGTGGAGTTGACGGAAATTCCTCAGCTCCTCGAGCGGCAGATCGTAACCGCTGAGGTGGAGCCAGCTGTAGAGGAACATCGAACCGTGGCCGGCGGAGAGCACGAACCGGTCGCGGTTGAGCCAGCGCGGCTCGGCGGGGTTGTGGACCAGCGCATGGCCGTAGAGGGCGGCACCGATCTCGGCGGCGCCGAGCGGCAGGCCGAGGTGGCCGGAGCTGCACTTGTGGACCGCGTCGATGGCGAGACCGCGGGCGATGTTGCTGGCTTTGGCGAGGACTTCGACGTTGAGAGGCATGGGTGTAAGGAGAGCCGACGCTACCGGCGGAGATGCGAGTGATGGAAGGAAAAACCGGAACACGAAATGGGGACGTGTGCGCTAACTGTCGGACACCGTTGCTCCGCGCTTTTCGGCGCCCGCCCCTGGAAACAAAAGAGGCGGACCGCGTGGGTCCGCCTCCGCGAAACTGTTCTGGAACCGTGGTTCAGGCCTGAGCCGGAGCCGCAGCCGCCTCGGAGGCGCCCATCGCTTCGACGAGACGCTTCTCTTTCACCTGGACCGCCTTCTTGCCCACGCGGTCGCGCAGGTAGTAGAGGCGGGCGCGCATCGGCTGGGACTCGCGCTCGATCTCGATCTTCTCGATCATCGGCGAGTTCACCGGGAACACGCGCTCGACACCCTCGCCATAGGAAATGCGGCGGACGGTGAAGGTCTCGTGGATGCCGTGACCCTTGCGGGCGATGACGATACCGGAGTACACCTGAATGCGCTCTTTGTCGCCCTCACGGACCTTGGTATGGACGCGGACGCCGTCGCCGACCTTGAAGGCCGGGATATCGTTCTTCAGCTGCGGCGCCGTGATTTCCTTGATGATGGGATTCATGACTTGTTCCTGAGTAAATCGGGTCGGACTTTGGTGGTTTTCGCGAGCCTCATCTCGTGTCGCCACCGCTCGATTGCCGCATGATTGCCGGAGAGGAGGACGTCCGGAACGACCATGCCGCGAAACTCCGCGGGACGTGTGAACTGAGGAAAATCGAGCAAGTTGTTGTTGAAGGATTCGTGCGTCAATGAGTTTTCATCCCCGAGCACGCCCGGGATGTTGCGCACGATGGCGTCGACCAAGACGGCGGCCGCGATCGTGCCGTTCGTGAGCACATAATCGCCGATGCTGATCTCCTGATCGATCACGCCATCCCGCGCGCGCTGGTCGACTCCCTCATAGTGTCCGCTGAGCAAGATCAGGTGCGGAATCTGCGCGAGCTCCACGACGAGCTTCTGGGTGAGCGGCACGCCATCGGGCGTGAGATAAATCCGCCGGCACCCGGGCGTGGCCAACTCCTCCATCGCGGCGTAGATCGGCTCCGGCTTGAGCACCATCCCAGCGCCGCCGCCAAACGGCCGGTCGTCGGTCGTCTTGTGCTTGTCGGTCGTCCAGTCGCGCAGATTGCGGACGTTGATCGTCGCCAGCTTCGCCTCGAGCGCGCGCCCGATGATGCTCTCGGACAGAAAGCCGTCGAGCATGGGCGGGAAGAGCGTGAGGATGTCGATGCGCATGGCGCGCGGAGAAGCGAGATCGGGTGGCGAATTCGGCGGCGGTCGCCGCTCGTAGAAACACGAAATCGCCGGCCTGTGCAGGCACGGCGATTTCGAAAACTTTCGGCGTGCGGTACGCTCAGGCCGCCGCGGTCTTCGCCGCCTCGGAGCGCTTCGCGCGCTTGTAAAGGCCGTTGACCGTATCGGACGGCTTGGCACCGGCTTTGATCCAGTGCTCGTAGCGGGCGACGTCGAGCGTCAGCTGCGCGCCCTTGGCGCGGGGATTGTAGTGCCCGATCTGCTCGACGGCGGCGCCATCGCGGCGGGAACGCGCTTCGGCCACGGCCACGCGATAGATCGGGTTGTGCGTCGAGCCGACGCGGGTCAGACGGATTTTCAGTGCCATACTAGTGGAAAGGGGGCGGACGTTTCGGACGTGTTTTCGAAGAAAAGAGTCGGCGAGTTCGCCGGCGAAGAATCCTCTTGTCAAGCCACATCCCGGCAGGTGCAGTCCGCCCTCTTTATGCTCAAAGCCGGCATCGTCGGTTTGCCCAACGTTGGCAAGTCCACCCTCTTCAACGCCCTCACTCGCTCCCGCAAGGCCGAGGCGGCCAACTACCCGTTCTGCACGATCGATCCGAACGTCGGCGTCGTCATCGTGCCCGACGAGCGCGCCTACGTGCTCAAGGAAATCGCCAAGACCAACGTCGTCGTCCCGGCCGCCATCGAGTTCGTCGACATCGCCGGTCTCGTCGCCGGCGCCAGCAAGGGCGAAGGCCTCGGCAACCAGTTCCTCGCCAACATCCGCGAGGTCGACGCCATTGTGCAGGTCGTCCGTTGTTTCGAGGATAGCGATGTCGTCCACACCATGGGCGGCGTCGATCCCGTGCGCGACATCGAGGTCATCACCACCGAGCTCGTGCTCGCCGATCTCGACGCCATCCAGAAGCGCATCGAGAAAACGCAGAAGAAGGCCAAGTCCGGCGACAAGGAAGCCCAGGCCGAGATGGCGCTGCTCCAGAAACTCGAGCCGCACCTCAACTCCGGCAAGACCGCCAACGTCCTCGATGCGACCGACGACGAGAAGAACCTGATGAAGCTCTTCCAGCTTCTCACCGCCAAACCCGTCCTCTTCGCCTGCAACGTCGCCGAGTCCGACCTCGCCACCGCCGAGCAGAATCCCTTCGTCCGCAAGGTCGCCGACTACGTCGCGCACCACCACGACGCCGCCTACGTGCCGATCAGCGCCAAGATCGAGGCCGAGCTCATCGACCTCCCGCCCGAGGATGCGAAGGCGTTCCTCAAGGATCTCGGCGTCGACGACTCCGGCGTCTCCGCCCTCATCAAGGCGACCTATGCCCTGCTCGGCCTCCAGACCTATTTCACCGCCGGCGAGAAGGAAGTGCGCTGCTGGACGATCAAGAAGGGCTGGAAGGCCCCGCAAGCCGCCGGCGTGATCCACACCGATTTCGAGAAGGGCTTCATCAAGGCCGAGATCGTCTCGTACGAAGACCTCACCCGGCTCGGCTCCGTGGCCGCTGCGCGCGACGCAGGCAAGTACCGCCTCGAGGGCAAGGAATACGTGTTCCAGGACGGCGACGTCGCGCTCTTCCGTTTCGCCAACTAAGTCGCCCACCGCGCATCCAGTTTTCCGGGCCGGAGTGCTTCACGCGCTCCGGCCTTTTTGTTGTCCGCGACACACCGGACACCGTCCCGCGCTCTCTTCTTCTCCTACGCCGGATTGCCCGCACCGGCTACTGCCCGCTACCGCGCGTTCTTGCCGGTTGAAAACTCCCCCGAGCGCCGCTTACTGGGCGTCCACTCATGATCTCTCTGCGAGCCCCACGGAGTGTCGGTGCTACCATCGCCGCGCTCGCCCTCGTGCTCGCCGGCTGTCGCGAAGAGCCGGTGCGCACCTACCGCACGTCCAAGGAAACGCTGCCGCCCACCGAGATGCCCCCGGCCCCGACCGCCGGCGGCGAACTCCCCGCCGGCCATCCACCGCTCGATGGCAGCGCGGCACCAGCTCCAAACTCCGGCGACACCGCCGCGCTACCGCCGGGCCATCCGCCCATCGGCGGTGGCGCGATGCCCGCGCCGGGCGCGGCACCTGCCTCCGCCCCAGATGCGGCGAACGACTCCATCTCCTGGGCCGCGCCCGACCACTGGGTCGCCAAACCGCTCGGCGCGATGCGCCGTGGCAGTTTCACCGCGAAAAACACCGCCGGCGAAGCCGACTGCTCGATCTTCGTCTTCCCCGCGGCCAGCAATCCGCTCCTCGCCAACATCAACCGCTGGCGCGGCCAAGTCGGTCTCGCGCCGCTCACCGAGGCGCAGCTCGCCGCCGAAACCACCGCGGTCGAAAACGCCGCCGGCCTGAAGTTCGTGACAGTTGAGCTGCTCGGCCAGACCGGCGCCGGGTCCACCCGCGTGCTTGGCGCGATCCTCTACCGCGGCGAGGAAGCGTGGTTCTTCAAACTCTCCGGCCCCGACGCCGTCGTCGCCGCCGAGAAGCCCGCCTTCCTCGATTTCCTGCGCACCGTCCACCCCGCGAACTCCTGAAGCCATGCGCGCCCTCCTCCGTACTCTCGTCGAGCGCCTCGCTTCGTTGCGCATCACCGTCGTCCTGCTCGTGCTCGCCATGGTCCTGGTCGTCATCGCGACGCTCGACCAGGTCCACCTCGGCATCTGGGCCGTGCAGGCGAAATACTTCCGCTCCTTCGTCGTCGTCCAACAGCTCCCGGGCACCGGCGTTTCGATCCCGTTCTTCCCCGGCGGCTACCTGATCGGCGGCGCGCTACTGATCAACCTGCTCTGCGCGCAGTTCCTCCGCTTCACCCTCACCTGGCGCAACCTCGGCCTCCACTTCACCCACTTCGGCATCATCCTGCTGCTCGTGGGCGAGTTGCTCACCGGCCTGCTCGCCGTCGAAAGTCACCTGACTTTGGACACCGGCGACACCAAGAACTACGCCGAGGCCTCCTTCGAGCGCGAGCTCGCGGTGATCGATGTCACCGATCCCGCCTTCGACCAGGTCTGGGCCGTGCCGCTCTCGCGCCTCTCGCGCCGCGAGCCGATCGCGTTGCCCGGCTGCCCGCTCACGCTCCTCCCGCTGCAGTTTCACGAGAACGCCAACTTCTTCATGCGGCGCGACGCCCCCAACGCCCCCGCCTCGCCCGCCACTCTCGGTTTCGGCCCTGCGGTCGTCGTGCAACCCGCCGAGCCGACTTACCGCCCCAACGAAGAAAACGCGCCCACCGCCTTCGTCGAGTTCCGCGGCCCCGACGGCCCGGTCGGCGTCATGCTCGCCACGCTGGCCATCGAGCGCCCGCAGACGTTCACCGCCGCCGGCCGCACCTACGCCGTCGTCCTCCGCCGCACGCGCATCTACTTCGATTTCTCGCTCTCGCTGCTCGAGTTCCGCCACGACAAATACCCCGGCACCGAGATCCCGCGGAATTTCTCCAGCCGAGTCCGCCTCCGCTCGGCCGAAGGCGCCGAGGACCGTCAGGTCCGCATCTACATGAACAACCCGCTGCGCCACGGCGGCTACACGTTCTACCAGTCCGGTTTCAAAAACAACGACCGCACCACCATCCTCCAGGTCGTGCGCAACCCCGGCTGGCTCCTGCCCTACATCGCCTGCGTCATCTCCGGCCTCGGTCTGCTCTACCATTTCATCCTCACGCTCGCCGGATTCCTCCAGCGCCGCCGCGCCACCGCCGCCACCACCGCCTGACCCGCGCCACCGATGAAACGCTACCTTCCTCTGCTCGCCGGTGTCGTCGCCCTCCTCTGCGTCGCCGTCACCCTCGTGTTACCGAAAAACCGCGACGCCTTCGACACCCAAGGCTTCGGCCGGCTCCCCGTCCTCGTCGGCGGCCGCCTGAAGCCGCTCGACACCGTCGCCCGCACATCGCTGCTGCTGATCCAGAATCGCCAGCGCGTGAAGACGCCCGACGGCCACTCGCTCACGCCGAACCAGTGGCTGCTCGACGCGCTCTTCAAGCCCGCGCTCGCCGACACCTACCAAGTCTTCCGCATCGACAACAATGAGGTCCTCGCCCTCCTCCGCCTCTCCCCCGACGACGGCGCTGGCGGCGTGCGTTTCTCCTTCGCGCAACTCGCTCCGCACCTCGACGACCTCGACCAGCAGGCCGAGCGCGCCGCCCAGCTCGAGTCCCCGGAGCAGAACGCCTACGAGCGCGAAGTCCTCAAACTCCGCAACCGCCTTCACACTTACCTTGGTCTGCGCTACAGCCTGCAACTGCCGGAGAGCGACGACTTCGCCGCCGAGGTCATCCGCTTCGAGCAGATCCTCCCGGAGGCGCTCGCCGCCACCGAGGCGAAGATGGCCGGCAAGACCGCCGACGAAAACCTCGTCAAGGAGCTCGCCGGCTACCTCAAGAAATTCCAGCTCCTGAGCGGCCGCGCCACGATGCTCGCCATCCCTCCGCCGCCCGCCATCACCGACCACAACGCGTGGTCGAATTTCGGCGACGCCCTGCTCGCCTCCTTCGCCACCAGCCGTGTGCCCCAGCCCGTGCGCGACTACGCCGCGCTCGGCAGCGCCTGGCGCGCCGGCAACCCGGAGCTGTTCAACCGCGCCGTCACCGCGCTCGGCGAACACCTCGTCGGCCGCGACGACCCGCGCCTCCCGCGCACCGCGCTCGAGTTCCGTTTCAACCACGCGGAGCCGTTCTACTGGGCCGCCGCGCTCTACGTCCTCGTCGCGCTCCTCGGCTTCGTCTCGTGGCTCGTCTGGCCCGATGTGCTCGCGCGCTCCGCGCTCCGCGTCGGTGTCGTCGCCTGGCTGCTCACCACCGCCGGCATCGCCGCGCGCATGTACATTGAGAGCCGCCCGCCCGTCACCAACCTCTACTCCTCCGCCCTCTTCGTCGGCTGGGTCGGCTCGGGGTTGGCGCTGCTGCTCGAGCGTTTCTTCCGCAACTCCATCGGCAACGTCGTCGCGGGCGTGCTCGGCTTCGTCACGCTTCTCGTCGCCCACCACCTCCAGTTCAGCGGCGACACGATGGAGATGATGCGCGCCGTGCTCGACGACAACTTCTGGTTGGCGACCCACGTTGTCACCATAACGATGGGATACGGAGCGTGCTTCGTGGCGGGCGTGCTCGCGTTGGTGTTCGTCCTCCGCGGTACTCTCTCGCGCTCGCTCGATCCGGAAACCGCGCAGGCACTCCTCCGCATGACCTACGGCGCCGTCTGTTTCGCGACGCTCTTCAGCCTCGTCGGCACCGTGCTCGGCGGCATCTGGGCCGACCAATCGTGGGGTCGTTTCTGGGGCTGGGACCCGAAGGAAAACGGCGCGCTCGTGATCGTGCTCTGGAACGCCGTCATCCTCCACGCGCGCTGGGGCAAGCTCGTCGGCCCGCGCGGCTTCATGAACCTCGCCATCTTCGGCAACTGCATCACCGCCGCCTCCTGGTTCGGCGTGAACATGCTCGGCGTCGGACTGCATAGCTACGGCTTCATGGACTCGGCGTTCTTCTGGCTGTGCGCCTTCTGGGCCTCGCAGCTCGCCATCATCGGCCTCGGTTGCCTCCCGCCCCACCTCTGGCGCAGCCGCGCCGCGGTGGAAGCCTGAGCGATCCGGTAGGGCGAACCCGTCCTCGGTGAGCCGCGGCTCGGCCGGAGGCCTCGCCCTACCAACAACCGCTCAGCCCCTGAGCAACTCCTCCGCGTGCTGCAGCGCGGATTTCGCGGTGCGATCGCCGAGCATGCGTGCGAGCTCACTCACGCGTTCCTTCTTCGCCTCGTGGATCGCGCGGATCGTCACCTCAGCCCGCTCGCCGCTCTGATCCTTCTCGACGAGCAGATGGTTCGCCGCCTGCGCCGCGACCTGCGGCAGGTGCGTCACGCAGAGCACCTGGTGTTTCTTCGCGATGCCGGCCATGCGCTCGCCCACGATGCGGCCGATCTCGCCGCCCACGTTCGCATCGACCTCGTCGAAGACCAGCAACGGCACATTGTCGAGGTCCGCGAGCACCGTCTTGAGGGCGAGCATCACGCGCGCGAGCTCGCCGCTCGACGCGATCTTGTGCAGCGCCAACGGCGCCTCACCGACGTTCGGCGAAAACAAAAACTCCGCCGCGCAATCGCCGGCCGGGCCAAGCTCCGGCTCGGTCGTGAGCCGCACGGTGAAATCTGCCTTCTTGAAACCGAGCTCGGCGATCCGTTTCGCAGCCGCCTTCGCCAACTCGCGCGCCGCCTTCTCGCGGGTGGAACGCAGTTCGCGCGCAATCGCCAGCGCCGCCGCCTTCGCCGCTGCAGTCTCCTGCTCCAGCCCGGCCATCGCGCCAGCCAGATCGCCCTGCACCGCGAGCCGCTTGCGCATCGCGTCGGCGGCCGCGAGCACCGCCGTCACCGAGCCGCCGTATTTCCGTTTCGCGTCGAGCCACGCGTTCATGCGCTCGCCAAGCGCCTCGGCCTGCTCCGGTTCGAAGGAAAAGTCGCCGCCCAACGATTCGAACTCGCGCCCGAGATCCTCGACTTCGAACGACAACGCCGCCAGTCGGTCGACCAGCGCCTTGCTCGTGGGATCGAGCTGCTCGAGCTCGCGCCCTTCGCGCACGAGCGGCGCTAGCCGGCCGAGCAGGCCCTCGTCGCCGCTCAGCCCGTCGGCCACGGCGCGCGCGGCGGTGAGCAGATCCTGGGCACGGCTCATCCGTTGGAAATCGCGCTCGAGCGCCTCGACGCCTTCCTCGCTCAATTCAAGCCCGTCGATGCTCTCGACCTCGCTGCGCAGGTATTCGATCTGGTCGGGGGAAAGCTTCGTCTCGTGCGCGATCCGCTCCACTTCCGCCACGAGCGCGCGCCATCTCCCGTACGCCGCGCCGTAGCGCGCGAGCAACGCGCCGTTGTCGGCGAACAGATCGAGCAGCTCCAATTGGCAACCCGCCTTGAGCAATCGGCGCGGTTCGCCGGGCCCGTGGAAATCGATCCAGAGCTCGCCCAGCTCCTGCAACGCCGCGAGCGTCGCCAGCGCGCCGTTCACCGTGATCCGCGGCGCCTTCTCCCGCGGCACGGTGCGCTTCAGCAGCAGCACGCCGTCCTCGCAACGCGGCAGCTCCAACCGGTCCAGCACAGCGTCGAGTTCCGCGGTCTTCGAAAAGAACAGCGACGCCTCCACTTCGCACGCTGCGGCGCCCTGGCGAATCGACGTCTTGTCGACGCGCGCGCCGGCGAGCAGTTGCAGCGCGCCGAGCAGGATGCTTTTGCCGGCGCCCGTCTCGCCGGTCACGGCCGTGAATCCGGCGCCGAATTCCAGCTCGACGGCTTCGAGCAGCGCGAGGTTGCGGATGCGGAGGTACTGGAGCACGCCGCCACGCAAGAGAGCCCGCCGCGCGGCGTCAAAGCCGGTTCTGCGGCAACTGTGGGCCAAGTCGTCGACCGGACTCCGACTCCGCCGGCCAAGTGAGCTACCCGGCTCAAAGCGACGCGCGGCCGCCGCCTCACTCCGCGATTGGCACCCCCGCGAAACTGCCCGCGTGCGCCACCGCCGCGATCAACGGCCACACGCGCGACGAGATCGCCGCCGAGCCGGCGCGATTGCGCGCGAGCAACTCGCGGCAGCCGGATTGCCCGAGCAGGTGCACCTTGATCTGCTCGCCCTCGATCCCCGGTCGCAGACTGGGCGCGCCGTAGCACGTCACCACCGCAAACGCCTGGCTCTCGTCCGTCAGCCCCGGCGAGGAATACGTCAGGCCCGAGGTTTCCAACACGCGCTCCAGCTCAAGCCCGGTCTCCTCGCGCAATTCGCGCCGCGCGCACTCGGCGATCGCCTCGTCACCATCGAGCAATCCGGCCGGCAGGCCGAACTCCCAGCCGTCGATCGGCACGCGAAACTCCTCGATCACCACCAGCCGCCGCGGCGCAGGCGAATTTCCGGCGTCACCGTGCAACGCGATGATCG